>JAUIFY010000293.1 GCA_030430245.1 bacterium | reverse complement strand
GATCAACTTCCACATCGGCGCGAGCGAGACCTCGTTCAACATGTTCGGACGCGCGGCGTGGGAATCGAACGGCATGCGCCGGCGCCTGGCCCTCGGCTCCGCGGCACTCTTCGTCGAGAACTCCCGTGTCATGTCGAACATGATCTACAGCGGGATCTTCGACCGGTGCCCCGACCTGAAGATCGTCTCCGTCGAGAGCGGGATCGGCTGGATGCCCTTCGTCCTCGAGTCGATCGACTACGAGTGGAGCGAGACCGGCGCCCAGCAGGAGGTCGCGCTTCGGAAGAAGCCCTCCGAGTACTTCCGGGACCATTTCTGGGGCTGCTTCTGGTTCGAGAAGGTCGCGCCGAAGCACCTGATCGACGTGGTCGGCGAGGACAACGTCCTCTTCGAGACCGACTTCCCCCACCCGACCTGCCTGTATCCGGAAGTCCAGGAGTACATCGCGGAGATCTCCGCGGACTGGACCGAAGCGCGCAAGCGCAAGATCTTCCAGGACAACGCGGCGAAGCTGTATCGGATCGACCTGCCGAGCTGAGCCGGACGCCGAGCGGGATCGAAGGGCCGGCGGCCGAGACGCCTCGACCCGGCCTCGAGCCGCCGCCTATTCGTAGTCTCCGTCGCGAACCTGGAGCCGTCCGAGATGCGGAGGTCCGTCGCGCTCGCCGGGGCGCGACGTGTACTCGACCATGGAGCCCGGATCGATCTCCGAGAGGGAGATGCGCCGGCCCGCTGCGTCGAAGAGGCGGCTCTTGTCCGTCACCCGGTGCACGACCTCGCCCAGCGTGATCGTCATCGCTCCCGGACGGACGGCATAGACCACGTCCTCCTCGAGGGCCTCCGCGGCGGGATCCTCACCCATCGCGCTCGACGCGAGCAGGAGACTCGCGAGCACCCCCGCGGCGACCCGCGCGGCGTTCATGGAGAGCCGGATTCGCTCGTTCATGTTCGGATCCTCCTCGACGCGGCCGCGATCGATCGCGAGTCGCGCGGGTCGTGAGACGGGGCGTCGGCCTCGATCAGTCGAGCTCGCGCCAGTACATCGTGCCGTGCTCGGAATCCGAGGCGCCGGCCTCGAGATTGATGAGCTCGCCGTCCTGCTTGCTGATGATGAGGCGGTTGCCACCGTCGCCCGGCGCGATCGACAGCCGCGCATCCGTCGGCATGCCCTTGCCGAGCGACTCGGTCCGGTCGATGCCCGCGATCGGACTCGTCGGACTCGGCGGACCGAAGAAGCCCTGGCCACACTTCGCCAGCAGACCGTAGAGCGTGGACTCGCCCGAAGGCTCGCAGACGTTCGAGAGATCCGGGCGGAAGGTCGAGACGAAGAAGAAGCCGTTGAAGACCTCGCTGTTCGTCACGAACTTCTCACCGTCCGCCACGTCGAAGTAGTAGCCCTGGGGCTCGATCGCCGGGCAGGAAGCCTCGCTCAGCGTCACGTCGGTGAACTGGCCCGTCGGGGCCGCGCGGCCGTCGAGGACCGAAGGCGTCGAGGAATCCCAGACGTCCCGGTCCTTGATCACGTAGTAGCGGTTCAGCAGGACGCAGCCGTCACGCGTCGAAGAGCAGTTGAGGCTCGTCCGCTCGCCCGTCCCCATGCCCAGATGGAGGATTCCGTTCACGACCGTGGCCGCCGGCGGGAAGAAGAAGCTGCGATGATGGACACCCGAAGCCGAACGCGAGGGGTCGTCGTCGAACATCTTCCGGAAGGACCAGTTCGCCTGGTAGAGCTGCGCCGACGTGGGACTGGCCGTGCCGGCCGGCTTGACGACCCACTTCCAGATGTTGCCGCCGAGATCGCCCACGTAGACGAGGTCCGCGAAGCCGTCCTGGTCGTAGTCGAGGACGCCGGGCGTCGACGGAATCGCATAGAGCATGTCGCTGACGTCACCGGTGGCCGCGCCGAACTTGCGAACCGCGACCGGACGCCCCGTCGCGACGTCGATCATCGCGATCCCGCGCCCCTTGAGCGAGAGCGGGTTGTACTGAGCGGCGTCGTTCGGGTCGCTGCTCGGGTCGTAGCCGAAGCCGACGATCGCGACCCAGGTCTCCTCGATCTCCCCGCTTCCGTTCTCGAGCCGGACGCGGGTGATGATCGGCTGCGACCACGTCTGCCCGACGTAGGCGCGCCAGCCGGTGTCGTTCTCGAGCGGGAACTCCCACATGTAGCCCGGATAGCTCGAGGCGCTCGGATCGGTCATATCGAGGGCGAGATAGTGCTCGCCGCCCTCGCGGAGGCCCGTGATCAGCACGGTCTTCCATTCGCTCGCCAGCTTGTCGTCGGTCGGGTCGGAGTTGCTGTCGATCCAGACGTCCGCCGCCGCCGGTGAGCCGTCCACGCTCACAGGGTGGAGCGTCGCATCGTCCTTCGCGAGATCCGCGACCTTCGTGCGAGCGCCCCAGGGCATGAAGCCGAAGAGCTCGACGCCAGTGCCCGCATCGTGCTTGCCGGTCAGCGACTGCCAGGTCCCCGCATGGAAGCCGTGCAGGAAGCCGTCGTTCGCGCCCGCGACGATCACGCGCGTCCGGCGCGAGTACGTCGTGTCGTTCGAGAAGGCGTAGTAGCTCGGCTCCGCGATGAACGAGTTCGGTGCCCCGATCACGACCGGGTTCGAGTGGAAGATGTCGCCGAGGCGATCCGCCTGGGTGAGCCCCCCTTCGACGCGCGTCCGATCGACGCAGCCGTCGAAATCGTTCCCCCCGCCCGCGGCGAGGCCGGTTCCCCATTCGCAGCCCGCGACGAAGGACACGACGGCCTCGTCGAGATCCGCGTCCGACGAGACTCCGGCCGCCGGCGGATAGTCGGTGTAGCTACCCAGCACGCCCGAGCCGCCCAGGTCGGCCGCCGTGACGGTGTGGTCGAAGGTCGTCACGACCTGGCTCGTGGTACCGGGCAGCGAGACCTTCAGGTCCCGTCCGTTGGCCGAGGGCATCACCTTCGAGGCGTTCCAGTGCGGCGGGGACGTCGACTCGTCCTGGAAGGTGCCCCCCGTACAGTTCGGCGGATCCGTGAGGTCGGTGAGAGCGCACACGCCGTTCGCGTCGAGGATCTCACCGGCGGCGGTGATGGTGTAGCTCCGGAGCTTGCCGGGCCAGAAGGGACGTGCGCTCGTGGGCTGGAACAGCGTGGTGTAGAGCTGACCGCCATCGGACGTACGCGCCGCCGGCACCGTGGCCGCCGAGAAGCCCTGGGACTTCGAGATGATGTCCTGGACCGAAGAGACGAGCGCCTGGGTCAGGGTCTCCGCCTGGTTGCCCGCGAAGAAGAGACCGTTGCCCTCGTCGGCGGTCTTCTGGAGCAGCGAGTTGACCGGGCCGAGCGTGCCGAAGCCGACGGTGTAGACGTCGACGTTCTGCACGCCCGCGTAGTCCGGGCGACAGTCGTTCAGCTGCATCCAGCGCGCGATGTCGTCCAGGTAGCCCGAGCCGGCGGAGCTCCCCCACGGAGGCGAACCGACCTCCGGGGTCGAGTCCGAGCCGATGTCCGGGTCGCCCACGGCGTCCGGCGCGTAGTCGCCGATCAGGCCGGTGAAGCTCGAGAAGCCCTGCGTGTTGCTCCCGCTGGTCGCGAAGTTGTCGGAGGTGGGCTCACCGTCCGTGATCATGATGATGAAGTTCTTCTGGCAGGACTGGGTGACCGGATCGTCGGGGCGATTGGAGTAGGTCGACGTGTAGTCGCCGTTCGACATGTTGTACTGGTAGCCCGGGAACTGGCTCGAGTTGTTGCCCGTCGGCTGCGCCGCGGGGTCACGCGGCATGAAGTACGTGTAGAGCTTGAAGAGGGTCTCACCGAGCGGCGTGCCCGTCTGCGCGTCGAGCGAGGTGATCGCGTTCTCGAGCAGCGTCCGGTTCGTGCTGTACTCGTCGATCTCCGCGCGCACGAAGCCGCCGTGCGAGCTGCGGTGGAACTGCGCGACGCCGAAGCGCACGCGATCCGAATAGACGCCGCAGTTGCCGAGGAAGGCGGGGCAGTCGCTGTTGGTCTGGTAGATCACGTCCCGCGCGATGTCGCGGGCCGCGGTGATCCGCGTGATCTGGTACTTCGCGAACGTGTCGCCCGTGATGTAGTTCTGGCCGTTGTTGGACACGTCGATCTCGGCGAGGATCTGCGGCGCCGTGCGCGCCACGTCCGCCGGGCCGATCAGCGTCGTCGCGTCGCTCGCGTCGATCGAGTAGAGCCACTCCGCGTACTCGGAGTAGTACCAGGTCCGGTTGCCGTAGCTCTCGTTGAGGCCGTCGGTGTAGAGCTTCCGCGTCTGGCCGCAGAAGCGACGCTCGATGTAGCCGTTGCGCGAGTTGTCGAAGGGGTCGGGCGTCGGCGTCCAGCCGGAATCGGTCGACCGGACTTCGAATCGGCAGCCCGAGGACGCGCAGACGCGTCGCGTCGGCCGACCATTCTGGTCCCAGAGCGTGATCGTGCCGCTGCCGACGGTGGGCATGATGTCGCAGGTGTAGGCGAACGTCGTCGAGTCGAAAGACGGGTGCTCCATGATCGCGTTCATGGAGCCGGAGTTGTCGACCATCAGGAGGACGTTCGGAGGAACCTGCGCCGAGAAGATCTCTTCGTCGCCGGCGTTGACCGCGAGGGGCGAGAGGAGCAGCGCCAAGGCGATCAGCGAGGCGATCCGAGGAGTGCGGAGGTGGACCTTGACCATGCGATTCTCCCGTCCGTGCGGCACGCGACGAAGTGGACGCCCTGGCGCGCGGGTCTCGCACAGCCGGCAATCCAACAGAGAATCCATCGGCAAATCGGGGAATTGATTGAGCCTTTCGCGACCGGAGTGGGACTCGCGTCACAAAGGCCGCGCGCAGCCCCCCGGCAATTCGGCCGACCCAGAGGCCACGCGGCGCCGGGCCGCGCCTCGGGCGCGAGGGAATTGCCCCTCGCTCGTCCATGAACGAGACGAGCCCGGAGGCGTCCAGCCACGGAGTCGGGGACCGAGCGCGCGACGACCCGGGCGCGCGAGGGGTCGCCCGGCGCGCGAATCCCCCTGCCGGCGGCGCCGGCCCGCTCCGCCCGTGGCGCGCTAGAACTCGAGCACGTGCCGCAGCCCGCGGCTCTCGCGCATATGGTCGAGTCCGACGTTCACGTCGGTGATCGAGTGCCGGTGGGTGATCATGCTCTCGAGATCGAGCGTGCCCTTGCGCCAGAGCGACAGGAATTTCGGCACGTCGCGGTGGCTGTTGCACGAGCCGAGGATGCAGCCCTGGATCTTCTTTTCCTGGGTCAGGAAGAGCGCCGGCATCGGGATCGTGTAGGCCCCCATCGCGGCTCCCACCATCGTCATCGTGCCGCCCGGCCGGATCGCGTTCACGCAGTCCTCGATCAGCTTCTCGTGACCGGCCCCGTCGAAGGCGTAGTCGACCCCGATCCCCCCGGTGTACTCGAGGGCCTTCGCGACGACGTCGTCCTGCGTCGGATCGAGGACGTGGGTCGCACCGAAGTTCGCCGCATAGTCCCGGCGCTCGGCCACCGGGTCGGAGACGATGATCTTCGACGCGTTCGCGAGACGCGCGCCCTGGACGATCGAGACACCGATCCCCCCGAGGCCCGTCACGAGGACCGTGGCCCCCTCCTCCACCTTCGCCGTGTTGAGCACCGCGCCGACGCCGGTCTGGACCGAGCAACCGATCACGCACGCGATCTCGAGGGGCGTGTCGTCGGGGATCTTGACCGCGCGCCGCTCGTGTACGGTCGTCAGCTCGCCCCATCCCGCCAGGCCGAAGCCATGGAAGACCCGCTCACCGTTCCGCGAAAGCGGAGACGAGCCGTCCGTCCGAAGCCCCGTCATGAAGTTCTGCCCGTCGACGCAGAGCTGGGGCTCGCCCCGGCCGCAGAAATAACACACGCCGCACGTGGGCAGCGGCGTGAGCATGACGCGATCTCCCTTCGCGAGGCGCGTCACGCCCGGACCGACCTCGACCACGGTTCCCGCGGCCTCGTGGCCGAGGACCTGGGGCAGCATCTCGCCCGCGGGCATGTCGACGATCGTGAGATCCGAGTGACAGATCCCGCAATGGGAGACCTGGACCTGGACCTCCCCTTCGCGGGGATCCTCGACGTCGATGTCGTCGACGAAGCTCAGGGGCTGGGAATGCTTCTCGAGCAATGCGGCACGCATGGGGCGTTCCTTCCGGGATTCGGGGCGAAGACGAGACGATGGGATCAGACGGGGCGGCGGACCGACAGCGCGTCGCAGTTGTCGCGCATCACCATCTTCACTTCCTCGTCGGTGAACCCTTCGAGGTCGAGGGCGAAGTCGGTCGGGTCCGCGAGGCCCTCGGCGTGGGGCCAGTCGGATCCGAGGAGCAGCCGGTCCGCCCCGAGCAGCTCCTTCAGCTTCAGGACCGAGTCCTCGTGGAAGGGCGAGATCCAGACGTGGCGCTTGAAGGTCTCGACCGGATCCTCGAAGAACTTGCCGGGCTCCTGGCCGTAGGCCCGTTCCATGGACTGGATCAGCCACGGCACCCAGAAGGCCCCCATCTCGATCGACGCCAGGCGCAGGTTCGTGAATCGCTCGAAGAGCCGATGGGAGATCAGGGCGGCCATCAGGTCGAAGGGCGCCTTGTGGCCTCCTGCGATGCTCGTGAGCGGCGAGCTGTGGAAGCTCTGGATCGTGCCCCCCTCGCCCCAGTCGGCCATGTAGTGGCCGTAGCCCGAGTCACCGCCGTGGTAGACGACGGTGATCCCGGAGTCGTTCACGATCTGCCAGAAGGGATCGAAGTAGGGATCCGCCGGCGACCGGCTGCCGCCCTTGTCGTAGATGTACGACGGCCGCATCACGATGAAGCGCGCGTCGTTGTCGAGAGCCCAGAGCAGCTCCTTGATTCCGCGATCCCGGTCCATGATCGAGATGTAGGGGGCGGCGAAGATCCGCTCCTGGTAGGCGAAGCCCCAGTCGTCGAGGAGCCACCGGTTGAACGCCTCGAAGGCGCAGTGGACCGCTTCGACGTCGTCCTTGAGCGCCTCTTCCATCCCGACACCGAGGGTCGGGAAGTAGATCGCCTTCTCGATCCGCTGCTCGGTCATCTTCTCGAGCCGGAGATCGCGATCGCGGTAGACCGGGTCGATCGGCACGAGCTCGCCGAAGGCCTCGCGAATGCCCTTCCCCTCCGGATTGATGCCCTTGTAGTAGTCGTCGAGGCAGCCGGGCTTCGCCACCGGGTCGAACGTCGGGTTCGGAATGAAGCGGTTGACCTTGCCTGCGACGAGGAGCTCCTTGCGCCCGTTCAGTGTCGCCCAGTCCATGCAGCGCTTCTTCATCTTGGGGTCGATGTAACGCGTGAAGGCGTCCTCGGCCTCGTAGTAGTGGTTGTCGGCGTCGAAGAGCAGAAAGGGCAGTTCGGCCATCGCGGGGTTCCTTCGCAGCTCGGCGGGGCAGCCGCCGAAGCGCGTGTCGGTTCACGGAGTCGTCGTTCGGACCCGACTCGCCGCGACCCGGCCTGCACCGGAGAAGCGAGCGGCGAGACGAGCCGCGCACGCCCCTGACGATAGACCCTCGATCCGCCTCGTGGCATCCCCCCGTGGCGCCCCGGATTCGCTACCAACGGGGCCCGATGCTGCTCCCCGACGACGAAACCCTCCGCGACCTCCTCTCGCGCCTCGACCTCGAACCGCTCCCCGGAACCGACGGCGACGCCCGGGAGGGCGACGACCTCTTTCGCGGCACGAGCCCGCCCGCGGGCAATGGGCGGATCTACGGGGGGCTCGTCTTCGCCCAGTCGATGCGGGCCGCGCAGGCCACCGTCGCCCCGGAGCGCGTCGCCCACTCGGCCCACGCGTATTTCCTGCGTCCGGGGGATCCCGACCTGCCGATCGAGTACGCCGTCGACCGGATCCGGGACGGGGGCACCTTCACGACCCGCCGCGTCGTCGCCCACCAGGGCGAGCGCGCGATCTTCAACCTCTCGATGTCCTTCCAGATCCCGGAGGAGGCGCCCTCCCGCCAGGTCGACGTCGAGATCCCGGCGGAGCCCCGCGGCGAGGAGTACGAAGAGGGCATCCTCCGCGGCGCCGCCGCGCTCGGCGGCTCGATCACACGCGAGCAGCTCGGGTCCCTGCCGGTCC
>JAUIFY010000292.1 GCA_030430245.1 bacterium | reverse complement strand
CGCTCTTCTCGGCTACCTGCCCGGCAACAATCGGTTCGCCGCGAAGAAGGAGCTCTTTCGCGAACCGGTGTTGGGGCTCGCAATGAAGACGCTGGGCATGGTGCCGATCGATCG
Source organism: bacterium (assembly GCA_030430245.1). GTDB lineage: Bacteria > Desulfobacterota > Binatia > UBA12015 > UBA12015 > VGTG01. Next base: position 7,963 of record JAUIFY010000292.1, on the reverse strand, counting down.
CGAGAACCCAGCGGAGTCGATCGAGCGCCTGAACCGGCTCCAGGCGGGCGGACGCGCCGAATTCTCGCTCGTGATGTTCCCCGAGGGAACGCGATCGTCCGAGAAGGGTTTGCAGCCGTTCAAGAAGGGAGCGTTCGCACTCGCCATCCAGCTCGGTCGTCCCGTCGTCCCCGTCGCCATCCACGGCACGTCCGGGGTGATGCCCCGGGGCCGGTATCTCTCGATTCGACCCGGCACGGTCGTGGTCGAGGTCTTGCCGCCGATCGGCACGGAGGGCTTGACCTACGAGGACCGCGAGCGGTTGAGCGACCAGACGCGCGCCGAGCTGCTCGCGCGACTCTCGCGCGCGAGAGACGCCGCCGAGTGAGCGCGCGGCGGCTTGCCGCGTTGATTCCGTGTCTGGACGTCGCGGATACCATCGCAGGCGTGGTGCGCGGTGCCCGGGAGCACGTCGAGCACGTGCTCGTCGTCGACGACGGCTCGGCGGACCGCACGGCGGAGGTCGCGCGTGAAGCGGGAGCGGACGTCCTCCGGCACGAGAGCAATCGCGGCAAGGGTGCCGCGCTGCGCTCGGGCATGACGCGTCTGCACGCGCAGGAGTTCACGCACGCGTTGAGCCTCGACGGGGACGGTCAGCACCTCGCTGCCGAGATTCCGGCCCTCCTCACGGAGCACCAAGCCGACCCGGCCGCGATCGTGCTCGGGGCCCGCATTCGGGACGAGCAGGAAGTGGCGGGGATTCGGCGTTTCGGGAACGACTTCGCGAACTGGTGGGTCGCGCTCGCTGCCGGTCGCGAGTTTCGCGATACGCAATCCGGCTTCCGCATCTATCCCATCGAGGCGACACTCGGCCTGGCGGTTCGCGCGGACCACTACGAGTTCGAGAGCGAGGTCCTGATTCTCGCCGCCCGCCGAGGCGTGAGCGTGCGTACGTGCGACGTTCGCGTGTACTACCCGCCTCCCGACGAGCTCGTGAGTCACTACGATCCCTGGATCGACACGATCCGGATCATCCGCACCGTCGTCCCGTTCGCCGCCCGACTCCGCCGTTGATCCGGGACCGACGGCGCGCGAGGCCGTCTGGCCTTGGGGGTTTCCGCGTGCGACATAGGTCCGCATGGAGACAGGTCCCGCAACGGAGCCGCATACATCGCGCGACGAAGTGCTGCGCGGGGCGATCGAGCGCGCACGGCGCAGCCCGTTCTATGCGCAGCACCTCGACGGGCACTCGCTCGAGACGCGCGCCGATCTCTCGTCCTTGCCCTTCACGCGCAAGCAGCATCTCACCGAGCAGAGCCCGTTCGGGATGCTCGCGGTGCCGGCTGCGAAGGCTTGGCACTACCACGAGTCGAGTGGAACCACCGGGGAACCGATCTCTACGTGGTCCGGCCTCTCCGAGCTCAAGCGCATGGCGTCTCGCGTCCACGGCATGGTGCCGGAGCTCGATCGTGAGACGATTCTGTTGAATCGCTTTCCCCTTTTCGCGCCGGTGTCCTTCGTGTTCGAGGAGGCGCTTCGCCAGGCGGGGGCGTGCCACATCGCCGCGGGCAACCTCAGTTGGGATGTGCCGTTCACGCGCGCGTTGGAGTTCATCCGGCGGTTGAAGGTCACGGCGATCTCGTCGCTACCTCTGGAGCCGGTGCTCCTTCGTGAGCTGGCGCGGGATCAGGGTCTCGATCTCGCGACGGACCTCGGCTCGGTCGAGCTGATCTTCTGCGGCGGTGCCGTCCTGCCGCCGGCCCTTCGGCGGGCCATCGAGCACGACTGGGAGGCGCGGGTCGTCGAGATCTACGGATCCAACGAGACGATGCTCATGGGGGTCGGCTGCACGGAGGGCCGCCTCCATCTCTGCGGCGAGCTCCTCGAGTTCGAGATCTTGCACCCCGAGACGTTCGAACCCGTGGGTCCGGGCGAGAGGGGGATCGTCACCATCACGAGTCTCGTGCAGGAGGTGATGCCCCTCGTCCGATACGTGACGGGAGATCTGGTGCGTCGAGAGACGGAGCCGTGTCCGTGCGGTCGGGCGGACGAGACGGTCGAGGTGCTGGGCCGCTTCGAGGAGACCGTCGAGATCGACGGCGCGAGTGCGATGCAGTACGAGATTCTGGACGCCGCCTACGAGTTCGCCGACACGCTCGGCACGCGGGTGTTCTTCGTTCTGATCCGCCCCCACGAGCTGCGGCTCTTGGTCGAGCTCGACGATCCAAGTCGCACGGTGTCGGCGGAGAAGGAGCGGGAGCTCGCACGACGCATCGGGCTGCCGGTCACCGTCGAGACGCTCGGCCCGAACGAGGTGCTCGACCGGAGCGCGATGTTCCGCACGCCGTCGATCTACAAGCCCAACGTGATCACCGATTGGCGCAAGCCGGGGCGGAAGCCGATCACCATCATGGAGGCTCTGCTCGAATGGCCGAGCTTCGATGGAAGAACGCTCTTCCACCTCGGCAAGCGTCAGATCAAGAACGCGCTCCGGCGCCGTCGCCTCTCGCGCGAGGATGCGGCGCGGAGCTGACGCGCCGGCGCTTCACGACGTCGCGTCGCCTCGTAGCCGCCCGAGCCGCTGCATGAGCTCGTCGCGATCCCGCTCCCACGACAGAGTGCCCAGCACGATCTGCAGCATGACCTCCTTGCAGCGCTGGATCTCCTTCTCGCCGACGCGTGCGGCGCGGTCGAGGGCGGAGCTCACGTTCTCGAGGGCCGCGACGACGCCCGCGTAGAGGAGCGGGTCGGCGGCCTCTCCGAGAACCTCCGTCGCTTCGGCCGCGAACCACGACGTGACGGCGTCGAGAATCGCCTGACGTTGGCTTCCCGCGTGCGAGCCCGGACGCATGGCTTCGGCGACGAGCACGGTTCCGATGGGGCCGATGGTCGCCCGCCAGCGAAGGTAGGCGTCGATGGCCCGGTCGAGGCGCTCGAGCGGATCTCCTGCCATCGTGATCGCGCCCTTCATGGCCTGGATGACCGCGAAGGCCTGCGACTCCGCGATCGCGTCGAAGACCTCGTCGCGGTTCGCGAAGAACTTGTAGAACGTCGGTCGCGATACGCCCGCCGCCTGCAGAATGTCCTCCACACGCGTCTCGGCATACCCGCGCTCGCCGAACGCCTGCATCGCGCCGTCGAGGATCCGGATGCGGCTCCCGGCCGGCGGCGTGTCGCGCTCCGACCGCGTCGTGCGGCGTCGTTTCCGGGGGCGAGGCATGAGATCTCCTAGAGATTACGTCGCTGTCAGTAAAGAAGATCCGCGCCCGTTCGTAAACATCGGCAAGCACAAGGGAAATAGCTCCGAGTGCAAAAGATCTTGACACTGGTGTTAACTCAATCTAGGATCGTTTGCATGACGACGCCAGCCAATCTCCAGATCGAGCAGCGGGACCGCCGGTACGCGATCCATCCGGAGGATCTCCGGACCTGGCATCCCGCCGGCCCGCACGTGGCGCATTTCTTCAACGCGATGTCGATCTTCTTCCCGGAGGGCGAGAAGATGTTCATCGAGGCCGTCCGCCACTATCGCGACCGGATCGAAGACCCGGCGCTCGCGCGCGACGTTCAGGCGTTCGTCGGACAGGAGGCGATGCACAGCCGCGAGCACCGGCGCTACAATGAGGCGCTCGCGGAGGCGGGCCTCCCGGTGGAGGCGTTGGAAGGCTGGCTGAAGGGTTTTCTCGAGCGAGTGAAGGAGCGGACGTCGCCCCTGGAGCAGCTCGCGGTGACCATCGCGCTGGAGCACTTCACCGCCATTCTTGCCGGAGGTCTGCTCGAGGAGGATGGACTCGGCGACGCCGAGATCGCCGAGGTGTGGCGGTGGCACGCGATCGAGGAGACCGAGCACAAAGCGGTCGCGTACGACGTGTTCGAGACGGTCACGGAGCGTCCGTTCCTGGCGTATTTGCTCCGGAGCGGTGTGATGCTGTCCACCACGGTCATCTTCTGGGCGCTCGTCTTCCGGTTCCACTGGGTTCTGGTGCGCGCGGACGGCATGGCGGGCGACTGGCGTGGCTGGCTGGGGCTGGGCCGCTACCTCTGGCTACGTCCCGGTGTGCTCCGACGGCTCTTCCTGCCCTGGGCCCGTTACTTCGCTCCGAGCTTCCACCCCTGGCAGGACGACAACCACCACCTCGTCGAGACCTGGAAGGCCACGCTCGAAGCAGCCTGAGCGCGAAAGTTCCATCTAGACACCCCGGGGGCGCGTGGTATCGCCTTGAGGCATGGCGAGCCGCAGCCTGCGCGTCCTCTTGATCTCGGCCAATACCGAGAAGCTGCCCGACCCGGTCTTTCCACTGGGCGCGGCGTACATGGCAGCGGTCGCCGAGCGGTCGGGGCACGAGGTCGCGTCGATCGATCTCTGCTTTCTGGACGACGTCGACGCGGCGGTCACGCGAAAGCTCGCCGAGTGCCGGCCCGACGTGATCGGGATCTCGCTGCGAAATCTCGACTCTTCGTCGTACCCGGAGAACACGTCCTACATCGACGACTATCGCGCGCTCCTGGCGACGGTCCGTAGAGAGAGCGACGCTTTCGTCGTCCTCGGCGGCGCCGGCTTCACCGTCATGCCCGCGACGATCATGGGAGTGTTGCCCGCCGACGCCGGTGTCGTCGGCGAGGGAGAGCACGCGTTTCCGTGGATCCTCGAGCGGGTCGCTGCCGGCCGGCCCCTCGAGACGACTCCGGAGGTCCAATGCGCCCCGGCCGGAGACGGCGTACTCGTGACGCCGATGAGCCGGATCAAGCACCTCGACGTCACCGGTGCGCCGATGCGGCAGCGCTTCGACATGGAGCTGTACTACGAACGCGGCGGCGCTCTAAACATCCAGACGAAGCGCGGGTGCATGTTCGAGTGCGTGTTCTGCAGCTACCCGCTGATCGAGGGATCGAAGGTCCGGATGCGAACCGCCGAGACGGTCGTCGACGAGATCCAGGCGATCCACGACGAGTTCGGGATCCGGCACTGGTTCTTCGTCGACAACATCTTCAACCTGCCGATGCGCCACGCCAAGCACATCTGCGAGGAGATCATCCGTCGAGATCTCGACATCGAGTGGTCCGGGTATCTCAATCCGAAGTTCATCGACGACGAGCTGTGTGGACTCATGGCCCGGTCGGGCTGCAAGGCGATCGAGTTCGGTACGGACGCCGGCTCGGCGACGATGATCGAGAGCCTCAAGAAGGAGTTCGACGTCGACGATCTCCGCCGGACCTCGAAGCTCTGCCACGAGCACGATCTGAAATTCTGTCACAGCTTGATCTTTGGTGGCCCCGGCGAGACGCACCAGACGGTCGCCGAGACCCTCGAGCTCATGGACGAGCTGCGCCCGACCGCCGTCATCGCCATGACGGGCATCCGCATTCTCCCGGGCACCCAGATGGTCGAGCTGGCTCGCCGCGACGAGCAGCTCGACGAGGACGACGACCTGCTCTACCCGCGCTTCTACATCTCCCCGAGCTTGCAGGGGGAGATGATCGAACGGATCGAGAAGCATGCGAGGACGCACCCCAACTGGATCGTGCCGGGCAAGAGCATTCGGACGAACGTCGAGGTGCTGCAGAAGCTCCGGAAGCGCAAGGTGAAGGGCCAGCTGTGGAGGTTGCTCCGACCGGCTCGTCCGCAGCGGTTGCCCTCGCCCTCCGGCGCCACCTAGCGCGGTCGCTCAGACCGGGAACGGCCAGTTGCCGTCGATCAGACCCCCGTCGACCTCGAGGACCGTTCCGGTCACGTAGCTCGACGCGGGCGAGGCCAGATACAGCGCGCCGAGCGCGACGTCCTCCACCTCCCCGATTCGTCTCATCGGCGTCAGGTTCGCCATCTTTTCGCGGGACTCGTCGTCGAGGAAGGGTCCGAGCGACGACGTCTCGGTCGAGCCGACGGAGATCGCGTTGACCCGGACCCGTGGCGCGAACTCGATCGCGAACTCGCGGGTCATGAACGACATGGCCGCCTTGGCGGTCCCGTAGGCCACGAACCCCGACATCGGAATGCGTCCGGCCGCCGAGCTGATGTTCACGACCGCACCGCCGTCCTTCTCCAGCATGTGGGGCAGGGTGAGCCGCGTCAGCAGGAACGCCGTCGATACGTTGAACTTGAAGCACTCCTCGAACGCGCGCTCACTCGTCTTGAGAGCAGGCATCGGCGGGTATCCGCCGGCGTTGTTCACGAGGATGTCGATCCGACCGAACTCCTCCATCGCCTTGGCGACGAAGCTCTCGAGCTGCTCGCGTTGCATCACGTCGCACGGGAGCGCGACCGCGCGGCGGCCCATCCGTCGGACATCCTCCGCGACCTCTTCGACCTGCTCGAGGGTGCGCGCGCCACCGACGATGTCGGCCCCGGCCTCCGCGAAGGCGCGTGCGCACCCGGCTCCGATGCCGCGCCCCGCGCCGGTGATCAATGCCACTTTGCCGTCGAGCTTGAACCGATCGAGGATCATGGAATGGGACCTAGCTCCACACGTCCGAGAGCGCCACCGCGCGCGCCACCGCGCGCGGGTCAGGCGGCGCGCTTCCCGACGACGAGACCTGCCTCGAGCCGCACGCGGCTGCATCCTTCGGGATCGGGGAAGAAGGGCGCGCGAACGTCCTGCGGCGCGCGCCGGACGAACGCGCGCAAGGCCTCGACCGCGTCGGGCGGAGTGGCGCTTCGGCGGACCCACTCTTCGAAGTCCATGTCGATCCACCAGCGGTCTCCCGCCTCGGCCTGCAGGCCCGCGGCCTCCAACATGCGACACCAGTCCGACACGCGGTGATCGCGAACGTGGCTCGCGTCGCGAAGGATCTCGCTCGTGTTCAGGAACGTGTCGCCGGCGTGATCCTCGGGAGCGACGCTGTCCACGACGACGAGTCGGCCGCCGGGTCGCAGCACGCGGACGATTTCCGTGAGAGCGCGCTCCAGGTCCTCGTAGTGGTGCGCGCTCTGGCGGGACGTCACCAGATCGAAGTGCGCGTCGGGAAACGGGAGCGTCTCGGCTTCGCCACAGTGCCACTCCAGGTTCGTCAGGCCCCGTTCGGCGGCGAGTCGCCGGCCCTGATCCAACATGGCCGTCGAGAGATCGATCGCGTGGACCTCCGCCACGTGTGGAGCGAAGAAGATCGAGGTGTGGCCCGCGCCCGAGCCCACGTCGAGAAGCCGCTGCGCGCCGTCGGGTCGGGCGGCGACGAGCATTGCTTCCAGGTCGGGTCCTCCGGCGTGCACGCCGCTCGTCGCATAGGCGGCGGCCGCGGCGCTGAACTGCGCTTCCACGGCTTCCTTCAGGGTGCGGTTCGTCGAGTCCATGAGCTCCTCCAATCTACTTGCCTCGAGTTAAAAGTTAACATACGTTAAATAGAAATGGCACGCAAGCAGAAACGGGCACTGGCCTACGAAGCGATTCGAGTCCTGCAGGAGCTCGCCGACGTGTTCGAGAAGCGGCGGGAGCAGCTGGCGACGGAGGCGGGGATCACCGACCTCCAGTGGCGCGTCCTCGAGCAGGTCGCCCAGGAGGACTTCATGCCGTCTCTCTTCGCGAAGAGCCGTGCGCAGAGTCCGGCGGGCGTCTCCCGGACCCTGCGGCAGTTGCTCGAGCGCGACCTCGTGAAGGTCTCGATCGGGCGCGGAGACGCGCGCCAGCGGGAGTACGCCCTCACGGCCGCCGGCCGGACGGTGCTCGAGAAGCTGCGCCTCCACCGGGAGGAAGCGATCGAGTCGGTCTGGCTGAAGCTCAGCGAGGAGGAGCTCGCCAGCTTCGGAGCGATCGGAGCCGGGCTCGCGGTGCGGCTCCGCGGCTATGCCGGGCTGGAGTAGGGGACTCGCTCGCGCCGGGGCGGGGGCACGAAACGGACGGCGGGCAAGGAGCTCCGACGCACTCGGCACTCCCGGCCGCGTTGCGCGAGAACCTACTTCTCGCCGGAGAACCGAAACCGCGTCGGATCCTGCATCGAAGCCGCCGTGAGAAGATCGCCGTCGCTCTCGGTCAGGTCGCCCAGCACCGCCATT
>JAUIFY010000291.1 GCA_030430245.1 bacterium | reverse complement strand
ACTGAACGCGTAACTCCAATCGACCCGCAGCGCAATGCTCGTGAAGTCCCGGACGTCATCGAGCAGCCCGAGCGAACCGAAGCGGTCGTCGATGCTGCCGCGCCGGCGCGTCGTCAGGTCGGCACCGTGGAAGGTGGTGACCAGCCGTCCGGACATCGACGTCCTCCGCGGCCAATCGGGCGACGACGTTCTTCTCGGCGGTGGCGGCCCCGACAGGCTCGATGGCAGCTCGGGAACCGACGTTCTCGACGGGGGCGACGACCTCGACTTCTGCAAGAAGGGCGAGACCTACATCGACTGCGAGACGATCAAGTAGCCCGCTACTCGCGCGAGAGGATCTGCCTCCAGCCGCGGTAGTGCACGAAGAGGTCGCCTCGCGCTCGCCCGGAGACGCGGGCTCGCAGCTGCTCGAGAATCGCCTCGGTGACGTCGATGACCGTGAGGTCGAGTGCCTGGTCGATCGTGTACCAGCCGAGGTCGAGGAGCTCGCCGTTCCCCCGAAGTCGGCCGGTGGCGTTCTCGGCGCGTGCACGCAGGAACCGTGCATGGTAGCGGATCGGGTTCGATGGCGGCGTGATGGCCCGGCCGAGGTAGTCGATCCCGGAGAGGTCCGGCCGAAGCTCGCTGCGAGATCGTTCCCCGAACACCAGGCCGGTCTCCTCGAACGTCTCGCGCAGCGCCGCGACCGCCAGGGCCCGGGCTCGTGCCGGCCGCGCTCGGCGCTCGAGCCTGCGTGCGACCGCGGGGCGGAGCTCCCGCACGATGGAAGCCGATTCGTCCTCCGCGTCGACGCGTCCGCCGGGGAACACGTAGACGTTGGGCATGAAGCGGTCGTCGGAGGGGCGTCGCCCGAGGAGAACCCGGGTTTGGGCACCCTCGCCGCGCGTCACGACGAGGCTCGCCGCATCGCGCGGTCGTACCATCCACGCATCGATAGCATCCCGGGCGGAAAGCGCGCGTCGAGGTCATGCCCGCCAGACGAAGCGCAGCCGCTCGACCGAGAGATCGGCCTTTCGCGGTCGGATCGCGATCTCTTCGAGCTCGGCTTCGACTTCGTGCGCGGCGGCCAGATCGTCCAGCGCTTCGCGGAACTCGCGGTCCAGCTCGGCGATCTGCTCTTCCACCGCGTCGACTTCCGCTTCGGCCCGGCCGATGTCGGCGTGCTCTCGCATCGTGCGGCTCACGCCCTTCGCCGCGCTGGACGCGCGTCGTGCGGTGGACAAGCCGCCCATCCGTCGACCGAGGACCGCGCCGAGGAGGGTGGTGCCCCACGAGATCAGGGTCTCGGTGCGTCGGTTCGCGTACTGGGCTTCCTCGCGCTCGACGCGAGCTTCGTATCGTCGTTTTCGGTCCTCCAGGCGTGCGAGCTTCGGCTTGTAGCGCGTCTCGAGCCTCGTTCGTTCCCGGTCCCGGACCTCCCGCCGCAGATGGGCGAGTCGCCCGCGGAAGGCACCTTCGGATTCGCCCGGCTTCGAGTACGCCCGGAGCTCCTTGCAGTGGAGCACGACGAGGGGGTGTTCTTTGTAGAGGTGCGTCGCGAGCATCTTCGACCAGCGTGCGTACGACTTCGGGTTCGACGCCGCCGCCGGCGCCGCCCCGAACTCCGCCTCCTCCACCGGGACATCGTCGACGCGAATCGCACGAGGGTCCAGGACCTCGGTCGCGCCGTTCCACGGCGACCCGCGGAGGTCGGGTGCGAGCGGCGTGTGGAGGGTCAGCGTCGCCCAGTGGTCGATCCGACTTCGACGGTGGACGTAGTGCATGCTCGCCTCGGCCACGAGTCCGGCCTCGTAGGTCGTTCCCGGTGCCGGCGACTCGACGCCGGTGACGAGAAAGCCCTCGGCGGCCTCCGCCGGAAGGAGGGGGCGGTCGGCGGGAGCGATCTTCTTTCTTCTGATCCGCCGGGCGCGTGGGTGCGTCGGCTTCGAGCGCGCGGATCGCTTGGCGCGCTGCTTCGTCGTGGCGCCGCTCTCGGTCAGTTCGCGAATCTCGTCGCGGCGGAGTGGTCCCCGCAGGTACGACAGCGCCCAGCGCGTCTCGAACAGCGCCGGGCCGTCTTCGTGAACGTCGTTCATGAGGAAGACGCGCTTGCCGAGATTCGAGAGGAGGCGGTCGATCTGCTTGCGGTCGAACCCCGTGGACGATGCGCCCTCCAGCCCCTCGAGCACGCGCGCCTTGTCGCGTTCGGTCTGGAGTCGGCCGAGGAACCAGGTGCCGCAATTCGAGAGTCCCTTGTAGTCGATGTCGACGGGGTTCTGGGTTGCGAGGACCACGCCGAGGCCGTAGGCGCGTGCCTGCTTCAAGAGCGTCAGCATGAGAGGCTTCGCCGGCGGGTTGCCCAGCGGCGGGAAGTACCCGAAGACCTCGTCCATGAAGAGGAGCGCGCGGAGGCTTCCGGTGCCCTCCTGGGCGCGCATCCATGAGACGACCTCCCCGAGGAGCAGCGTGACGAAGAACATGCGCTCGCGCTCGGAGAGGTGGGCGATCGAGAGAACGCTCAGCTTCGGGGTCCCGTCCTCGGCGTAGAGGAGCCGCTCGACGTCGAGTGGCTCCCCCTCCATCCAGCTCTCGAAGCCGGGCGAGGCGAGGAGGTTGTTGAGCGCGGTCGCCAGGGCGAAGCGTTCCTTCGCCGGAAAGTAGGATTCGAGGTCGATCACGCCGATGCGATCGAACGATGGCTTCTGGAGCGCCCGGATCAGCGCACCGAGGTCGAGGTCCTCTCCACGCTCCCACGCGTCGCCGAGAATCCTCGACAGGACGATGTGCTCGCGGCTCTGGACCGGGTCGGCGTCGATGCCGAGGAGCGTGAGAAGGCTCGACGTCGTGCCCACGACGCGGTCGCGCAGCGCGTCGGGATCCTCGGCGACGACTCGGGGGGGCGCGTCGAGAGAGCCGAGGACGCGCAGCGGACGGCCGACGCGGCTCCCGGGCGTGTACAGCGCGGTCTCGACGGACTTGCGAAAGCGCCCGATGCGGGCGCCGTTCTGCCCCGAGGCGGCGAGTCCCCTCTTCCAGAGGTCCGCGGTCCAGGCGGCGTGCTCGTCGGGCGTCCGGCCCTCGCGCGCGGCCGCGGACTCGTCGATCCAGGGTCGGAAGTCTTCGGGCCGGAGCTTCGGGAAGGTGAGGAGGAGGTTCGCGAGGTCGCCCTTCGGGTCGATCGCGATTGCGGGGATTCCGTCGATGGCGGCCTCCTCGAGCAGCGTGACGCAGAGGCCGGTCTTCCCGCTTCCGGTCATGCCGACGCAGAAGGCGTGCGTCGTCAGATCCTTCGCGTCGTAGAGGAACGGCTCCGAGGTCGCCTCGCCGGTGTCCGGATCGACGGGTTTGCCCAGGTAGAAGACGCCGAGCTTCTCGTACGCGGGGGTGTCGATCATGCGAGAGACCATTGCACGGCGACGCGCGGGGCCGAAGCGCTCCAGGGCCCCGGGGCGCCTTCGCATTCGGTGGAGCGACCGGGTGGGTGCTCGGTCGACGGGCGTCGCGACGCCGTGTCGAACCGCCGAGATCGTGTGACCTGGTGGGACGCGCAGGCTAGTCTCGCCCGCGATGGGTGGGACTTTCGCGTGGCGGTGGATCGAAGGGGGTGTCGCGGCGGTGCTCTACCTGGCGGCCACGTTCGTCGTCCTTCAACCGCTCTTGTCGGACCCGGCCGGCTCGATGCCGGACCCCCGCGCGCTGTTCGAAGGCCGCCCCGCGATCGCGGCCTTCAAGGACGGGTTTCTCCTCGCGTGGCTCTACGCGTGGGGCTGGCACGCCGTCACGACCGATCCTCTCGCCTTCTACCAGGCCAACGCGTTCCATCCGTACGAGAACAGCCTCGCACTCTCGACTCATTCGATCGGCAAGATCGTGACGGCGGGACCCGTGTTCGGGATGACGGGAAATGCGATCCTGGCGTACCAGGTCGACCTCGCGTCGTGTTTCGCGCTCTCCGCTCTGGCGATCTTCGTCTATCTGCGGCACGCGGAGGTCGGATTCGGAGCCGCTCTTCTCGCCGGCGCGGTCTTCGCGTTCGCTCCCGCACGTCTCGGCGTCTACTTCCAAACTCAGATTCTCGGGTGGGCGTACCTTCCATTCGCGATGATCTTGCTGGATCGGACGTTGGTGCGCGGGCGACTCCTCGCGGCCGGCGGTCTCGGCCTGCTTCTCCTGCTCCAGTGTCTGCAGTCGTTCTATTCGGCGTATCTCGCGCTGATCGGAATCGCGTCGTACGGAGCCGCGTACGCACTCGTGGCGCGACGCGAGGTCGCGCGCCATGGGCTCGTGCTCGCGGTCGGCGCCGGCCTCGCCGTCGGGGTCGCTCTCGTCCTCGTGAGCGGACCCTATTTCGAGAACGCTGGCGCGGGCATCATCCCGAGCTTCGCGGACGCGGGCCGAGTCGACTTCGCCCGTGCGCACGCGTCGGATCTGCGCGACTATCTGGTCCCGTCGGGAAAGGCGTACGTTGGGTGGCTGCCGCTCGGGGCGGCGGTGGCCGCGCTCTTCTCCGTGGCCTGGGTCGACGCGCCGCGCAGGCGCGCGGCGATCGCCGGGGCGGCGGCGATCGCGACGGTCGGCGCGGTTCTCTCGCTCGGGCCCGACGCGTGGGTCGCGGGGAAGCGCATCTCCCTACCGTTCGGCTGGCTGGGGGGCGTGCTTCCCGGCTTCGCCAGCATGCGGGCGCCGGATCGGTTTCAGCAGCTCGCCATGCTCGGGGTCGCCCTGCTGGCCGGCTTCGGGCTCGACGGGATCGTGCGCCGCGGGATCGTTCGGTCCCGGGGGATCGCCGTCGCCGGCGTCGCGTTCGCCGTCGTCGTGGCCGTCGAGTTCCGCCTTCCCTGGCGGGTGTTCGCGTCGGTCGCCGTCCCGTCGGGTGCCGCGGCGTTGCCGCTGCACGGGGCGCTCGCCGAACTCCCTCCTGGCCCGGTGGCCGAGTTCCCCTTCCACGGGCCGATGGGGCTCGATGCGACCCGGGCCATGGTGCGGAGCACGATGCACTGGCAGCGGCTCGCGAACGGCAAGAGCGGATACGAGCCGCGCGGGCGCAGTCACATCCTGTCGCTGGCGACGCGGGTCCCGGAAGAGCCCGGGGCCTTCGAAGCCTTCGTGCGTCTCACCGGGATCCGGTACGTCGTGGTCGATCTGGATCGCACGACGAGAAGCGCGGCGCGCGCGTGGTCGACCCAGCCCGGGATCACATGGATCGCCGAGGCGGGGCGGATGCGACTCGGAACCGTCGACGAGGCTCTTCCTCGCGATGGCGTGGCGACGGTGCGCGCGTGCGCCGGAGCGTCGGACTTCGAGGCGGCGTGCGCCGAGGTGAAGCGCATCGCCGCGAGGACGCCCGATTTGCGTCGCTAGCCGCCACATGTGGGATACCCGGGCATGAAGGCAGCCGTTCTCGAGGAGCAGGGAAAGGGAGTCGTCCTTCGCGACGACGTGAAGATCGAGCCACCCGGCCCGGGGCAGGTCCGCGTGCGGGTCTGCAACTGCGGGATCTGTCACTCCGACCTGAGCGTCATCGACGGCGCGTTCCCCGCGACGCTCCCGGTGATCCTGGGGCACGAGGCGGCCGGCGTGGTCGAGGAGCTCGGCGCCGGAGTGGATTCGCTCGAGGTGGGCGATCACGTGGTCCTCACACCCTGTCCCCCGTGCGGCGTTTGCTACTACTGCGTTCGTGGAGATCCGACGGTCTGCGTGCGCACGACCGGACTCACGTCCAACACCTTCGTCGACGGAACGACCGGCCTCTCGCGAGACGGTGCGATGGTTTACCGTGGTCTCAACGTCGCGGCATTCTCCGAGAACGTCGTCGCGGACGCGAACGGCGCGGTGAAGATCCCGGCCGACGTCCCGCTCGACGTCGCGTGCGTGGTCGGGTGCGCCGTCCAGACGGGGGTCGGCGCCGTGCTGAACACCGCCCGCGTGGAAGAAGGGGCGACGGTCCTCGTGCTCGGACTCGGGGGCATCGGACTCTCGGTCGTCCAGGGGGCGCGGCTCGCCGGTGCGGCGCGCATCGTCGTGTCCGATCCGGTCGCGGAGCGTCGCGAGTGCGCCCGCGCCCTCGGCGCGACCGATTTCATCGATCCGGCGTCGGAGGACGTCGTCGCGCGGGCGATGGAGATCACCGCGGTCGGGTTCGACTATGCCTTCGAGGCCGCGGGACGCGCGGCGTTGCTCGACGTCGGTCTCGCGGCCATTCGCAACGGCGGTACCTTGGTCGCCGTCGGTGCCCCGCCGCCGGAGGAGCTGTTCACCCTCATGCCGGCCGCCTTCGTCATCACGGGTAAGAAAATCCTCTCGACGGTGCTCGGCGGCGTGAACTCGCTGCGCGACATTCCGCGCTACATCGCGCTGTGGCGGGCCGGTCGACTCGACCTGGACGCCCTGATCACGAGTCGGCGGCCGTTCGGCGAGATCAACGAGGCGCTCGACGATCTTCGCTCGAGCCGCGGAATCCGCACGGTTCTCGAGATCTCCTGAATCGCGTTCAGTCGACCACGAGAACGTCGAACGTGTCGACGACACCGAACGCCTGGACCGAGGCGCCGCCCGGCACGTAGATGCGGTTCCCGATCGCCGCGGCGCCCATGCCGTGGCGCGGGGCGGCCATCGGAGGCAGGACGCGCCAGGAGTCGGCCTCGGGGTCGTACGCCTCCACGTCGTCGAACACGCCGGTCTCCACGGCGGGGTTGCCCTCGCCGCCGAGCACGAAGATCTCGCCGCCGGCAACGGCGGCGGCGACGCCCCCGCGAGGCGTCGGCATGTCCGCGCCGGACGACCACGTGCGCTCGTTCGGGTCGTAGATCAGAACCGCGCCCGAGACGCCTTCGATGCCGGCGGCGCGTCCGCCGAGCACGTAGAGCTTCCCCGCGACGGCCGCGGCTCCGGCATGGTCGAGGGGCCGCGGCATGTCGGGTAGCGTCTCCCACCGATCGGTCGCGGGGTCGTACGCGGAGAAGTCCGCGACCGTTCCGGACCGGAGCCCCCCGGCCACGTAGATCTTTCCGTCGATGGCGACGGTGGCCGACGCGCCACGCTGCCGTCCCTCGGCCATCGCGGTCTTCTCGGTCCAATCGTTCTCGTCCGGGTCGTACTCGAAGACTCCACCGCGGGCGACGAAGTTTCCCGGGCCGAGGTATCCGGTGACGTAGATCTTGCCGTCGACCGCGGCGACGTTGGCGTGGTTCACCGCGGTCGGCATCGGTGCGACGTCCGCCCGCCACGTGTCGGTCGTGGGGTCGTAGACGTCGACGGTGGCGAGGTTGCGGATGGTGTCGTCGTATCCGCCGAAGATCCAGACCTCGTCTTCGAAGGCGAGCGTGGGGTGCTCCTGTCGCGGCACCGGCAGGGCGGCGAGCGGCGTCCATCCCGTCTCGCCGGACGGTGGCTCGAAGAAGCTCTCGGGCAGCGACACGTCGGCGATGAAGCTCCAGCCCTCGGGTGGACAGGGCGCGCTCGGACACGGGTCGCCGCCGTAGCACGAGAAGTCGATCTCCCCGTCGTCGTCCGGCTCGGCACCGTCGGGAGCGTCGCACCAGACGAACTGCGGCTCGCGGCCGTCCGGGAAGAACACGTTCCCGGTGACCGTGCCGTCCGGACCGAGATCGATCGCCCACCTTTCGCCACCGACGTCCTTGTTGACGAGCGTGCGCCGGCCATCGGGCGTGAGCTGGACTCCGGATTGGGCGGCGGCGGGGGTAGCCGCAGCGAGGGCGACGAGCACGACCGCGAGGGCGAAGGGCATGGCCCATCATGGGGTCGGGCCGAGAGCCGGTCAACGCGAATCGTGGCGCGCGGTGTCGGTCTCTGCTTGGGTCTCCCCAGCCCACGGAGCCAAGGAGGTCCGCGATGTCAGAGGCAGCCACCCAGAAGGAGTCGCGTCCGTGCGCGATGTCGCTCGAGGAGGCGATGTGTCGGCCGCTCGAGGGCTCGATCTCGTGGGGAGGGGCGACGTGAGGTACCTCCACCCGGTTCCGAGCTTCGGCGGCGTCGTCGATCGTGGAGGCGCCGCGGGGCTCCGATGATCTACGTTCTGCTCGCCGTCGAGATGTGCCTTGCCGTGATCGCGCAGCTCGTCCTGCGTCACGGAGCACGCATGCTGGAGAACCAGGAGCTCGGGCTCGGCATC
>JAUIFY010000290.1 GCA_030430245.1 bacterium | reverse complement strand
CGCCCACCGACAGGAGCTTCCAGATCTGATCGACGTGCCGGCCGCCGGGTGTGAACTTCTCCATCGGATCCATCGCTCCGATGATGCGGTTGTGACCGTCGTTGCCCTTATCCGAGGCCGCGTAGCGCGGGGCCCCGTGGCATTGCTCCCACCGTTCGAGGTCGTCGCTCGCCATCACGACCGTCCCCCAGACGTCGTGGGTCACACCGGCGTAGGTTCGACCGGACTCGTCCCGGGTGAAGGCGGTGACGAGCCAGCCCTTCAGGAGCAGCGGGCTCCGGGTCCACCCTCCGTTCGCCCCCTTGCGGAGCGCGATCGCACCCTTCTGCGTTCCGATCAACACGTCGACACTCACGACACTCTCCTTCTCCCGTCCCGGCCACACTCTTGACCCCGATCGACCGTCGAGGGCAAGTCTCCCCTGCATTCGGGACGGGTGGAGCGCGCCCCACGGGCCCCGGCGGGGCTTGAACGACGTGGCGGCCGACCCGTACGGAGAACGTGGAGATCGTCCGCATGAGCCCCGTCCCCTCCAGACTCGAATCCGTTCGCGTGGGAGACTCCCTTCCGGAGTCCCGTCACACGCCGACGATCATGGATCTCTTCTTCTACAACGCCGCGCTGTGGAACGGGCACCGCATCCACTTCGACGAGAGGTGCGCGGCGGAGGAGGGGCACGACGGGCTCGTCATCCAGGGGCCGCTGCAGGGCGACTGGATGAGCCAGTGCGTGACCTCGTGGCTCGGCGGTGACGGGGATCTCGTCGAGTTCGAGTACAGCAACCGGGCGAGCGCGATCCTCGGCGAGACGCTGACGGTCGGTGGGACGGTGCGGGCCGTCGACCCGGCCGCGGGCACCGTCGACCTCGAGCTTTTCGTCCGGAACGCGGCGGGTGCCGTGATCGCCCCGGGAGCGGCCCAGGTCCGGTTCGACGGCTGACGACGAGCCGCCGCATCGCCGCGAGAGGGAGCGGTCGCCGCGGCACGCCTTGCCGGTCGCTGGCGTCGCCCACCGCGGGAGGCGTGGCCCGAGCACGTCCCCGTCCGCTCGGCGGATGCGATAGGGCTCGACACCGCGTGCGCTGGCGCAGGTCACCGTTGTCTCGCCTCGGTCGCGCCGGCAGGCTGCGCGTGAGGGACCATGGGGGTGAGCCGGAGTACCACCGCGATCTCGATCGCGGTTCTCGTCGTCGCGACGTTCGAGGCCGCGTGGGCGCAGTATCCGAACGTCACGCCGGGCTTTCCGAACGTCCCGCAGACGGCGGGCCAGGCTCTCGCGGGCCTCGTCGCGCCTCAGCAGGGGCGTACCGCGATCATCGCGTACCACAACGGCGTTCTCTTCACGGTGCCGGAGATCCCTTCGAGCCAGCCCGGGGCGGACTTTCTCGTGCGGACCTGGGACCTCGCGGACCCGACGAATCCGCAGCTGCGCACGGTCGAGGGCGTGACGCCCATGCCGATCAATGCGCACGGGTACTTCAAGAGCGGTGAGTACCTCGTGCTCGGCTCGAATTGGCCACCCGGCCAGGAGTGGTCGTTCCGGGCGACCACGCCGCTCGACGTCCGACGCGGTCCGTTTCCGGACCTCTTCTGTGCCGGGGTGCGCGGCTGCCTCTTCGATCCGTGGTTCGTGACGGACACGTTCTGGAGCTACAGCCCGGTCTCGGGCGACGCGACGCTCTCGCTGCGCGGAGTTGAACTCGCACGATGGGATCACCTCGGGGCGACCGGGGTCATCGGTCATCCCTTCCTCGTCGGTGACCTGCTGATCTTCGCGTCGGACCAGAGCCGCACTGGCGTCGCGACGTACGACGTGTCCGACCCGACGAACCCGGTGCTCCTGGACGTCCTGACCGAGGGCGGTCCGGGGGGCTACTGGCCGGAGCTGTGGGGTGGTGATGGCCGCCTCTACGTCGTCTTTCCGTACCGGACCGGTGGCAACGGCATGCGGGTCGTCGACGCGACGGATCCGACCGACCTGCGTTTCGTCGTCGACGTCGAGCTTCCCGGTGCAGCCGCCATGTATGCGCAGTTCCAGGACGAGTACGCGTTCATCGGCGACCACAAGGTCGATCTGCGCACGTTTCAATCGGTCCTGAATCTGGACGGCGAGAACGTCGAGCGACCCGGGCAGCCCGGCGTCCGTGGAATCGACGTGTCGCAGTTCGCCCTTCCCCTCGGCAATCTCCTCGTGACGGGTGGTGTCGGTCCCAACGAAGGCATGGCGGTGTGGGCGCATCAGAGCGCGCCGGATACGCGCGGGCCGTCGGTCGGGTTCCACATTCCGCAATCCGGCCGGACGGGCTACCCGGTCGGAGCGCCGATCACGCTGCTCATCCACGAGACGCTCGAGACGCCGACGATCGTCAACGGGGTCACGTTCCTGGTCCGGCCGGTGGGTGGCGCTCCGATCTCGGGCCGCCTCACGTTCTCCTTCGACGACATTCTGACGTTCACCCCGGACGCACCGCTCGCGGCGGACACGACGTACGAGGTCGTCCTGCCCGAGGGCGGCATCAAGGATGCGGCGGGCAACGGGATGGAGGGATACTCCTTCACGTTCTCGACCGGTGCGGCCCTCGGGGGCAACGGCGCCCCGGTGGTCGACTCGTTCTCGGCGTCGGCGTGGCCGGTACAGCCGGGAAGTGCCGTCACTCTCACCGCGGCCGCGACGGATCCCGAGCTCGCGTCGCTCGAGTATCGGTTCGACTTCGGGGATGGCTCGCCCCGAACGGCGTGGTCGTCGTCGGCCAGCGCGGTCGCGAGCTACGCCGAGGCCGGCCACTACCCGGCCACGGTGCAGGTGCGCGATCCGCTCGGCGCGGTCGCGAGCGCGCGCACGGTGGTCACCGTCCTCGAGGTGCCGGCGGGTCCCCCTCCGACCCGGAGCACGCCCGTTCTCTGCGCGAGCGCGGCGCGGGCCGTCTTCGTCGTGAACCCGGACAACGATACGGTGACGGCGATCGACGCGGACACGGGTGGTGTGCTCTGGGAGTCGCCGGCCTGTGACGATCCGCGGTCGATCGGAAGAACCGCGTCGGGCGAGCTGTGGATCGCGTGCCACGGCGAGGATCGGATCGTCGTTCTCGACGCGGCCGGAAGCTTCGTCACCGGGCTGCCGCTCGGCTACGGCTCCGCCCCGTTCGGCCTCGCGATGAGCTCCGACGGGAGCCGCGCGTACGTGTCGCTGTTCGGAAGCGGCGAGCTCGCCCGTCTCGATACCGCGTCGCGCGCCGAGATCGATCGCGTGCCGGTAGGGCCGCGGCCCCGCGCCCTCGCGGTCTCCGCCGACGGCGCGGACGTGTACGTCACGAGGTTTCTCTCGCCGCTGGACCACGCGGAGATCTGGCACGTCGACTCGGCCACGATGACGGTCTCACGGACGATCGACGTCGCGAAGATGGGCAACGAGCTCCACCGAGACGGGACCGAGGGGAGGGGAACGCCGAATCAGCTCGCGGGGATCACGCTCTCGCCGGACGGAACGCACCTCTGGTTCGCCGCGACGAAGCCGAACGTCGAGCGCGGCACGCTGACGGGCCCGGATCTCGATCAGGACAACACCGTCCGGAACGTGGTCGTGCAAGTGGACGTCGCGACGGGTGAGACGATTCGCTCGATCGACGTCGACAACTCGGACTCCGCCTCGGCGATCGCATTTTCGCCGTTGGGCGACCATCTCTTCATCGCGCTCCAGGGGAACGACGCCGTCGTGGTCCTCGACGCGCTCTCCTTCGAAGTCGCGGCGGGCCTCGGGAGCCTCGTCTCGCGGCTCGGGGCGTCGTTCGCGCCTCAGGGCCTGTGTTTCGACGCCGCGACGAATCGAACCTTCGTGAAGAACCTCAATGCGCGGACGGTCAGCGTCCTCGAAACCGATCCCTTGTTTCGTCATGGCTCCCCGGTCGTGGCGTCGACCGAGGTCGTGACGGCAGCGAGCGAGGCTCTCTCGCCCGAGCTCTTGCTCGGGAAGCGCATCTTCTACGACGCGTCGGACCCACGGATGAGCGGCGAGGGCTACATGAGCTGCGCGACCTGCCACCTCGACGGTGCGCACGACGGGCGTACGTGGGACTTCACCGGCCGGGGGGAGGGACTTCGGAACACGACGACCCTCGTCGGTCGTGCGGGCACGATGCACGGCAACGTGCACTGGACCGGCAACTTCGACGAGATCCAGGATTTCGAGAACGACATCCGCGGCGCGTTCGGTGGCGCCGGCTTCCTCGACGATGCGGCCTTTGCCGCGACGCGGGCGACGCTGGGGCCGTCGAAGGCAGGTCGATCGGTCGAGCTGGACGCCTTGGCCGCGTACGTCTCGAGCCTCGACGCGACGACCCTCCCGCGCAGCCCGCACCGCAACCTGGACGGCACCCCGACCGCGGACGCGCTCCAGGGTGCTCTCGTCTTCGCGGCGGAGGGGTGTCCGGTGTGCCACACGTCGGGTGCCTTCACGGACAGCTTCGTCGGGCCCGGCAACCTGCACGACGTCGGGACGCTGCGCACGACGTCGGGCGGTCGACTGGGGGGCGTCTTGCCGGGCATCGACACGCCCACTTTGCTCGGGCTGTGGGAGACGGCGCCCTACCTGCACGATGGCTCGGCGGAGACGCTCGAGGACGTGTTCGCCATCGCCGGGGGCGTCGTGTTGCCTGCGGAGGACGCGGATGCACTCGGTGGCGCCTATCCGGTGAGCCAGTGGACGAATCTCAACAACGACGGCACGGTTCGCGGGGGCGCGCTGATGGGGCTCGGGAGAGCCGGCTCGTCGGTCCGGTTCACGGGCGTCGACGGGGGCTCGGGCGGCGTGGGCGAGATCGAGGTGCGGTACAGCGGAGCGTTTCAATCGCTCACGGTCCGTGTGGGCGGGGTCGGTTACCCGGCCGTGCTCCCCGACACGGGAAACCTGCCGACGTGGCGCCATACGAACTGGCGCAGGGTTCGCGTGCCGGGTGTGGTGATGGCGCCGGGGGCGACGAACACGGTCGAGATCGTCGCCGCCAGCCCGTATCCGAACCTCAGCATCGACGAGATCCTGGTGAGCTCCCCCGACGATCTCGCGAACGCCGCCGTCCACCGCCGAGTGAGCGCGCTTCCGGACGAGGATCGTGGCGATCTGCTGGCGTTTCTTCGCGAGCTGGATGGCCAGAATGCGGGGCCCGTCGCCGGCGGCGTCTTCCGACCGCTTCGCGTGAAGGTCGGAGGCTTGAACCGGGGGGCCGGCGAGCAGAGGCTGCGCCTGCGCAGCGTGCGGATCGACACCTCGTCGGAAGCCTACGACCCCGCGGTCGATGCCGCGACCGTGTCGTTGCGGCTGGCCGAGACGACGCTCGCGAGCTTCACGGTTCCGGCCGCCGACCCCGGATGGCGCTCCTCGCCTCGCCGGCTGAGTTGGCGCGCCACGACGCCGCGCCCCGATGGTCTTCTCTCGATCAAGGTGCCGGCGCCCGGCCGGGTCGGCCGGGCGATCGTCAAGGTGCGCGACGCGGATCTGCTCGCCTTCGCCGACGCCGATCTGCAACGGCTTTCCGCGAGCTTCCGCATGGGCAGCGCCGACTGGGCCGGTGTGTCCGCGCCCTGTCGGGTGTCGGCGAACGGCGCCGCTCTCGACTGTCGCTGATCGAAGTCAGTCCTCGGGAACGCCTTGATGGGCGTCGAGCATCTGGGTCATCACGCCCTCGACGAACTGGAGCGCGGCGGTGTCTCCCTTGGGCAGTCCACCGTAGACCGCGCCGGTCTTCGCCTTCTCCTGGGCCGGGTGCTTCGCGTACTCGACGCCCCCCGCGAGGTCGCGCGTGAATGCGTCGACGACGCCCGGCTGCGTCTGCGGGCGCGTGACGCACATGTGGAGCGCGTTCGGATGCTGCTGGCCGTTGAAGCGCCAACCGTGCTCGCGCATGAAGTCGTTCAGGTGATAGATGTCGAACTCGTTCGACCGAAACGAGAAGCAGAAGTACGGCTTGCCCATGAGCTTCAGCTCGGCGTGGCTCGTCACGGCGTCCTGCATCGCGTACGACGTCTCGAAGATCTTCTTCGCGTAGCGGAGATAGCCTTCCCGGCCGAGGCTCACGAGCGAGGCCCACGTGGCGGCCAGGATGCCGCCCGAGCGGCTGCCGGCGATCCCCGGCGACATGTACTTGCCACCCGACCACTGCTGCTGCACGAAGTAGAGGCCCTGGCGGAGCTCCTTGTCCCGGAAGCACAGAACGGAGCTGCCCTTCGGGCCGTATCCGTACTTGTGGGTGTCGGCGGAGATCGTGCTGACGCCGGGGTGGCGGAAGTCGAACACCGGAACGTCGAAGCCGAGCTCCTCGCCCCAGGGGAGGATCCAGCCGCCGAGGCATCCGTCGACGTGGAGGCCGATTCCGTGCTCGACCGCCAGGTCGGAGAGTTCCCCGATCGGATCGATCGTGCCGTATCCGTAGTTGCACGCCGAGCCGACGAGGAGTGCGGTGCGGTCGGTGATGTGGTCCTTCACGAAGTCCACGTCGACCAGCGTCGTCTCCGGGTCGACCGGGGCCTTGACGACGTCGAGGCCGAAGAGGTGTCCGCCCTTCTCGAACGCGACGTGGGCGGTCTCGGGGAGGATCATCTGGGGTCGGTCGATGCCGCGGTGCTCTCGCGCGTGCTCCCGGTACGCGAGAATCGCGGACAGGATGCTCTCGGTCCCTCCCGACGTCACGCTGCCGCACGGGCTCGCGCCCTCGGGTGCCTCGCTGCCGTGGAGCATGTCGAGGGTCATCGCGATGATCTCACCTTCGAAGCGAGTCGCACTCGGGCACATGTCGCGTTGCAGGACGTTGACGTGGGAGTACATCCCGAACGCCTCGGTCATGAAAGCGTAGTGCTCCATGTCGCCGCAGTACATCGTCCCGGAGCACTGGCCGGTCTGCCAGAAGTCGTCCTCCTGCGTCGCCATCTCGCGGAGCTCCGCGAGGATCTCGTCGCGTGGCCGTCCCTTCTCGGGCATGCGGCGGTTCACGGGGTAACGCTGTGCGTAGGGATAGTAGGCGGCCATGGCTCGGCGCCTCAATGCTCATGGAGCGCGTCGTAGATCGGCTCGGTTTGCTCGTAGGCGAGCTGGAACTGCTCGAAGAGGTGGTCGTACGTCTTCCGCGCCTCGGGGCTCGGCTCGTAGCGGCGCTTCACGGGACAGAACGAGTCGACGTCGGCGTCGGTGACGAGGCCCATGCGACGAAAGACGAGGAACGCGGCTCCCCGCGTGTTGGCCTGTCTGGCGTCGGCGAGCTGGAGGATCGGGCGCCCGGTCACGTCCGCCATGATTTGGGACCACGCGTCCGACGTGGCCCCGCCTCCGGAGAAGTAGAGGCTCTCGAACGACTGCTTCGAGAACGCTTCGGCTCCGGGCAGCATCCAACGGAGATGGTACGCGATTCCCTCGAGGATCGCCCGGAGCATGTGGGCACGCGTCGTATCGAGGGTCACGCCCAGGAACCCGCCGCGCATCGTCTCACTCTGCTTCGGGGCCTGCGCGCCATTGAGCCAGGGGAGGAACAGGAGCCCGCCGCTTCCGGGGGGAATCTCGCGGACGGCGGCGTCGATCCGAGCCCACTGGTCGTCCACTCCGTGTTGCCCCAGTGCGTCCGAGGCGTAGATGACCTTCGTGAGGAAGTGCTCGACGAGCTTGCCGCCGAGTCCGACCTCGGCCATCGAGAGGTCCTCGCCGGGGATGGGGCTCGGCGGGACCGGCCGCTCTTCCACCGGGAACAGCGGCTCGCCGGTCAGCCGGTCGAGCACGAAGATGAAGCCGGTCTTAGCCACCTGCACGACCGCCGGCACGCTCTTGCCGTCCCGGACGACGTCCGCCAGCACTGGCTGCGACGGCAAATCCCAGTCCCACAGATCGTGGTGGATGGTCTGAAAATGCCAACGGCGCTCGCCGGTCTCGCAGTCCAGCGCCACCAGCGAGTTGCCGAAAAGGTTCTGCCCCTTGCGGTCGCCGCCGTAGAAATCGATCGAAGGCGAGGTGAGCGGCACGCGCTCCCTGGAATCCGCCCAATGTGACGAAGCAATTCAAGCAGCATCCGTCGTCCTCGCCCTCGCCATCAATCCGGATGCTCTCCTCAATCCACCGGCGCCCGAGCCTGAGCCCGAAGCTGAGCCCGAACCGGAGCCGAAAGCCGAACCACTCAAGGAACCTGAACCCTTACAGGCATCTTCTGATCTGACCGC
>JAUIFY010000289.1 GCA_030430245.1 bacterium | reverse complement strand
CGTAGAGGAACACGTCGGTGTCTTCGTTCTCGTCGAGAGGGACCAGATTGCTGGCATCGCTCGCGAACACCGTGAACCGTCCGTCGGCCGAGACGTCCACGGAGCCGGAGCCGTCGTTGGCCGGCTCTCCCGCCGTGTTCCGGGAGATGAGCGAGGGGTGGCCGGCGAACTGAGCGTCCGCGAGGTCGGCGCCGAACCCCAGCGCCAGCGCGCCGACGGCGGCGACGACGATCCCTGGGCACGTCGCCCATCGTGCGAAGGCCTTCATCACAGAGTCTCCAAGAAGGCGACGAGGGCGCCGCGTTCCTCCGGCTTCAGCTCGAGGAACCGATCCCGCGAGCGGGTCGCCTCCCCGCCGTGAAGGGAGATCGCCGCTTCCAGCGTCTCCGCGCGGCCGTCGTGAAGATAGGGACTGCTCCGGCCGACGCCCCAGAGAGGGGCGGTGCGGAACTCGTTGCCGTCGGCCTCGCCGGCGGTGATGCCGTCGCCGAGGTAGTCGCCCATGTCGTGGAGCAGCAGATCCGAGTACAGCCGCACCGGGGTCTCGGGGGTGTCGGCCGCCGGCAGCTCGGGGACGTGGCAGCTCGTACAGCCCGCGTCGCGGAACACGACCTCGCCTCGGGTCTCTCGCGTGCCGCGCGGCCCTTCGGGCAGCGGCGGAAGCTCCCGGAGGAACTCCGCCAGAGCGCGGAGGTGCGTGCCGTCATCCTCGGGATCGGCGACCGGGTCGCAATCGATTTCGCGGACGCGCTTCTCCTCTTCGGGCCGGAGGGGGCTCGTGATGCCGATCTCCTTCTGCATCGCCTTCGCGATGATGTTCTCCAGCGTTGCCTCATCGGCCTTCCAACCGAAGCGTCCGACGCGTCCGCCGATGCGGTTCACGCGGCCCGAAATTCCGTCGCCGTCGGCATCGTCGACGTCGACACGCGCGAGGATGGCGGACTCCCGGACCTGCTCGATTCGACCCATGCCGTAGAGCGCGGTGGTCTGTCGGTGGCGGGGCATTGCGCCGGGTGGAACGCCCTCGGTGGGGGCCGAGCAGTCGGGGGTTCGGATGCCTTCGGCCTGAAGCTGCGGGCCGCCCTTCTCGAGCAGGGGGTCGAACCCGTCCTTTCCGATCGTGCCGTACAGGGTGACGAGGCGCGCGCTCGACCCGCCGACGGTCGGGTGGCTGTGGCACTCGGCGCACCCGCGGCCGTTGAAGCCGGGCCCCAGGCCCGACGCCGGGCTCTCGATCCGGGTGAAGGCGCGGGCGCCCCTTCGGAAGGCGTCGACGCGGCCCGCGTCGAGGCTCGTCGGGATGACGACGCCGCAGACGCTGGCGTCGTCCTCGTCGCCGTCGTGGTAGGGACACGCATCGCACGCGTCGCCGATTCCGTCGCCGTCGAAGTCGAACTGGTCCGGGTTCGACACGTCGGGGCAGTTGTCGCCGGGGCACGCCTCGCCGCCGGTGGCGCGTCCGTCTCCGTCGGCGTCGGTGCACGGACTGCACGAGTCGCCGCGGCCGTCGTGGTCGCGGTCGATCTGCGTCGGATCGAAGACCTCGGGGCATACGTCGCACGCGTCTCCGAAGCCGTCGCCGTCGCGATCGGCCTGGTCGGGGTTTCTCGTCTCCGGGCAGTTGTCGCGGGCGCAGGTGCTCGCGCGGAAGCCGGGATCCCCGAAGCCGTCTCCGTCGACGTCGGTGCACGGGTCGACGGCGTTCGCGGCGCCGTCCTCGTCGAAGTCGGCCCCGGACTCGCGCACGTTCAGGACGTTCTCGGTGGGCTCGATCTCGCCGTAGGCCTTCGTCTTCACGAGATTGCACCCGTGCGTCACGGTGCCGCGGACCCGGTTGTTCGACGCACCCTCGAACCGGAAGCAGTACTTCTTGCCCGTGACGGATCCGCCGATGATCTCGTTGTCGTGCGGCACCTTCACCCAGCCGGGGTCCTTGGTGAAGCCGCGTCCGGTGTAGCCGCCGAACAGGTAGAAGCCCGAGTCGAGCTCGTTTCGAACGAGGACGTTCTTGGTCGAGTCGCCGCGCAAGTAGAAGAAGGACCGGCGGAGAACGTTGTCGGCGAAGTAGGCACCGCTCACGTTGCGCGCGTAGATTCCGGCGCTGCCCGAATCCTCGACGACGTTCTCGGTGATCTTGCACTGCACGCATTCACAGAGGTTGAGCGACTCCTGCGCGTTGTCGACGAACCGGTTCCGCGTGACCCAGGGACGCACCGTTCCCACGCCGAGATGCACCCCGTCGAGCTCGTTGCGCTCGAGGAGGTTGTCGGCGATGATCGCATCGAGGACCTGTCCCTTCTTGGTCGATCCCGCCGTCTCGATCCCGGTCTCGTTGTCGCGGACGACGTTCTTCTCGATCCGAACGCCGGAGCCCCCGCGAACCCGGATCCCGCGCTCGAACCCGGAGACGGTGCATCCGCGGACCACGGCATCCTCCACGTCGTTCAGCCAGATCCCGTACTTCGAGGTCTTCTTGCCCTTGCCGCGAATCTCGTGGCCCGCGCAGTCGAGCACCGCGCCCGACGAGAGGCGTAGTCCGACGCGGCCGCAGTCGACCAGGTCGTCCTCGAGCGTGGCGGCACCAACGACCTTCGCGCCGCACGTGCAGGGCGTGTCACCGCCGCACTTCGACATCTTCGCGTCTGCCGCCGGTGTCGCGGCAAAGATCCAGAGAGCGAGAGCGGCCAGGGCCGCGACCCGCGAGATCGCGCAATCGTTCATCTTCTTCCCTCGGTTGGACGTGCCGTGTTCGGGCCGCCGGCGGATCCGTGAGCGAGGGCGAGGAGATCTCGGAGCGAAGAGCGGCCAAATCGTTCTTTCCACGGCGGGCGAGGGGTGCGCAATACGGAATCTGCAGGGCGATCCAGTCCGAGCCCTCTCCACCCGCTCGGCCCGGCCCGGAGGGTGACCCGGGGGGAGGCCTGCTGGTAGCGTGTCTCCGTGCGGGGCTGGTTCGTCGTCTGCATGCTCCTGGGGGCGGGACCGGGCGCCGCGTACGAGGTGGTCCCGGTCGAGGCCCCGGGGCGGATCTCGGGATGGGTCCGGCTCGAAGGGGAGCGCCCCGCGCGGGGCTTCCTGCCGGTTCTGAAGAACGCCGACGTCTGCGGAGATCGGGTTCCCGACGACGGACTGGTCGTTTCCGCGGACGGCGGGGTCGGGGGTGCCGTCGTGGAGCTGGTAGGCGTCACGTCCGGCAAGCCGTTGCCGACGGGGCTCGCGACGCTCGACAACCGCGAGTGTGCCTTCGTCCCTCGCGTCCAGGCTCTGGCCGTCGGTCAGGGCCTGGAGATCGTCAACAGCGATCCCCTCCTGCACGACGCTCACGCGTGGCTCGGTTCGCGCACGATCTTCAACCTCGGCTTGCCTTCCTGGCGTCGCGTCACGCACGTCTTCTCGGAGCCGGGCCTGCATTCGGTCGATTGCAACGTCCTGCACACGTGGATGAAGGCCTGGGTGTTCGTCGCCGAGCATCCGTACGTCGTGGTCTCCGGACCCGACGGCCGGTTCGTTCTCGACGACGTGCCGGCGGGGACCTACGAGCTACGTCTCTGGCACGAGCGTCTCGGCGAGAAACGAGTGCCCGTCACGGTTCGACCCGCCCGGTCGGTTGCCGTGGAGGTCTCGATGCGGCAGGGACCAGGGCACGACGAGAACGAGCCGGCCGGTGCGACCACGGATGCGAAGCGCGCGCCGTTGCGACGAACGAGGGGCTCGGGGGGCGATGGGGAGGTTGGTCATGAGTGAGGTCGATGGGCTGCGCGGGCGAATCCGCGAGATCGAAGCCCGGGTGGAGGACGGCACGTACCGACCTGGCCCGTGGGCCGCGCTGGTGCGCGAGGTGCGCGCGCTCCCGGGCGCGTCGAGGAGAGTCTTGGCCCCGGACGTCACGCGCGCGAGCGATGCCCTCCACCGTCGGGCCGGTCATCCGGAGGTCGGCGCCTGGGTCGGACTCGTTCTCGAGGTCGGGGCGGTTCTCGTCTCGCTGGTCCTCCTGATCGGCGGCGTCGACACCCAGTCGCGAGCGTTGTCGCTGGGCGGCGCGCTCGTCCTCGGCACGGCGGCTCAGCCGCTCGTGAAGGTCTCCGTGGGGACACTCCTCGGGGTCCGCTATTCGTACGCCTTCCTCCGGGTCTTCGAGCCGCGCTTCAAGATGCGCTACGGGACCTACCTCGCGCGGCCGCGGTGGGCGCGCGTCGTCTACCATCTCGCGGGAACGATCGGCACGCCGCTCGCGCTCTGGTGGGTGTCGGGACTGCAATCGATCCCCGCCTGGACCCGCTCGGCGTGCACGCTGCTCGCCGTCGTGCTCGTCGCTGCCAACGTCGGCTTCTTCGTCGCGGCGCTGTTCGGAGCGAAGAAGATCGGTCCGCTCCGCGTCGCGATCACGAGCGGCGGCAACGCGGGGCTGGAGCTGCGCGCGCCCTGACCCGGCGGAGCGGCCGCCGAGAGGCGCGTCGCCGCGACCGCTCCGCCCGAACGGCTGGTCTTCGCGCGGGGAGGTGCGCTCTCGTCCCGCCGCCGAAGACGAAAGGCGGGACGTCTCGTGGCGTCGATTGGGGCGATGGTGTGCCTCGCTGTGCTGTTGCTCTTCGCATCCGTCGTTGGTTGCGGAGGCTCCGGAGCCGGTTCGTCCGTATCGCGCGAAACTCCGGGCGGGCCGTCTCCGCGACCGACCGCACCCCTGCCGTCTCCCGAGCGGTCCGTCGCTCCGACGCCCGTGCCCGAGCCGGACTGGCGGATCTCCAGCCCGGAAGCCGGCCGCGCACGGGTCGTGGCCCTGGACGGGGGCGACCCCGACGTCGTGTACGCGGGCGGATCCCGGGGCCTCTTTCGAAGCCTCGACGGGGGCGACCGGTGGAGCGAAGCGAACGATCCGCTCTGGAGCGTGGAGGGAGACCGACCGTACGTCATTGGGCTCGCGACCGATCCCGCGGCGCCGGGCGTCCTCTACGTCCGTCTGGCGGGACGCGACGGAGAGGCGGGCTCGCTCTGGCGCTCGGTCGACCGAGCCGAGAGCTGGGAGCGCCTGCCCGACGGGCCCGACGCCGCCAGTCTCCTCGTCGATCCCGGAGGCTCCGGCACTCTCTTCGCGGGCGGGTTTCCGGGGCTGTTTCGGTCCGACGACGCGGGCGACACGTGGACGCGAATCGCGTCCTTCGATGCGACCCGGTTCGGGGTCGACCCGAGCGACGCGCGTCGGGTGCTCGCGGGAAGCCGGAGCACGCACCTCACCGAGGACGGCGGCGACACGTGGGCGGAGCTCGGTCCGCCGTTCGGTGGGTCCGGCGGGCTCTTCATCGCCCGGGCCGGACCGTTTCGCTTCGCAGCGCCGGACTCGAGCGTCGTCTACGCGGTCTCGAACGGGCGGGTCGCCGTGAGCTTCGATCGCGGGCGCACGTGGGAGCTTCGCGAGGGGTCGACCGCGGGCGACCTCGCGGTCGACCCCGCCGATCCGGCCGTCGTGCACACGATGGTCGGATCGGCGCACCTGCGGAGCTCGGACTTCGGGGCGACGTGGCAGCCGACGGGCGGGACGCTCGGGGCGTTCTGTGTCTTCCACTCCTCGATGGTCGTCGATCCGGGCGATCCGTCGCGCCTGTTCCTCGCGGTCTCGCCCGGTGGCGTCTACCGAACCACGAACGGAGGGGGGCACTGGGCGCGGCTCTCGACGGGCTTCGGTGCGGTGCCGGACGTCCGGGCCGTCGCGGTCGATCCGGCCGCCCCCGACGTCCTTCTGGTGGGAACGCGCGAGGACGGCCTCTTCCGAAGTGAGGACGGGGGCCGGACCTGGCAGGACGTGACGAGCGTGCCGCATCGCGGGTTCGCGGCGCTCGCATTCGATCCGTTCGCCCCCGGCTCGCTCTACGCCTCCCTCTACGACGGGAACGTCGCGGCGAGTCTCGACGGCGGGCGAACGTGGGCGCAGCGGACGTTCGATGGATCGGTGTCCCCCGACGGGCGCGTCTTCCGCGCCGACCCCGACGGGACGTCGACGGTGCCACAGCTCGCGCGGTTTCCGCATCCGCCCCACGGAATCGCCTTCGATCCCCGGGGCACCGGAGCGCTCCTGGTGGCGCGCGGTTTGCCGCTGGCGAGTGCCGACGGAGAGAGCTTCGCGCGCGTGTTCGTGCCGGATCCACCCCGGGGCCTCTCGGGAGACTACTGCCGGAGCTTCCTCGCCGCGGCCTTCGACGCGGTCGGCACGGAGCGGTTCTACCTGCACACGGGTCGCGAGGTTCTGCGGACGACCGACGGCGGAGCGACGTGGGAGCCCCACCCCGAGTGCCGGGCGGAGGGCGGGCTTCCGCCGAGTGCACCGCTCGACGTCCCCTACGCTCTCGTGGCGCATCCGACCGAGCCGGGGATCGTCTACGCGAGCGACCGGGCCGGGGTCGAGCGCACGCTCGACGGAGGAGAGACCTGGAAGCTGGTGGGCGTGGAGAGTCTCGGGTTCGTCTACGCGCTCCTGCTCGACCCGGTCGATCCCGAGGTCCTCTACGCGGGGACACGCGGGAACGGTGTGTTTCGATCCAGGGACCGCGGCGAGACGTGGGAGAAGCTGGGTGCCGCTCTGGACGGTCATCCGGTGATCGGTCTCTCGGTCGACGCGGTCACCGGAAGGACGCTCGCCGCGGCCGTCCCGGATGTCGGCGTCGCGGTCTTCGCGCTCCCGTAGGGGCCATGGGCCGGCCGGTCGGTTCTGCTACGACCGGTCGGATGAAGATCGGAACGATGCTCAGCTACGCGTCGGGTTTCCGTCAGGCGGCCGACGAGATCCGGGAGTTGGAGAAGGCGGGACTCGACACCGTGTGGGTCGCCGAGCCGTACGGTTTCGATGCGATCAGTCAGATGGGCTACCTCGCGGCGAAGACCGAGCGCGTGGAGATCGCGTCCGGGGTGCTCCCCATCTACACCCGCACGCCGAGTCTGCTCGCGATGTCGGCCGCCGGCGTCGACGCGCTCTCGGACGGGCGGGCCGTGCTCGGGCTCGGTACGTCGGGGCCGCAGGTGATCGAGGGTTTCCACGGAGTTCCCTTCGATGCTCCGGTCACGCGGATCCGCGAGATCATCGAGATTTGCCGCAAGGTGTGGCGCCGCGACGTGGTGACGCACGAAGGACCGAAGTACCCGCTTCCGCTTCCGGCCGCGCGGGGAACGGGCCTGGGCAAGCCGCTCAAGATCCTCACCCGCCCCGTCCGCGACGACATTCCGATCGTGATCGCGGCTCTCGCGCCGAAGTCCGTCGAGCAGACGGCCGCGCTGGCCGATGGCTGGCTCCCGGTCTTCTACCACCCGAGGAGGGCCCGCGATTGCTGGGGACCTGCGCTCGACGCGGGCCGCGCGCGGCGTGACCCGTCCCGGGGGCCGCTCGACGTGTACGCGGGCGGTCTCGTCGGCATCGGGGACGGCCTCGAGGCGCACCGCGACCAGGCCCGGCCGGCCATCGCGCTCTACGTGGGCGGCATGGGGGCGCGCGGCAAGAACTTCTACAACGACATCTTCGCGAGCTACGGTTACCGCGACGAGGCCGCGCGCATTCAGGATCTCTACCTGTCGGGCGACAAGCAGGGGGCTGCGGCCGCCGTGCCGCAGTCGTTCCTCGAGGAGACGACCCTGGTCGGCCCCAGGTCGTTCGTGAAGGAGCGCCTGGCCGAGTACCGCGAGTCCGGCGTCACCGCGCTGAACGTGAGCTTCGTCGGACGGACGCTCGCCGACCGCGTGCAGACCCTCGAGGCGCTTCGCGCTCTCCTCTGACGACGGACGGGCTCGGCATCGCAGGGCGGGGCGCTCGGCGATGCCGAGCCCGTCACGGGGCGTCGCTCGAACGCGACGCGGCTCACGCCGCGCCAATCGAGTGGGTCGACGGGCGCGAGCGCTCGGGGGCCTTCTCCGACGACTGCGGTCTCGTCTGCGCCGAACGGAGCTCGGGCGCGGTCGGGCGCGCGGGGGAACCGGCCACGGTCGGCTCGCCCGGGTCGCGGGCGAGCCGACCGTCCGTGTCCTCAGGGATCCGTCGTGATGCGGGCCGCGACGGCAATGTCGCCGACGCCGAGGACCTGACCGATCACCTCACCGAAGTCCTGCCCGAGGAGGAACAGCGGCGCGACGAACGACTTGTTCGTCTGCGTCGTCCAGCTCGCGCAGCTCAGGTTCGTGCCGCTGAGGGCCGCGCCGTGAGGCGAGGGCGGGCCCTCCGGCTGGACCGGATGCGTTCCGGCGCCGGG
>JAUIFY010000288.1 GCA_030430245.1 bacterium | reverse complement strand
AGGGATCCACGGACCGCCGCGCACCTATGGCGCGACGCTGCGGTATCGGTGGTACTGAGCCAACAGGACGATGCGGGGGAAGGGCCCATGACGACGGGTGGTGCGCGAGGAAGATTCGGAAGGTCGTGCGGGATCGCCGCGGCGCTGGTGCTCGCACT
The DNA here is from genome assembly GCA_030430245.1 of bacterium. Lineage (GTDB taxonomy): Bacteria > Desulfobacterota > Binatia > UBA12015 > UBA12015 > VGTG01. Next base: position 8,123 of record JAUIFY010000288.1, on the reverse strand, counting down.
TCCCGCGGCGGGCCTCGGCGCCGAGGCCGAAAAGCCCCAGGTCGGCACTCTCACCGTGGTCTCGACCGGCTTCGAGGCCGAGGAGGGCGACGTCATGATTCGTCTCTCCAACTCGCGCGAGGACTTCGAGGCCGACGACGCCGGCTTTCGCAACGCGAAGGTCGAGGCGTCGGGTGGAAAGGCGACGGCGACCTTCGAGGCGCTTCCCTACGGCGAGTATGCGATCCAGCTCTTCCACGACGAGAACTCGAACGAAGAGCTCGACGTCGGCTGGATGGGCCCGGAGGAGGCCTACGGTTTCTCCAACGATGCCCGGGGTGTGATGGGTCCTCCCGATTGGGACGAAGCGAAGTTCACGCTCTCCGCGCCCGAGCTCACGACGACCATCAAGGCGGAGTGAGCCCGGGGGGCGCGCGATCGTCGCCGGTCTCGGGGCTCGCGGGTCGGGCCCCGTCGCGCGCGTGAGTCGCTCGCTGGCGTGGATGGCGGAGGAAGGTCCATGGCGACACCGTATGGGTGGGAGTGATCGTTCACGGTCAGCCATTGTCGACGCGGGCGACGTCGTCGTAGCTTCTCGGTTCGGAGATTCGTCGACGGAACGGGAGGTCAGCGAAGATGTTTCGACACCAGCTCCTGGGGCTCTTGCGGGACGGCAACGCCTATCACGGCTACGCGCTCGTGAAGGAGTACGTTCGGCGGACCGGAGTCGAGACCAACAGCGGGTATGCCTATCGCGATCTGCAGAAGCTGGTCGACGAAGAGATGGTCGAGGTCGCCCGGAGCTCGCGCGCGGCGGACGGTCGGAGGCGGCCCTATCGGATCACCGACGCGGGGCGCGAATGCTTCGACCAGTGGTTCGCTCGTGTGCCGCCGGCTCAGCTCGGCGCCGATGGCGAGCTCGCGGCCCGCGCGATCTTCTTCGGCGAGGTGGAGCGAGAGCGGGTGGTGGACGTCCTGACTCGTTGGCGCGACGAGCTCGAGACGCTCCGTGGCCGGATCGAGCAGCGCATCCGCTTTCCCGGTCGAAGGGGGCCTCCGGGACCGGTGCTCCGGGCCATCCTGGAGCGACGCCGCGGCCTGGTGTCGGTGGAGACCGCATTCCTCGACGACCTTCTCGTCGCGTTCCGAGACGAGACGTCGGACGACGCCGATCCGACCGTCAGCGGTCGAGGGAGGCGGGCCGCCGCAGGCGAAGGGCCGAGGGGATGACTTCGATCTTCCAGTCCCGCCGCGCCGCGACCTGCTCGCCATCCAGCTGCGCCGCGGCCTCTCTCTCGAGCGAAACGCGGAGACGCCCGAACGGCCGCGTCCCGGTCGCCGCGTCGACCCGCTCGCCGCGTTCCTGGGCGACGTGGCGTCGCCAGGCTTCGGTGTAGGATCGCAGGTAGGCCGAGCGACTTCCGAACAGGTTGAGGGCGAGCCGTCCCTCCGGGATTCCGTCGGACGACGCGAATCGGAACTCGCCGGCGTAGAGCGGACGGCTCGTGGCGAGGAGGTTGTAGATCGGTCCCACGGTCTGCTCTTCATCGAGTTCGATCTCGGCGTGCACAGCCGCGTGGCTCACCGTCTCGATGGCGCAGCTCGCCAGATACAACGGGTAGCCGCCGAGGTCGCCGCTGATGCCCAGGCGTCGTCGTAGATCGTCGCGTCGCGCGAGGATGGCCCCGTCCATGCCGATCGCGAAGGAGCCGACGAATGGGGTGCCATTGGCGCATCCGACGTCGATGGGTTCGCTCGTCCCCGAACCGAGGGCATCGAGCGCGAGGCGGACGGCATCGGCTCCATGCGTGCGCACGGAGGGGAGACCGAACGAGCGAGCCACGTTGTTCGCAGTGCCGAGGGGGAGGATCGCGAGGTCGGGTCGGTGCTCCGCGGCGAGCCGCAGGAGCGCGCGCGCCACCAGCGCGACGGTTCCGTCGCCACCGGCGGCGAGCACCACGTCCGCGCCGGTTGCTTCGACGAGCTGGATCGTCCGCTCCACGTCGCGTTCGTCTCCCCGCGTCTCGAGCTCGGCCGAGCCGCCTCGGACGAGGTCACTCACGTCGCGGACGCACGCGAAGCGGTCGCGTCGCCCGGGATGGATCACCAGAGCGGCGCGGGTCGTCGACGCCGCGAGTGCGGGAGCGCTCACGCTTGCGGGACGAACTCGTAGTATTCGACGGCGAGATCCTGGAAGGCGGGCTCGTGGGTCTCGCCGACGCGGGCGATGGCGAAGGTCCCCGGTGCCGGCCCGGCGAGTCCGTCGACCGAGCGTCCATCGTGGAGCGCTTCGTATTGCTCGCGCGAGAGATCGATGGCGCCCTCGAGGGCGCGCTTGGCGCCGATGCGCGCCGCGGCGTCCTTCCAGCCGGCCGCGGCGGCCAGCGGCATGGCTTCGGCCGCGTCGCCGCTTCCGTAGCCCACCGCGACCATCGGGTGATCGAGCAGCTCGATGTTGCTCTCGAGGGCGTCCTCGAAGCCGGCGGCGAGCCAGGCCGGGAGGGCCGCGGAGTACAGATTGCCCAGGTCGCGGACGATCGCGTCCCCCAGGCTCATCTTCGCGGCCAAGAGCTCCCGGAACGAGCTCTTCTTCCGCAGCAGAGCCGCGACGGCGCTCGTGGCGGCGTACGGGTTGGTCGGGCCGTCCTCGAGCAGGGTGCCGAAGAGATCCGGGGCCGACTCGGTCTCGCGGAGAACGTCGTCGTACGCGACCTCGGCCTCCTCGCACAGCGCACGAAGCTCGTCGTGGTGGTGATCGCCGCGGGCGAGGCCTCGCGCGTAGAGAAACGACATCGCCTGGACGGGCATCTGCTGGTAGGGCCGGTGGAAGAACAGCGCGCGGACGTCGGCATAGTAGCGGCCCGCCGACACGTCGAGACGTCGCAGCATCTCCTCGACCGCGGTCACCGTTCCGTCGAGATACGAGAACGTCGAGTACGGGCCGCTGAACACCGGGAAGTCGGCGATGCGATCGCCGCTCCGAGCGTACGGGTCCTTCCAATGCCGCGCGAACGGTTTGCGGAAGTCCGGGCCGCGGTAGTCGGAGGCACTCCCGGATCGGTCCAGGTCGACGGTGAAGAGCTTCGGGTCGTCTTCGATCAAGAAGGCGACCGCACCCGCGCCCTGAGTCTGCTCGCCGGTGCTGCCGCGCTCGTATTCGGCGATGTCCGCGCAGACCACGATGGCCTGCCGACCGGCGCCGTCCGTGCGGAGATAGCGGATCGCGTTCTTGAGCGCGTAGATGCCACCCAGACAGGCGTGCTTGAACTCGGGGACCTCGAGATGGCGGGAGAGGCGTGGCCGTCCCAGTGGCTCGAGCGCCCGGTCGACCATCCCGCGCACGATGACCGCGCCCGCCGCGTTGTCGGTGCTGGACTCGGTTCCGAGGCCGAGGAAGCCGACTCGCGACGGGTCGATGTCGTACTGCTCGATCAGTCGCAGGACGGCGTTCGCGGCCATCGTGTAGACGTTCTCGTGAGGGCCGGGCACGCGGAAGCTCTTGCCGACCACGGCTTGCACCTTCGGCCACGAGTTGTCGGTCCATCGGCACCATTGCTCCAGATCGACCCGATGAGCCGGAACGTAGAGGCTCATCCCGCTCACGCCGGGAAGCGCGTGGGCCACCGTCGAATTCTGGTTGGACGTCATCGCACCCTTCTCCTCGATCTCGTTCTCGCGAGGCGTCGCCTCGCGCTGCGACGACAATCTAACACGGGCGGTTGGGCTCGCCAGGGACTTCGGGGCGGGCAGCCGCCCCGGATTCAATCAATCGATCGTCCCACGTCCGAGGTCTCGCAGCGGAGGAACCCGTCGTCGTTGCGGTAGCCTCGAGGGCATCGCTGGAGCGTGCCCGTCTTGCGCCACGCTCCGTCGCGAGTGCGGCACTCGCACAGCAGGAGAACGCCGTCCCAGCGGCAACGTCGACACGTCTCGTAGTACGAGCCCGGGGGCCCGCAGTTCACGTGGCAGGGTGACTCCTCGATGTGGTGGTGATAGTCGACGTGCATCGCGTTGAGGCGCGCCAGCGCATGGACCGACGCCGCCGCGAGTGCGAGGCCGAGCAGGAACCCGAACAGGCGTGGAGACCGCCGTCCCCACGCGAGGAATCCCCAGCCCCCCAGCAAGGTGATGGGCACGGCGGGATACGTGTAGGCGTCCCAGTCGGAGTATTGGCCGAAGAGCGGGTCGAGCACGAGGAGGAAGGCGAGGTGGGCGGCGGCGAACGATCCGAGCACCAGAACGCGGAGGTCGATCTTCCGCCAGTCGCGTGCGAGCTCCGAGCTCGTGCAGACGACGAAAAGGAGCAGGCCGACGCCGTCGACGAGCAGGAGCAGGTGCAGCATCTCGTTCGCGTGCGCCCAGCTCAGCATGTAGTCGAGCGGGAGGAGGCAGCTGCCGTCCTGGTAGCCCCAGTGACAGCTCGCGGCCTCGGCGGCCTCGGCGTACCACGCGCGCCAGGCCAGCGGTCGACCGTGGCCGCCGACGGTCGCCAATGCGGCGGCAGCCAGGCTCAGGAGGGCGGGACGCCAAATCCCGGCGAGGCTTCGGTCGCGGCGAACGCGGTCGAAGACCAGGAACGCGGCCGACGGCGCGAGAAGGATCAGCCCGATGTAGAAGAACGGCCCGAGGGCGACCATCAGGAGCGGCCACAGCAGCGATGTCCGATCGTCGAGCGTGCGGAAGGCGAGCCAGAGGTACACGGCCATCGCGGCGAGAGGCACCGGATAGATGTCGAGATAGCCGACCGCGATCTGCAGAACCCCGAACGAGCTCCAGACGAGCGCGGTGAGCGCCAGGAACTCGCCGCGCGTTCGGGAGAGCAGGCGGGCGCATCCGGCGAACCCCATGAGGGCGACGGTGCCGAGGAGAACGTTCGCTCCGCGCGCAAACTGCTCGGGGCCGAGTGGAGGGACGAAGACCGTCGAGATCAGTCGATAGAGACGGATGCTCAGGTACCAGCGCGGGTTGTAGTGGAAGCCGGGCTGCGTCGCGCCGAACAGGAACTCGGCCGAATCGACGGCGTGTGGTGTTTGGGGGAACCAGAGGCTGAACGTGAGGAGGGCGGCGAAGAGTGCGCCGAACGCGACGACGATCCTTCCGCGCGAGAGTGGCTGCAGAGGTGCCTGCAGAGCCGGAAGCCGCCAGGCTGTGGCCGCGAGCGGCGGGAGTGTGACGACGAGCATCGCTGCGATCCACGGCAACGTGGGGCGCCGATGGAGGTGTGCGTAGCTCCAGGTGATGGAGAGATCGGGCTCCACGAAGTGGAGCAGGAGGTACGCGCCGAAGCCCGTGCACAGGATCGATGCGACGAGAGCTCCTTCGCGCTTCACAGCGCGCAACGACACCATGCGCCCCCGAGGTGGTCAAGCTCGTCGCACCGGGGTAGCTAGGTCCGTGCGATGGGCGCTGGTGAATCCTACCGCGGTCGGTTCGCTCCGTCTCCGACGGGCGACTTGCACCTGGGCTGCGCGGCCACCGCGCTCGTCACCTGGCTCGCCGCCCGCAGCTGCGGCGGACGGTTGATCCTGCGCGTCGAGGACCTCGACACGCCGAGAGTCGTCGCGGGGTCGATCGACCGGCAGCTCGACGACCTTCGGTGGCTGGGCCTCGACTGGGACGAGGGGCCCGGAGCGGGCGGCGACCTGGGTCCGTACGCGCAGTCCGAGCGATTCGATCGCTACGAGGCGGCGCTCGACGTTCTCGGCCAACGTGGGCTTCTCTACTACTGCGATTGCTCCCGGGCCGAGATCGCGCGCGTCGCGAGCGCGCCCCACGCCGGAGACGAAGGCCCTCGGTATCCGGGAACCTGTCGCGACTCCGGCCTCGATCGGCGCGATTTCAAGCGACCGCCGGCGATCCGGCTGCGCGTGCCCGAACGCGACGTCGCGATCGACGACCGTCTGCAGGGGCGGTTCGTGCAGAACGTCGCGACCTCCGTCGGCGACTTCGTGCTGAAGCGTGGAGACGGGGTCTACTCGTATCAGCTCGCGGTCGTGGTCGACGACGTGGCGATGGGGGTGACCGAGGCGGTGCGGGGCGCCGACCTTCTCGACTCCGCGCCGCGACAGGTGCTGCTCGCGGAGCTTCTGGGGGGACGGGCACCGGCGTTCGCGCATGCGCCGCTGGTCGTCGCTCCCGACGGGGCTCGCCTGGCGAAGCGCTCGCGCGGTGTGCCGCTGCGAGATCATCGGGACGCCGGGCGTGCCCCCGAAGAGCTCGTGGCGGTTCTTGCGCGAACGCTCGGGCTGGTCGATCGGGAAGATCCCCGCCCGGCGCTTCGGCCGGACGACCTGCTCGGCGACGATCGTCTCCAACGGCTCGCGGGCCGGAGACGGGTGCGGCTCGCCTCGTCGGCCCGGCTCGTCGGCTAACCCGTGTCCACCTTCCGGCCGAAGTATATGGAATAGCGAGGACGGGATGGCCGCCCACCTGCCGACATCGTTTGCCTCCGGCCGCTACCGGGTCGATCGCCCCCTCGGCGAGGGGGGCCGCAAGGAGGTGTACCTCGCGCTCGATACCCGCCTGGACCGCAACGTCGTGGTCTCGTGGATCAAGGCCTCCGCCCTCGCCGACGGCGAGCGCGAGCGGCTTCAGCGCGAGGTTCAGGCGCTCGCGCGCCTGGGTGGACATCCCCACGTCGTGACGATTCTCGACGCCGGCGAGGAGGGGGGACGCCCCTATCTCGTGACCGAGTTCATGGCTGGTGAGTCGGTGGCGCTGTGGCTCGAGCAGCGGCCCGACAAGCGTCTTTCGACGCAGGAAGCGCTCCGCGTCGCCGGGCAGATCGCGGAGGCACTGGCCCATGCGCATCGCGAGGGCATCCTGCACCGCGACCTGAAGCCGGCGAACGTTTGGCTCGACGAGAAAGGCAACGTCAAGCTGGGCGACTTCGGACTCGCTCTGTTCCTCGACCGGCCGCGGGTGACGAGCTCGGGCTCCGTCGTCGGGACCCCCGAGTACATGTCGCCCGAGCAGGCGCTGGGGCAGCCGCTCGGTCCGGCGACCGATCTCTACGCGCTCGGCGCGATGCTGTACGAGATGCTCGCCGGGCGGCCGCCGTTCGTCGCCGACACGCCGATCGCGGTCGTCTCGCAGCATCTCCATGCGGCACCGGTCGCGCCGTCGTGGCACGCGACGGACCTCCCGCACGCCGTCGACGAGTTCGTGCTCCGTCTCCTGTCGAAAGCGATGGAGGATCGTCTCGAGACGGCCGAAGAAGCGTGCGAGACGATTCAGGCACTCGAGGGTCGGCGCTTCGACTCCGGCTCGCAGGACCCGACGCCGGAACGGAATCCGCTCGATCGTCTCGCCCGCGGCCTGTTCGTCGGGCGCGCCGAGGAGATGTCGAAGCTTCGTGCCTCCCTGGAGGAGGCCTTCGCCGGGCGCACGTGCTTGTCGCTCATCGCCGGGGAGCCGGGGATCGGCAAGACGCGGCTCGCGCAGGAGATCTGCACCTACGCCCGGCTCCGGGGCGCGCTCACGCTCTTCGGGCGCTGCTACGAAGGGGGAGCCGCGCCGGCGTTCTGGCCGTTCGCGCAGATCCTGCGGGCTCTGGTGGACGAAGGCGGGGACGAGATCCGCGGGCTCGCGGAAGGTGACGCGGCGCCCGCGCTCGCCCAGGTCCTCTCCGACGTGCCCGACGATGCGGCGAGCGAGGGCGACGCCACCAGTCGGTTGCCCAGGTGCGTATTCAGCCGGCGAACCCGCGAGGCGATAAAAACCGTGATTTTTTGAAGTGCGGAAAGAAACATCCGGAAGCAGGCAGCGGGGGCGCAGCCCAGATCGCAACCCTAGGCTTCAAAAGGTTTCGGCGGCGGCCGAATGACTTCGCCATGCCCCCCGCAGGCCGACAAACTATCCTCAAGCCAACCCCTCCATTCTCATGAAAATCACCCCTCATGGCGCCGCCAGCGGCGAAGTCACCGGTTCCTGCTATGAACTAGAAACCGACCAAGCCCGCATCGTCATCGACTGCGGCATGTTTCAAGGCACGCGCGGTGCCGACGAACTCAACCGACAGCCACCCGTGGAGCAGGCGGACAAACTCGACGCCGTCGTCATCACCCACGCCCACTTGGACCACACCGGACGCGTGCCCGTGCTCGTGAAAGCCGGCTTCTCCGGCCCCATCTTCGCCACCTCCG
>JAUIFY010000010.1 GCA_030430245.1 bacterium | reverse complement strand
CCAGGTCACGCTGAACGCGGAGACGGTCGGGGCCGCGCAGACGACGCTGGTGCTCGACGCGCTCGAGCAGGCGGCGGGCGACGGCGCGATCCTCTTGAAGGGGGAGGGCGTTCGCGGTGGCACGCCGGTCGAGATCACCTGGGAGAACGGCGCCTACGACGGAGCCTCTCGTCAGGAGCTGCTCGACGAGGCCGCCGCGGGGGACCTCGTTCTGACGCTGACGGGCCGCATTGGTCCGAACGTCACGATCGACGAGCCGCAGCCGGAGATCTGGTCGGGCGGCGATCGCAGTCGCGGGAACAAGCACGTGCTCTCGTACCTCCCGGGGGACAACCCGATGCGCCTCTTCGGTCGCCACATCATGGCCGGCGCGGCCGTGTTCGTGGACGGTCGTCGCGTCGGCGGCACCGTCCGGTGTGCGGCCCTCGCGTCGCGTCTCCCGGACTGCCCGAACGAGGCCATCCTCGTCCAGATCGACGACGTCCCGGCGGAGAGCGGCATGCACCTCGTCCAGGTGCAGAACCCGGGTGGCTTCCAGAGCAACGAGTTCATGTTCTTCGTGAGCGGAGGAGAACCCGGGTCGTGACGAGCGACCTCCGCGAGGCGCCGGCTCCGGACGGCCGCGCCCCCGGGGTCCGCCGCCGGGCGGACGTTGTTTCGTCCCGCCGAGTTCTCTAGCGTCATTGCACTCGGCCGTTTCGCCGATCGACCGCCATGCCCGAAGTCTCGAAGATCGTATGTGCCCTCGACCTCTCCGATCAGTCGGAGCGGGTGCTCGCGTGGGCCATGGATCTCGCAGCGCAGCATCATGCCTCGGTCGTGCTGGTCACCGTGGTGGAGGACTTCTTCCCGTACACGGAGATCTACAAGTCCCTTCGCGAGATGGGGGTCGCCAAGGCCCTCGACGAGGTGCGGGGCGAGATCGAGAAGGAGCTCGAGGGCTTCGCCGCGACGCATCGGGAGGCCGGGATCGAGGTCGACACGACCGTTCGCACGGGCCGCCCCGATCGCGAGGTCGTGGCGCTCGCGAAGGAGGTCGGAGCGGACCTGGTCGTGATCGGCAGCCACGGACGGACCGGCATCGACCACGCGCTTCTGGGGTCGGTGGCGGAGAAGGTGCTCCGCAAGGCGCCCTGTCCGGTCCTGACCGTGAAGCAGGTCGAGAGCGACTGACGCGCGCCCCACGCCCGCGTTTGCGGACCGGGGGCGGCCGCGTGCGCGGCCGGGGACATGTGCCGATCGGGGACGCCCTCCGCGTCCGTGCGTCGCTCGACCGACGCGTGCGCGTGTGGAAACGTCTCGTCATGCCCGAGGCCACGAACCGTCCCCTCGCCGTCGTCACCGGGGCAGCCGGCGGGATGGGAGTCGCGTGCGCGGCGGCGCTCGCGCCCCGCGCCGACCTGCTGCTCACCGATCTCGATCGGTCGAAGCTCGAGGACGCGGTCCGGGGCACGAAGGCTCTTCGCGGCGCGCGCGTGGAGATCGTCGCGGGTGACCTCGCCGCGTCGTCCTTCGTCCCGGAGCTCGCGGAGCGCGCGCACGCACGCGGCGGAGTGCGCTGGCTCGTGCACACGGCCGGACTCTCCCCCGCCATGGCCGGCTGGAGCGACGTCCTCGAGGTCGACCTCGCCGCGACGGCGGTGCTTCTCGACCGGCTGGGACCCCGGATGAAGCCGGGTGGCGCCGCCGTCTGCTTCGCCTCCATCGCCGGGCATCTGGGGACGGACGATCCCGCGATCGACGCCGTCCTCGACGCCCCGCTCGCTCCGGACCTCTCGGGCCGGCTCCGCGCCGCCGTGGCCGACGAGCCGAGTCCGGGCATCGCCTATCTCTGGGCGAAGCGCGGCGTGATCCGGCTGTGCGAGAGACTGGCGGTGTCGTGGGGCGCGCGGGGCGTGCGGATCGTGTCGCTCTCGCCGGGGTTGATGGACACCGCGATGGGCCGTCTCGAGCTGGTGGGGTCGCCGGGCAAGGAGCCGCTGCTCGACCTGGTCCCGCTTGTGCGGCCGCCCGCCCCGGGGCAGTCGCGGCTCCCCGGCCGCGCGGACGACGTCGCCGCCGCCGTCGGGTTCCTGTGCTCCGACGCCGCGTCGTTCGTCACGGGCTGCGACTTGCGCGTGGACGGCGGGTTGATCGCGGCGATGCGGTAGGACGAACGGTGAGCGATCGACCATCCTTGCTCCTCTTGAACCTCTTCATGGTCCATCCCGTGGACAGCGGTTCGAAGGTGGTGATCTACAACCGGATCGTCGAGCTCTCGAAGCGGTTCCGAGTGACGTTCTGCTGCCTCGAGGAGAATGCGACGGACCGGGCCGGAGCGGACGCGTTGCGCGAGCACGCCGAGGTCGTGCTCGTTCGCGGGGTGTGGCGGGAGAGGGCGGCCCTCGCGCGACTCGCATCGCTCCTGTGGGAGCCGAGCGCGACCGAGTTCGCGCCGAAGCTCGACGCGTGGTTCGGAAGCGAAGAGATGCGCACGCTCCTCGACCGGCGGTTCGATCTGATCGAGGTGCACTCGTCGTGCTGGCACCGCCGCGTCCTGCGGCGTCTCGCCGGACTGCGCGTTCTGGTCGCGCACAACCGGGAGCTCGACTACTACCGCGGTCGCGCTCGGGCGGCCTTTCGGCTCGGCGGCCGCTGGGCGGGTCTCCGTGCCGCGTTCGACGCGGTCCTCGTCGCGTGGCAGGAGCAGCGCGCGATCGACGCTGCCGATGCGATCGTCTCCGTCGCGCCGATCGCGCCCGCCGATCGTGAGCACTGGTTCGGTCGGCGGCCCGTCTTGTGCAACTGGGGGGGCGTCGATCTCGAGCGCTACCGGGAGCCGACGACGAGCCCGGGGGACCTGGGCGACGGCCCGACGCTCGTCTTCGTCGCCGCGATGTTCGTCGAGTCCGCGATCGACGGCGCGACGCGCTTCGTGATCGAGGCACTTCCCGAGATCGCGCGCGCGTTTCCCGAGGTGCGTGTCGTCCTCGTGGGGGATCATCGGGATCGTCCGGAGGTGCTCCGTCTGGCGTCCGAGCATGCGCGGGTGGAGGCGACGGGCTGGGTCGAGGACGTGCGGCCCCATCTCGCCGCCGCGGATCTCGTCGTCGCGCCGATCCTCGAGGGGTCGGGCGTGCGCTACAAGCTGATGGAGGCGTTCGCGGCGGCACGGCCGGTCGTCGCGACGCAGAAGGCCGCCGAGGGCCTGGCGCTGTGCCATCGACACGACGCTCTTCTCGCGGACGACGTCCGGGGGATGGCGCCACTCGTCGTCGAGGCTCTCGGGGACCCGGCCCTACGCCGCCGCCTCGCGGAGAACGCGCGCGAGACGGCGCGCGCGCGCTTCGATCGCGTGGCCGAGCATGCGCGCCTCGCCGACTGGTACCGGGATCAGCTCGCGCCGACGGCGACCGCGGCGGCGGGTGTCCCGTCCCACACGACGCCCTCGTAGTAGCCGGCGAGCTGCGCGTCGCTCTCGATCCCGAGCCTCTCGTACATCAGCGTCTTGCCGTGGAACGAGAAGCAGGCCTCGGGCAGGGTGGGCTTGAGGCGCAGCACGGTCGCGCCGCTCTCTCCCACGCGCCGGTGGTGGACGAGGCCGTCGACCAGAGGGCGCGCGAGCGGACGCAAGTAGAACCCGTCCCGCATGAGTGCGTACGCGTGGTAGATGTCGGACCACCACAGCACGAACGAGGCGTCGTGGAAGGGCAACCCACCGGACGCCTCGAACGCTTCGCGGCGGTAGAGCGTGGCGTAGGGCTCGATCCAGCCGTAGGGAAGCTCGTCGATGTTCTTCCAGTACGGCCCCACGATCGCGATGCGAGGATCGAGCTCGAGCTGCTCCCGATACACCCCGAACCAGTCCTCGCGCAGAATCATGGTGTCGTCGTTCAGCAGGAAGACGTAGCGACCGCGGGCCTCGGCCAGGGCCGCGTTGACGGCCCGGGTGAAGTACAGATTTCGCGAGTCGCGAATCGCCCGGACGTCGGCCTGTCGGTCGAGGTAGCGCGCCGTCTCTTCAGTGCACGCGTTCGCGTACACGAGGACCTCGTACGGCACCCGCGTCGTCCTGCGGATCGACTCGAGGCATGGAGCGAGGTCGCGCAGGTTGTTCAGCGTCGGAATGATGATGCTGAGGTCGATCATGCGGTCGTTCCGGGAGGAGCCGTCGGAGGCTGCACGTACCGGCCGGTGCCGGGGGAGTCAAACCCATGTTGCCGTGCGGTGGTCGGATCGGGACGGGTCGTCGTCTTGATGCCCTCGTCGCGTCTGGGGTAAGCACGCGCCGGAGGAAATGGGGCGCGCGTGGTGAATCTCGGAGAGGTCGTCGTTCTGTGTCGATATCTTCCCGATCCGACGAAGTCGTCCGGCGAGCTTCGGTTCTGGCAGATCCTGCGCCTGCTCGAGGCGCGCAGCCGCAGGGTGACCGTGTTCGCCGAGCATCCGGCGGCGCCGCCGCTTCCTTCTCTCGTGGTCCGTCCGATGGAGGATCTTCGCTCCGTCGAGCGCGCCGACCTCGCGTTTCTCGAGTTCTGGTTCATGGGCCGGTACATTCACCGCCTCCGGCGCCGCGGGATTCCGGTCGTGCTCGACAGCGTCGACGTCGAGTTCGTCCGCCGGGAGCGCGAGAAGAAGGTCCTTGGCATCTCGGGGAACTACCATCATCTCGAGCGGCGCCGCGAGATCGCCGCCTACCGGGCCGCCGACCAGGTGTGGGCCGTGTCGGACGCCGACGCTGCGCGGATCGATCGCTACTGCCGCCGGCTCGTCGTCGTGCCGAACATCCTGGCGGGCAAGAGGCGGCTCCCCACATTCCAGCGTCGCGAGGGCGTGTGCTTCGTCGGCAGCTACGCGCATCTTCCGAACGTCGACGCGCTCCGCTGGTATCGCGACGAGATCCTGGCGCGGGTCGCAGACGTCCCGCACACGTTCGTCGGCAACGCCGCGCCGCCGGACGTGGCGCGTCTTCCGGGCTTCGTCGGCGGGGTCGACGTCTCGGCGACGTACGTGGAGAACGCCCGCGTGAGCATCGCGCCGCTTCGGTACGGCGCCGGGCTGAAGGGCAAGGTGCTCGAGGCGATGGCGTGTGGGACGCCCGTCGTCACGACTCCGATCGGCGATGAAGGTTACGCGGCAGGCCGGGCGGGAGCGGCGATCGTGACGGACGATCCACGGGAGTTCGCCGATGCCGTGCGGAGGCTCACGACGGACGAGGTGCTGTGGAAGCGCATGTCGCGCCGCGGCCGCGATCTCGCCGCACGCTTCTCTCCCGGGAGGGCCGGCGCGACGATCGACGTCGCGCTCGACGAGGTCTTGGGGGCCACGAGGGCGACGGGGTGAGCGACGGCCCCGCAGTTCTACCGTCGTCGGACGCGGCCTTCGTGCCGGGGAAGGTCTCGATCGTCGTGCTCAACTGGAACGCCGCCCCCTTCGTGGCGCGCGCTCTCGATTCCATCGTTCGCCACACGCATCGCCCCTATGAGTTGATCGTCGTCGACAACGGATCGGCGGACGAATCCCGGGAGGTGATCGAGACGTTCGTCCGCGCGCATCCCGACGTCGAGGTCCGTCGGATCGATCACGAAACGAACCTCTACTTCAGCCGCGGCATGAACGCCGGCATCCGTGCGAGCGCTCCGGACGCACGCTACGTCGTCGTCTTCTGCAATGACGTCGAGGTGAAGCGGGACGACTGGCTCGACGCGATGATCGACGCGGTCGACCGCGGCGCGGCCGTGGCAGGCCACTCGGAGATCCTGCCGGTGAACGACGACCAGCGCGACGTGTTCCGGAGGAACGCGCCCACCTACGGAGACGATCGGCTCACCGGAGGGATGCGCGCGCTCCTCGAGACCCGCGGCGCCCGCTACCCGCACGTCTACGGCTACTGCTTTCTCCTCGATCGGCGCGCCCTCGAGCGTGCGGGGCTCTACCTCGAGCACGGCGAGTTTCGCCAGTACCACTCGGACTGGGAGTGGTACATGCGCTTCCACGTGCTGGGCTTCGAGATCGCGGACGCGAGGCCCGGAGTGCACCACTGGCACTCGATCTCGGAGCTGATCGAGTTCCACCCGCACCGCTACCGCGAGCTGCTCGCCGAGATGGACGAGCCCGCGACCCTCGCGCGGTACCTGAGCGAGGGGCGGCCCCTGTTCGAGGAGGAGTCGGGACACCGAGCGCTCGCGGTAGCGCGGGGCGCGGATGGCTGAGGGGGCCGGTCGCGTCCTCGTGGTGACGTCGTTCTTCTCGTCGGATTCGCTCGTCGAGCAGACGGTCGCCACGTTCGGCGCCCGTGCCGATCTCCACCTCGTGCCGGTGGAGCCCGACGCGATCGTGCCCGCGTGCGCGCGCCCCCATCTGGCGTACACGAAGCTCGGCGTCGATCCGGCCGTCTTTCGACCGTGCAAGAAGTGGCGCTCGGTGGAGGCGGTTCTCGATCGCGTCGACCTCGCGGACTACGACTGGGCCATGTTCCCGGATGACGACCTCGAGTACGGGGATGATTTCCTGCCGCGCTTTCTCGGGCTCCTGCGCGAGCACGACGTGGCCCTGGCCCAGCCGGCCCTCACGCCGGACAGCTTCCACACCTACGATCTCTGCGTTCGCCAGGAGGGCGTGCGGTTGCGCTACACCAACTTCGTCGAGGTGATGGCGCCGTGCTTTCGCATCGACTGTCTGCGCGCGCTGCGGAGCACGCTCGCTTCCGCGATCTCGCCGATGGGCTATGGCTTCGATCTGCACTGGCCGCACGCCTGCGCGGCGGCCGGCTTCAAGATGGCGATCGTCGATGCGACGCCGATCGCCCACCGATCGCGCCCCACCGGAACGCACTACGGCGGTGACGATCTCCATGGGCAGGGATACGCGTACGGGAGCCGCTTCCCGCGGATCCTCCTGCACGAGATGACCGAGCTCGGGAGGGTGGTCTGACGAACGCGCTGCGCGCGCTTCGCCTCGCCGCCGTTGGGTCCAACGTGGGTCCCCTCGGCGGGCTGTACGGGTCGATCTACCGCCGTGTGGCATCGGCGACGATCGCCGCGATCGAGCGCGCCTTCCCCGGATGCGTCGAGTCCGTGTATTCGCGGGGCAGCGGAGCGGACGGCCGGGTCGTGCCCGGGATCTCCGACGTCGATCTCTTCTTCGTTCTCAGCGACACGGTCGACGCGGACACCCACGAGGCGATTCAGGTGCGCTATCGGGACCTCGCGGCCCGGTGGCCGATCCTCGACGACCGCCCGTGGATCCTGCGGTCGAGCCAGGTCGCGACGCTCTACCGCGAGAACCCG
The DNA here is from genome assembly GCA_030430245.1 of bacterium. GTDB lineage: Bacteria > Desulfobacterota > Binatia > UBA12015 > UBA12015 > VGTG01. The sequence goes on along the minus strand of JAUIFY010000010.1, from coordinate 42,525 downwards.
TCGTTGCGCTTTCGCGTGCTCGAGACGCGCGCGGCCGGACGACCCGTCCACGGAAGCGATCCTCTCGCGTCCCTACCGCCGGCGTCGAGAGACGAGCTCGCGCTCTCGCTCCTCTTCGACGTGAAGACCCGACTCGCCTATTTCAGCGCGTTCTGCCTGGTCGAGCGGCCCGACGACGGGCTGGAGGCGCGTCGCGAGGAGTACCTCCTCTACAAGCTCACGCTGGACCTGGTCCGCGCGTCGCTCTTCCTCGAGAGGGGCGACGCGGTCTTTCGGCGGGACGAGCTGCGGTCCCGATTCCGGGACCCCTCGTGCGCTCCCGATCTGTCGACGAGCGCGTGGTGGGAGCTTCGCGCGTTGCTCGAACGTACGCGACGCAGCCGGCTCCGGCGCACCTTCGCGCGCGGAGAGCGGGCGGAGGACCTCCGATCGGTGTTGCTCGCCTGGACGATCGCGCTCGCGGAGCGATTCTACGCGCTGCCGGAGATTCGCTCCGCCGCTCTGCTCGCGAACGAGGCGGAGCAGTTCTACGGCGATGGCGTGTTTCGCCCCACGGGCCGGCGCGTCGTCTGGCTCGCCGCGCCCGACGTCGCGTCGTCGTCGTTCGCGACGCTCCGGGAGAAGGTGGGTGCGGCGAACGCGAGCGGGCGCGACGCCGTCGTCGCGCGCGGCGATCTCTGGATCAACCTGTCGAACGCCGACCCCGGCATCGGCCACTGCTCGGTCGTCGACCGGAGCCTCGTCGCGCCTCAGCTCGCCGAGAGCTCCTGAGCGCGCCAGAACGCGGCGAACCGGCCGTCCCGCGCGAGGAGCTCGCGCGGGCTCCCCGTCTCCACGACCCGGCCGTTCTCGAGAAAGAGAATCTGGTCCGCGTTGCGGATCGTGGAGAGCCGGTGGGCGATCACGATCGCGGTGCGGTCGCGCAGCAGGTCGTGGAGCGCCTGCTGGATCTTCGCCTCGGTCTCGCCGTCGAGTGCGCTCGTCGCCTCGTCGAGAATCAGGATGCTCGGACGCCGCAGGAACGCGCGACAGATCGCGACGCGCTGGCGCTCTCCGCCGGAGAGCTGCACGCCGCGGTCGCCCACGCGCGTCTCGAGGCCGTCGGGAAGGGATCGCACGAAGTCGTCGAGGCGCGCATGGCGGAGTGCGTCGCCGCTCTCGTCGTCGTCGACGTCGTTGGCGGCCCCCATCAGGAGATTGGCCCGAAGCGTGTCGTCGAACACGAAGAGATCCTGGGACACGAGCGCCACGTGCTCGCGAAGCGAGGTGGGTTGCAGCGACGACAGGACGCGATCGTCGATGCGGATCGCGCCGTTCGGTGCGGGGTAGAAGCCCATCAGGAGGTGGACGAGCGTGGACTTGCCGGCGCCGGTCGGCCCGACGAGGGCCGTGGTCTTCCCTTTGGGAAACTCGGCCGTGACCCCGTCCAGTACCGGCACGCCGGGCAGGTACTCGAATCGCAGATCGTGCACCGAGATGCCGCGCTCGAGTCCGCCGAACGGGATCGAGCCCCCGGGGACGATGTGCTTCTCGCCGTCGTCGAGGAGGCGCGCCAGCTCGGCGAGCTTCGGACGCTTCGCCGCGACGGCGACCAGGACCTCGTAGAGTCCCATGAAGCGGGGCAGTGCGGCGCGAACCGCGAAGAAGAACACGAGGAACACGGCGAGCTCGCCGGGCTCGCGCGCGGCCAGGTGGAACGCGAGAAAGGCGATCGTCCCGAGGACGGTCGTGACGATCATGATCTCCTGAAACGGAGTGAGGAGGCCTTGCACCGCGTTGATCCGGAAGTTGAGGCGCCGGAGCCGTTCACCGTTGTCCGCGTAGCGCCGTGCGGCCCGGTCCTCCTGGCCGTACGCGGCGAAGAGCGGCAGTGCGGAGAGGATCGAATACGCCGTCGCGTGGCGGGTGAGCGTGGCCTCGTTGAGCTGCCGCGAGAGTCGCTCGATCGTGCGGGTCAGCGCGCGCACGAGCAGGTGCGTCAGCGGAAAGAACGCGAGGACGAAGAGCGCGAGCCGCCACGAGATCCAGAAGAGAAGAATCACGTAGGCGAGGAGCGTGAGCAGGTGCAGCGCGCCCCGTTGGAGCACCGCGAGCAGATCGATCAACTCTCCGGTGTCCGCCAGGACCGCCTGCAGTCGTCCCTGGTTCTCGCGGTCGAAATAGAGCTTGCCGAAGCCGAGGCAGCGCCGAAACAGAAAGTCGTTCGCCCGCCGGAGGTACAGTCCGTTCCAGTGCGACGTGAGCAGGTGGAGCGCGTACGCGACGACGTTCTTCACGACGACGGCGAGAAACGCGGCCGAGGCCAGGAGGAAGAAGAGCGGCGCGAACGAGTCCTCCCCGGCCACGAAGCGCTCCGGCAGCCACGGCAGGACCGCGGAGAAGACCGGCAGCTCGCGCACGAACCCGAAGTCCCGCTCGGTCACGCCGACCGCCATGGGGACGAGCAGCCCCACGCTGGCCCCCTCGAGCGCCGCGATCACCGCCGCCAGGGCCACGGGCAGCGCGAGCTGCACCCGCGTCGCCCCCACGATCTCGCGCCACGCGCCCAGACGGAGGGGGCGTTCGTTCCGGCTCTCGTCGCGCTCGGACGTCGCTGACGGCGCTGGGGCGTCGTCGTGCGCGCGGGGCTCGGCGCTCACGAGCGTGCCTCCGCTCGGGGCGGTCGTCGCGCGGCGTCGCGCAGGAGGCTCCAGTGGGCCTTGAACCGCTCACGCGCCGTTCGAAGATCCTCGCGCAGGACCGCATCGCCCGCCTGGAACGGCAGACGCGAGGTGAGCCGCGCCGCGCGCAGTGCGTGGTACGGCATGAGGATCACCCAGAGGGCGGCGGCCTCCGCGAGGCCGTAGTGCTTTCGGTGGAAGCGATAGAGGCTCGAGATGAAGTGGTGCGCCGACGGGCGCCCGTCCGACGAGCTCTGGCTTCCGATGTGCACCGCGGCGGCGTCGCCGACGTAGTGGGTCTCCCAGCCGCGATCGGCCACCCGCTTACACAGGTCGGTCTCCTCGAAGTAGAGGAAGAACCGCTCGTCGAAGGCCCCGAGCTCCTCGAGGACGGACCGGCGCACGAGCAGGCAGGCGCCCTGGATCATGGCGACGGCTCTCGTCGTCCGGCGGTCCCAGCGTGTGAGGAAGTACTCGGCGTGCCAGTGCGACTCGGGGCGCAGGCGACCCAGCCGGGTGTACTCGTGGAGCGCTTGCGGAAACGAGGGGAAGAGGCCGGTCGCCGAAATCTGCGGCTGCAGGGTGCCCCTTTCGTTCAGCAGGCGCGGCCCGGCGATCGCCGCCGCGGGGTGTGCTTCCAGGTGTCGGACGAGACGCGACAGCGTGTCGGGTCGGAGCCGCGCGTCGGGATTCAGGAGCAGGACGTAGTCGCCCGCGGTCGCGGCGACGCCCTGGTTGCACGCGGCGGCGAAGCCCCGGTTGTGGCGGTTGGCGACGACGCGGGGCGCGGACGGGTGGGCGCGTGCGGCCGTCGCCGTGCCGTCGTCCGACGCGTTGTCGATCACGACCACGTCGAGGTCCCCGACACCGTCCGACGCCGCGACCGAGTCCAGGCATGGGCCCACGTGCTCCCGACTCCGATGGGTCACCACGATCACGTCGACGCGCGCGGTCATCGCGGCGCGCCTCCGCGCTGAAGACGCCGCAGCTTCGCCTGCGTGATCGCGGGATACGCGGCGTAGAGCGCGGCGAGCAGCGCGCCGCGGAGGCCCTCGGCGCGGGCTCCCTGCTCCAGGTGGTAGAACCGGAACGTGTGGACGAAGAGCGGCCAGGCCGCCTCGGCTCGTGCCTCGCCGGCCGCGTGCAGCGCCCGTGCCCGTTGGGAGGTCTTCTCGTCGAGCTTTCGGAGGAGGGCGCTCCACGAGTCGGACTGCAGGTGAACGAGCGGCGCGCTCAGGTGCTCGACCGGGCAGGTCACGTCCGGTCGCGCATCGAGCAGCGTACCCCGGTACCGGGCGCAGCCCTTCGGGAAGAGCCTCAGCTGGAAGTCCTCGCCCAGGAGCCGGGAGAAGCGGCCGAGGATCCGGTTCCGCCGCGGCAGCGCGTAGGCGCGACGCGCGTCGCGGGTCACCGCGCCGAGGATCTCGGCGCGCAGCGGCTCCGTCACGATCTCGTCCGAGTCGACGACGAGGATCCACGGCTCGCGCGCGAGCTCGAAGCCGCGGTTCCGGGCGACGTCGAAGTTCCCGTTGTGACGGCGGATGAGCTCCGTCGGTTGGTCGTACACGCGGCACCCGTAGGCCTCGAGGATCGCGCGGGTCGAGTCGTCGCTCGCGTCGTCGAGCGCGACGACCTCGTCGACCCACCGGAGGCTCTCGAGGCAGGCCGCGAGGTGGCGCTCGGAGTTCCTCGTGAGAACGACCGCCGAGATCCCCATCTCAGGCCGCCCCCGCGGCGCGCGCACGCCGGCCGGCGAGACGCGCGCCGTGCCGGTGGAGTCGTTCGGCGAGTGCGTCGAACCCGTGCGCGGCGCGGTACCTCCGTGCTCCGGCGATCCGTCGTCGTCGCGAGGCCGCGTCCGAGAGGAGGTGCCGGGTCGCTTCGGCGAGCGCCCGACCGTCGCGTGGCTCGAAGAGCTGCAGGCAGCCGAACGCGGCTTCGATGTCGCGGAACGAGGGCAGCGCGGTCGCGACGACCGGGCGCTCGCACCCGAGCGCCGCCGCCAGGGATGCCGAGCCGTGCGCGAGCTCGTACGGCGCGAGGACCACGTCGCTCGCGCCGAGGGCCACGGGCACGTCGGGTCCGGCCAGATATCCCGTCACCCGAACGCGCTCGGAGACGCCGCACGCCGCGGCGCGATCGCGCGCGTCGGCGAGGGCGGCCGCGTCACGCGCGTCCTGGGGCCCGCCCGCGATGAGGAGGACCACGTCGTCCGGCATCGCCCGAAGCGCCTCGACCGCGAGCACGTAGCCCTTGTGCCGCTTGGTGAATCCGAAGATCGCGACGACGCGCCGGCGGCCGAGCCCGTGTGCCTCGCGGAAGGAGCGGATCGCCTCCTCGCTCGCCGTCGGCCGATGCGACGTGGGCAGGGGCGTCTGGTCGACCACGCCGCGTGCGCACCGTGCCCGGAGCGCGTTCGAGACGGACGCGGCGTGCGCGATCCAGGTCGTGTCGGGCCGGTCGAGGATCGGCCGCCAGGCGTCGTCGTCGAGAGGAGGGCAGTGCATCGTCATCACGACGGGGATCGTGATCTGTCCCAGGAATCGCGCGACGTCGTCGGCGGGGGCGTCGTTCTCGCAGAAGAAGGCGTGCTCGTATTGGACGTGCGCCACGTCCGCGTCGTTCATCACCGTGCCGAGTCCGGCGAAGTCCGTGGCGTCGGGGCGGCCGTCCGCCGCTACCACGACGACGTCGCAGCGACGCTCGAGGTGCGGGCGGAGGTCGCGCACGTAGTCCGCGATTCCGCAGCGTCGCGCGGTGGGGGCGAACAGCGCGACTCTCATGCGGTCGCTCGCGAGAGCCGCATCTCGGGCTCGTGGGGCACGTTCGCCGGCTCGACGAAGCGCCCGTGCCACACGTGACGGACGCGGAGCTCGGGGTGCAGGCCGAGCCACGTGCTGAAGAGGCGCTCGGCGAGAAAGGGGTGCAGGCAGAAGTGCGGTCGGCCGAAGAGCGCGCGCAGGTCGGCCGGGCCGAAGCGCGCGTCGTCGTAGCCGGCATCGCGGCGGAGCAGCCGCCGGAGTGACGCGTCGCGCGGATCTCGCATCGCCCCGAGCGCGGGGCCGAGCAGCTCGCGGCCGAAGCGGGCGTAGGCGCGAGCGCGGCAGATGAAGTGGTTCTGGTGGATCACGGGAGCTTCTAGGCGCTCGAGGTCGACGTCGATGTCGAGGCGCTTCATCAGCAGGGACGCCGCGCGGAGGATCCCCGGATGCTTCTCCTCCGCGAGCGGCCACGGTCGGTGCGAGCGGATGCGGCCGAAGAACGAGTACACGTCGGCGGAGAACGCGTCACGAGCCATGCGCGTGAGGATCACGCGCGGCGAGAGAGGGATCTTCGCGCGGAACTTCCACGAGAGCACGCCGAGGTAGTCCGCCCCGGCCCCGAGCCGGCGCGAGAGCACGCGCTCGATCACCGACGATTCGAAGAACGGGTCCAGCTCCGTGTTCGCGATCGGGGTATAGAGCGGGCCGATCCGCCGCGCCGAATGCGCGTCGTAGTGGATTCGTCCGAGCACGACCGTCTTGTCGGCGACGCGAAGGCGGCGGACTCCGCGCTTCTCGTCACAGTGGATCTGCACCGCTCCTCTCATGTCCGTCGGCGTTCTCCTATCGGAATCGAGGCCGCGAGTCGCGCCGGGTCGAGGGCGCGGTAGAACGCTCCGACGCGCTCCGCGGCCTTCGCGGCGAGGCGCCGGCGCGCCCCGTCGTCGTCGAGCAGACGACCCAGTCGCGTGGCGAGCGCTTCGGCCGAGCCGGGCGTGACGAGCCCTTCGGCGGGGAAGCCCGCTTCGACGAGCGACGGGACCGGCGTGGAGACCACGCAGGCGCGCTCGGCCAGGGCCTCCAGCACCGGCAGTCCGAAACCCTCGTGGAGCGAGCAGCAGACGAAGAGCGTGCAGGCGCGCAGCAGCGCCCGGACGGTCCGGTCGTCCGCCGCGCGCAGGACCACGATGTCGTCGCGGTGTGGGCTCGCGTCGATTCTCGCGAGCAGGGGCTCGCTGTTCCATCCGTGGTGTCCCGCGAGCACGAGGCGCAGAGGCCGCCCATGCCGCGCGCGAAGCGCGTCGAAGGCGGCGACGAGCGTCGTGAGGTCTTTCCGGGGCTCGAGCGAGCCGACCGACAGGAGGTACGGCGTCGCGCGAAGATCCGCCGGCAGGCGATCGCCCCCGCCGTCGACGCCCGCCCGGGCGTCGAACGCCTCGGCGTCGAACGTCTCGCCCTCGAACGGCGTCCACGGTGCGCAGGTGCGCACGCGGTCGGCGGGCACACCGGTCTCGACGAGTGCGGCGCGGACCCGATCGGAGTCGGCGAGGATGAGGTCGGCTTCGGCGGCGCGCCGGACCGCGTCGAGGTAGTGGGGCCGATACCGATCCTCGATCGCGTCGGGGTGCTCGAGGCAGGTCACGTCGTGGATCGTCAGCACCGAACGCGCGGACACCGGTCCCGGAAAGAGCGAGAAGGGAAAGTGGACGACGTCGAGCCCGAGGGCCTCGGTCTCCCGCCGCACCCCGACCGCCTCGCGCTCGTCGAAGACCGGCGTCGAGATCGCGACGCGCCGGAGCTCGGGGACGAGGCCGCCGAAGAACGAGTCGTCCGGGTGGGTGAGGAGGACGATCTCCGCGTCGCTCGTGCGCGCGCGCTCGCGTGCGAGCGCTCGGACGAGGCCGCGCGCGTACCGGTGGAACCCGGTGCGGGCGTAGTGGACGATGCGAAGATCGACGCCGATGCGCGACATCGGTATGGCGAGCCTCTCAGAGCTCCCGGCCGGTGACGGCGCGGGTCCAGCGGACGAGCGGCTCGATCGCGTTCGCGGGTGCGTGATGGTCGACCACGAGGGCGCGAAGCGCCGGGCCGAGGCTCGGGTCGTAGCGCCGGATCTCTTCGACGAGTCCGTCGACCGTCGGGACGATCCGGCGCACGTTACCGGTCAGGTTCGTCGCGACGAGCGAGCGGTACCGCGACGGCGTGACGAGCCCGTCGAGCCCGTAGCCGAGCGCGGGGTCCCACCCCGAGCAAACGATCGCGTTGCGCTCACACGCCATCGCTTCGAGGACGCAGCGCGTCTGCCCGAGGACGAGGTCCGCCTCGTTCAGGGCGGCCTCGACGTCCCAGCGTCGACCCTCGTCGTCCTTCGGGCCGCCCAGGGCGGAGAACGGGATCCGCAGCCGGCGGCAGGCCTCGGCCGCCAGCGGGACCCAGCGCTGGTAGTTGCCGAAGTACAGGACCCGCGGCGGCCACGGGCGGACCCGCGACCGGGGCCGAAAGCGCTCCACGTCGATCGGCTGCCGCACGACGCCGTCGCACCGGAAGCCGCGTTCCGCGAGGAACGTCGCCACCTCGTCGGACACCGCGAAGTAGTCGTCCAGGCCGGGGACGGGCGCCTCCTGATCCTGGTTCTGGGTCGCGTGGACGATCTGGCAGCGAGGGGCCGTCGCCGGCACCCGGCCGGTGATCTGGTGGCTCCCCCAGACGACGTCGAACGCGCCGAGCTCGTCGAGGTTCGTCGAGCATCGCGCGTACGGTGCGGTCTTCTCGGCCAGGATCCCGAGCCCATCGGACCACACCTTCACCTCGTGCCCGCGAGTGCTCAGATGCTTCGCCACGGTGTAGACCCACGTCTGCGCCCCGCCGAGCATGCTGTAGTGCCAGTTCGTCAGCAGGATCTTCACGTTCAGCCGAGCTCGTCGCGGTGGCGGAGAAGATCGCGCTGGCGGACGACGCGGTGTCGCTTCGGGTCGAGCGCATCGATCTCGGCCCGGGCCTCGGGCGGGAGCCGTGCGCGCATCGTCTCCAGCGCGTCGTCGGGAGAGGCCCCGTACGCGAGCTTCCCGCGTTCGTCTCCTGCGTCGAACAGATAGAAGCGCGAAGGCGCCCGATCGACGACCCGCTCGCTCGTCCACGCGGGAATCTCCCTCGCGTCGATCTCCGCGTCGTAGCGCCCGGAGAGCAGGTCGCGGTAGAAGGCGTAGTCGACCCCGCGCACCTTCTCGTCGTGCGGATACCGGTGGTAGGCGTCTTTGGTGAGCAGGCTTCGCTCCTCGGCGATCAGCTGGTAGCCGAGCGCCGAGCCCGGATACGGGGCGTAGAAGGCCGGCGAGAGTTGGCGGTAGCGCATCGCCCGAACCATGCGCATGGTGTCGAACGCTTCTTCGCGGGTCTCGCCCGGAATGCCCAGCATCACGTTCGCCCAGAAGACCGGAGGGGGCTCTCCGCGACGGACGAGGTCGTCGCCGATCCGGTTCACGAGATCGATCGTGAAGTGGTTGTCTTCCGCCGTGCACTCCTTGTTCAGCACTCGGAGCATCCGGTCGCTCCCCGCTTCGAAACCGATCGAGATCGTCCGCCAGCCGGTCTCCCGCACCAGCGCCTCGAACAGGTCGGGCCACCGCCGCACCGTGTCGGACCGCGCCGCGGCCCAGTAGGGCCAACGCGTGCGTGCGCGGCGCGGGTAGAGCTCGAGCCATTCGCGCAGCCAGGACGGCTGTTGGAAGAACATCGAGTCGTGGATCACGAGGGAGCCGAGCGGGCCGAAGCGCCGGTCGAGCCAGTTCAGCTCGTCGATGACCGCGCCGGGGCTCTTGCGGCCCATCGGGGAGATGAAGGAGGCCTCGTTGCAGAAGGCGCATTGCCACGGACACACCCGGCTCGTCAGGATCGTCGCGACGGGCCCGGGGCCCCAGCCGCACTCGGGCTCGAGCGGCCACGGGAAGTCGGCGCGGCGCGGGTTCGGCCAGAGCGTCCGATCGACCATCGGCCAGTCGTCCATCGAGCGCGCGGCGACGCCGGCGATGCGCCTCGGATGCGCCGTCGGCTCGCGCGCGACGTCGACGATGACGCCCTCTCCGGCACCCGACACGATGTGGTCGATCTCCGGCACCGCTTCCATCTCCTCCGGCGCGACCGTGGCGTGCATGCCTCCCGTCACGACGACGCCCCGGGGATTCACGCGCTTGAAGATCCGAGCGGCCTCGCGCGCGAACGGGAAGGTATAGCTGCGCACGTTCATGAGGAGCACGTCGTAGCCGGCGACGATCGGCGCGAGATCGTCGAGGCGGTGGAGAGCCCGCGTCGACGCGACGTCGGTCGCGACGTCGCTGCGCGCGAGGATCGTCCGGAGCAGTCCGAGGCCGTGGTCCTGCCAGCGCTCGAACGGACCGCCGGCGTCGACGAAGGCGCCGAGATCTCCGAGATCGAGCCAGAGCCGGCGCACGTCAGGCGTCCTCCTCGTCCCCCAGGTCGAGCGCGCGGAGGAGGAACTCGCGCTCGCGCTCCAGCGTGTAGGCGGCGGAGAGCGCGAGGCCGCGTCGGCGGAGTGCATCGCGGAGGGCCGGATGCGTGCACACGTGGCGCAGCGCGCCGATCAATCCGTCGACGTCTCCGTTCGCGACGACCCACGCCGTGTCGCGGTGGCGGAGGAACTCGAACCCTCCCACGCCCGGATAGCCGACCACGCAGCAGCCGGCGCACATCGCCTCGAGCGGAGGAAGGCCGAAGGCCTCGTCGGGGGAGATGGCGAGGAACACGTCGGAGCCCTTCAGCGCGGCGGCGACCTCGTGCTCCGCGAGCCCGTCGAGAAGGGCCAGCTCCGCCCCCGGCGGCAGACTTCCGCGCACGGCGTCGAGCGTCGCGGCGCCCTTTCGCGGCATGACGGCGATCCGAAGCGGCCGCTTCGCTTCTCCGCGCCAGCGAAAGACGTCGGGGATTCCCATGGGAACGGCGGCCGCGACGCGCCCGTGTCGCAGGAGCTCGTGGGTCATGTGCAGTCCGTGGGAGACGAACTCGTACCCGCGGGCGGGGTCGAACAACGCGTGATCGGCCGGCGTGTTCGCGCCCTGCATGTGCACGATCTTGCGCCCGGCGGGAAGCGCGTCGACGAGCGGAGCGTCGGCGGGGCACGAGAACAGGAGGGTGTCCTCTCGTCGACAGCGCTCGCGCAGCGCATCGTGCGTGATGACGTCGCAACGCGTGGGGAACCACGCCGGGCGTTCCGCCTCCGGTGTCGCGACGGTGCAGGGATGCCCCGCTTCGGTCAGGAGATCCGCGCAGTGGAATCCTTTCTTGACTCCACCGTAGATCCCGGCTCCCGGAAGAACGTAGTACAGCACGGCACGGCTCCGCTGCCTCGCGGGCGGACCATCCCCGCCGGACCTCGGAATGTCAATCACGGTCCCGGGGCCGCTCAGAGGGCGACACCGAGCTGGCGCGAGTGGGCGAGGAGGCGCCCGTCGCGCGTCCAGATCTCGCCGTCCTCCTCGAGGAAGCCGTCACTCACGTAGCGGGTGCGGAACACGACCAGGACGAACTCGTCCGGCGCGACCGAGAAGGGAAGGGGGCTCCGGACGTGGACGGTCAGGTCGACCGTCGGAACTCCGCCCGTGAGCGGCGGCGTCTCCGACGAGGCGAAGACCGCGGGCGGCCACGCGTCCGTGTAGGCGGCCAGTAGAGCGGTGTCGAGCGCGGTCGGCTCGGCGAGCCGGAGCCATCCGCCGGTCCGGGCCTCGCGCGTGCGTTCGGACGGGTCGAAGGACGTGGGCCCGATCGCGATGCGCTTGTCGAGCTGCGCCTGCATCGGGACGCCGCCGAGCTTCCGGACGGCGCACTCCTCCGGCGGGGGCACCTTCGGAGGGGTCGCGTGCAGCATCTCCGCGCCCCCGCGCGGCTTCGCGAAGGCGGCCGTCGCGATGGCCTGCAGGGCGCCGCTCTGCTCGAGACGCGCCGTGATCGTCGAGAGCCCGCGTCCCGTGCGCTCGATCGTCGTCGAGACCCTGGCCGCTCCCTCCGCGGGCGGTCGGAGGTAGTGCACGGTGAGCGACCGAAGCGAGCGCTCGGGATCGCCGATCGCGGCCTCCATCGCGCGCACGAGGATCGCCGCGAGATAGCCGCCGTTCGGCCCGCGAACGATCCACCACGCGCGATCGAGCCGCGCCTCGAACGTGTTCTCGGAGATCCGCGTGACGGCGGTGTCGCGTTCGAACCGGGTGGGCATGCGGAGGGACCCTACGGAACGGGCTCCGCGCCGACCAGTTGCGGGGGCGTGTGTCGCGTCGAGCCGACCGACCCATGGACTCCGGGGGAAGGCGCGTCCGGAGGCCCGGCCGCCGGGGCCCGTTTCGCGGCCCGTTCGGCGTCGAACGCGGCGCCCCGCTATCCGCCCGAAGAGCGGGGTGCCGTGGCGATCACGCCGTGAAGCAGGGTTTCGATCACCGCGTTCACGCGGCGCTCTCCGACCTGGTCGTTCGCCCCCTGCAGGACGAGCAGGGTGTACGACACGAAGACCTCGGAGACGACGTGGGCGAGGTCGGCCGGGTCCAGGTCGGAGCGCACGTCGCCTCGCTCGACGCCTTCGGCGAGGACGCGGGCGATGAGTGCCGGGAGCAGGTCGCGGCCTTCGTCGAGCACGTCGCCGATCTGGGAGCGGACGAGCCCGGAGTCCCGCAGGAGGAGGCCCCGCAGGATCGTCCGGCTCCGCGCGAACTCGAGGCACGCGGTCAGAACCAGCCGCAGCGTGTGTGCCGTGCCGGGCGTGGTGCGGTCGGCCTCGGCCACCAGCGCCTCGTTCCATTCCCGGAGCACGCGCTGCATCACGAGCGCGAAGAGATCCTTCTTGTCTCCGAAGTAGCGGTAGACGAGGGGCCGGGAGACGGAGGCCGCCGCGGCGACGTCCTCCAGGGAGGTCTTGCTGAACCCGCGCTCGCCGAAGATGTGCTCGGCGGCGGTGAGAATGGCCTCTCGCGTGGCCGTGCTGCGTGCGGGTGCGCCCATCGAAGATCGCCGTGACCGTTACGAACTAAAGCAGAAACGTAACAATTTTCCAGCGCCCATTTGCAAGATCTGGCACATGATGTTTACAAGTTTCTCAGATGTGTAAACCATAGACCGGGAGACGCCAAATGAGCACGGAATCCTTCGACGTCATCATCGTGGGCGGCGGCATGGGCGGCCTGAACCTGGCGGCGCTGCTGACCAAGGCGGGCAAGCGCGTCCTCGTCCTCGAGAAGTCGGGGCGCGAGGGCCTCGGCGGCCGCGCCGCGAGTGGACGGACGCACGACTCGGCGATCGACAACGGCATCAAGGGGCTCATCCTCGCCGGCAGTCAGGACGAGATCTTCCGCCGCATCGGCAAGGAGATGCCCGAGAACGTCTGCCGCTGGACGAACAGCGGCAAGGTGTTCATGGGCGGCGCGTGGAAGGACATCGACGGGCTCGTGCGCGGCTCGCTCGCGGAGTTCGCGAAGGTCTACATGACGACCGCGAAGGATTGGACGTACGAGCAGATCGAGGAGCTCGACGACGTCTCGATCGAGCAGTTCGTGCAGGAGCGAACGAACGACGAGAACGTCATCGACTTCTTCCGCTACCTCGGCTGGCTCTTCGGCGGCACGCTGCCGATCCCGACCGACTACTCGGCCGGCATGCTCTTCTACAGCGTGAAGAAGCAGCTCGACACGCTCGGTGAGTTCCCGTCGAAGTCCTACTGGGTGAAGGGGGGGAGTGGCGCCATCGCCGGGCCCCTCGTCGAATCGATCGAGGAGAACGGCGGCGAGATCCGCACCGGAACCTCCGTGTCGCGGATCGTGGTCGAGAAGGGGCGGGTCGTCGGCGTCGAGGTCGACACCGGCCGGCCGCGGGTGCCCACGGAGTTCGTCGATGCGGAGATCCTCGAGGCGCCGGTCGTCGTGTCGGCCGTCGCGATCTGGGACATCTTCAACATCCTGAACGAAGACGACCTCTCCCCCTGGTACGCCGACCGCCTGCGCCACCTCCACCGGAAGACGCTGAACGACGCGACCGTCACGTACGGGCACTCGGACCCGTCGCTCTGGGATCACACCGGACCGCGTTGGGTGCAGCAGGGCCCGCACACGGGCCGCCCATGGTGCGCGAGCTCGCTCGAATACTCGGACGACACGAGCAAGTACGAGGCGACGTTCTGGATCCAGACCGGCTGGTGGGAGAAGCCCGACATCTTCCGGATCAAGGAGGCGAGCCACAAGGCCGCCTTGCGCAAGCTCTTCGACGACTGGGATCGCGAGATCGAGGAGTTCTTCCCGGGCATCGTCTCCAAGGCCGAGTGGAAGCTCCGCTCGTTCGGCCCCGCGACACTCATCGAGACCCCGGGCAACGTCGGTCGCAACCTGATCGACATCCGCGCGGAAGGCGTCGACGGCCTGTATCTCATCGGCGAGCGTACCAGCGCGGCCAAGGTGATGGGCGTCTACGGCTCGGCCCAGGTGGCGATCGCAGCGGCGAGCATGATCCTCGGGGAATGAGCCGCTCCCCGGCAATCGCCGTGTCGGTCGCGTCTTGACACGGCGTTCGGTCCTTGAGGGGGTGGTGGCACGGCTCGACCCGGGTCCCGAGTTCGAGCTTCCGAGGAGGTTTCAGATGATGCGCAGCGCACCCGGTCGTACGACGGCATGCTTCGTTTGGCTCGCCGGCAGTCTTCTCTTCGCGGCCTCGTTCGCACCCCGCGCCGCCGCCGGTCCCCTCGAGTACAGCTGCTCCGAAGCCGGGAGCGTTCTCTTCGGGAGTGATGACGACGCGAAGGAGAAGGTGTACGCGCAGATGGTCGGGGCGACGTCGACGCTGCGCAACCTTCTCTGCTTCGTGCGCGACCCGCGTTGCTCGTGTCTCGGCGACGCCTCCGATACCGACCGTCCGACCCACGAGCAGATGAAGATCGAGCTCAAGAGGCGGGTCGGGGTCTGCAACGCCGACGACCCCGACCGTTCCCTCTCGGGAGCGGTCCAGGAGGCCGTGCTCGACGTGTGCAGGAACCGTAAGGGGTGCGTCGATTCGAACCTGATCGACCCCGACGGCGTGTGCCCGCGGAACTTCGTTCCGGTCTGTGGCTGCGACGCGAAGACCTATTCGAACTCGTGCGAGGCCCAGAAGTCCGGCCTCACGTCTTGGAGCCCCGGCGCGTGCATGGACGGCTGCATCGACCCCGACGACATCGACCCCGATGCGGTGTGCACGACCGAGTACGACCCCGTGTGCGGCTGCGACGACCGGACGTACGCGAACGAGTGCGAAGCCCGCGCGAACGGTGTCGAGTCGTGGGACGACGGCGCGTGCACGGACGGTTGCATCGATCCTTCGAAGATCGACCCCGAGGAGCTCTGCCTCGCGGTCGAGGAGCCCGTCTGCGGCTGCGACGGGAAGGAATACTCCAACTCTTGCGTCGCCGAGGTCAGCGGGGTGACCTTCTGGTCGCGGGGCGCGTGCACGGACGGCTGCATCGATCCCTCGAAGATCGACCCGGGCGCGATTTGCCTCGCCAACGTCGATCCGGTCTGTGGCTGCGACGGCAAGGAGTACTCGAACTCCTGCTTCGCCGAGAACAGCGGCGTGACGTCCTACGAGCCCGGATCGTGCGAGACTCCGTGCTTCGATCCGTCCAAGGTGGATCTCGGCGCGATCTGCCCGGCTCAGGTGGACCCCGTCTGCGGCTGCGACGGGAAGGAGTACTCGAACTCGTGCTGGGCTGCGTCCGCCGGCGTGACGAAGTGGAGCGACGGAAGCTGCAGCTGAGCCTCCGGGGACGGCCGGCTCGGCGGAACCGGCCCCGGTGCCCGATCGGGGCGATCCCGCACGCCGCGGCCGGGAACCCCTGGCGCGGCGGTTCGACTCCGCTAGGTTCGGAGCATGCGTTCCCGAACTGGTCCGGCTCTCGTGTTCGCCCTCGCGGGCGTGCTCCTCACCCTCGTCCCGGCGCCCGCCGACGCGCTTCGCGCCTGCAAGGCGGTCGCGTCCGACAAGGACGGGGTCGTCCGCGTCTACGCGAAGGGCGTCCTGGACCGGGCCGACTTCGAGTGGGCGCCCGATCTCGACACGCTGTTCGAGCCGTTCGCCAACGCCGGCACCTGTCTCAAGGGAGAGCGGGCTCGCGGGTGCCTGCTCGGCGCGGAAGGAACACCGGAGAGCACGACGCCGCCCGAGGGCTGTGTGATCTACATGACCGATGGCATCGGCCGGTGCGCCGCGCGAATCCCCGGCTGCACGCCCGGGGTCCGCACTGTCGACGAGATGAGCGACGAGGTCGTCGCCCTGCGCGAGGAGGTCGATCTTCTCCGCAGCCAGCTCGACGCGATCCTCTCCGTGGTTCGGGTCGACGACGGGGATCTCGTGATCGACACGCGGACCGGAGGAGGCGACGTGCGGATCGAGGGCGTGAACGTCACCGTCGACGCCTCGGCGACTGCGGAGCTGAGTGGCACCGCGCAGGCGACGCTGCGCTCGTCGGCCTCGACCGCGGTCGAAGGGTCGCTCGTGTCGCTCGCGGGAGGCGGCCGTCCCGTGGCGCGTCTCGGCGAGACGGTCTCGGTCGACTGCTCGGGCGGCCCGTGTGGCGGCACCGTCGTCGGCGGGAGTGCGGTCGTTCTGGTGCCGTAGCCCCGCTCCGTTCGGTTCGACCGAAGCGTGTCGCGCTCGCACCGAGGGCGCCAATTCCGATCGCGGTCGATCGCGGGCGGGAGGCGAGACCGGGGAATCATCTGCCCGATTCCCCGCTCGAGCGTGACGTCGTCCAGCGGACCGGCGCGGTGGCCGAAGGTATCCCCGCTTCTCGGTCGGAGATCCTAGCCGGCCCCGCCGAAGCCGAGGGCCGAGCGGGGCGCCGGGAGATCGATCGGGCTGCGGATGCCCGGCGCGGCCTCGCACAGGTCCGGGATCACGTGGATCGCCTGCATGGCGGTCACGATGTCGGCCGCATGGACGTGCTCCTCGATCGTCGCGTCGCGGCGCGCGAAGCTCGCCAGGCTGATGAAGTGCGTGCGGAGCGAGGGCTCGCCTTCGATCGTGATCGTCCAGCCTTCCTTCGGGCGGGGCCAGTCGGACGGGTAGTCCGGGCCGAGGGTCCAGAGCGCGTCGATCTCGATCTTCGTCTCTCCCCGCGCGACGCCGCGCCAGCGGTAGCGCTGGCCGCGCACGGTGCCGCGTTCGATGCGGCCGGCGGCGACGTCGAAGCCTTCCTCGGCTGCGAGCAGGGTCTGCTCCTGCGTCACCTCGTCGAGCCCGGCATGGAGCGCCGCGCCCAGCATGTGGATCTGCTGCTGAAAGAGGTCGCCGTTGAAGCGCGCGAACGGGTTCGCGTCGAGAGTCGCTTCCTCCGGCGGCTTCCCGAAGCGCATGTTGTCGAAGGTGATGCGGGGGCTGTCGTAGAAGTCCCAGTTCGCGCGCTCCTGAATCGTGAGCGTCTCGATGCGGCGCACGGCGCCGGAGAGCACGAGGGGTAGGACCATGCCGAGGAGGCCCGGATGGATGCCCATGCCGCACACCGAGCTGCTGCCCTCGGCGCAGGCCGCCTCGACGCGCGCCCGGTCCGCGTCGGGCAGGCCGTGTCCGTAGAAGAGGAACGGCGTCGCGACGAGGTTCTTGCCGGACGCGAGGATCCGACACACGTCGTCCAGATCCGTATTGCGCGGCATGTACGCGACGCAGTCGGCGTCGAGGGCCAGGACGTCCTCGGTGCGATTCGTGGCCGTGACCCCGACCGCGCCTCGACCCGCGATCGATCCCGCGTCCGTGCCGGCCTTCTCGTCGGAGTACACGCGCACGCCGGCGAGCTCGAGATGCGGAAGGTCCAGAATCGAGCGCAGCGATTCGTTCCCGACGTTGCCGGTTCCCCATTGGACGACGCGGTAGGTCTTCATGGAGAGAGCCGTAGCGCGGCTCGCCCATGAGGGGAAACGCGCTCGGAAGGCTCAGAAGTCGAAGACCCCCAGGGCGGCTCGAGGCCGAGTCGGCGAGGCGCGCCTCGGACACGAAGGGGTGTTGGGTGACGACGTGCACGTCGCGAAAGTGCCTCTCGGACGCCCCGGTCCCATCGCCGCCGCTTCACCTCGTGGTCCCGTGCGCCGGGCGCGGGGCCGATCTCCGCGTGACATCGTGGAGGTGACAGAGCCGCTCCGATTCTTCACCCTGATCGGCATGGACCGGGATGACGCGGCCGCGGGGTGGATCCGGCGGCTCGACGAGCTCGACGGCACGATGGCCGACGAAGCGGGAGGCAAGGGCGCGTCGCTCGGCGAGCTGCTTCGGGCGGGGATGCGGGTCCCCGGCGGGTTCGTCGTGACCCGCGGCGCCTTCGATCGGTTCATGCGCGCCGCGGACCCCGATGGTGCGATCGCCGACACTGTCGGGCGCGTGGGAACGCGGGCGCTTCCCGTCGACCGGGCCGCGGAAGAGATCCGCGCCCGGATCGGTGGCGCACCCGTCCCGGAGCCGGTGGTCGACGCCCTCGGCGCTGCCGTGCGTGCGCTCGGCGCCGATCGCGTGTCCGTGCGGTCGAGTGCGACGTGCGAGGACGGCGCCACGAGCGCGTGGGCCGGACAGCTCGACACGTACCTCGACGTCGATCCCGACCACATCGTCGATCGCCTCCGCGACTGTTGGCTCTCGATCTTCGGCGCATCGGCCCTCGCGTACGGTGCGGCGAACGGCTACGGCGTCGGCGCGTTCGGGGTCGCCGTGGTCGTCCAGCAGATGATTCGGAGCGAAGTCTCCGGCATCGGCTTCTCCGTGCATCCGGTGACCCAGGAGCCCGACGTGCGTCTGATCGAGGCGTGCATCGGCCTCGGCGAGGCCATCGTGAGCGGCCAGATCGACCCCGATCAGTACGTCATCGAGCGGGGCGGAACGGGGATCGCGGAGGAGCAGGTCGGCAACCAGACCAAGGCGCTCTTCTGCGATGCCGAGGGGGCGCCTCCGAGCTGGCACGAGCTCGGCGAACGCGGCCGAGCTCGGAAGCTCGCGACGGACCAGGTGATCGAGTACTCCCGCATGCTCGACCGGATCGAGGATCATTACGGCCATCCCGTCGACACCGAGTGGGCGCTCGCCGACGACCGCTTCCACGTCCTGCAGGCGCGCCCGATCACGACGCTCGCCGCCGAGTACCGTGCGGCGATCGTCGATTCGACGGTTCCCTGGGCACCCATGGTGCGTCGTCCGATGCCGTTGGTCGAAGCGTCGATCCTCGCGCATTGGACGGACGCGCGGCATGCGGGCAAGGACCTCGGGATCCTCATCGAGGAGTTCATGTCGATCCAGGGCGCCGACGACATTGCGAATCACTTCGTGTCGGAGGAGGCCTTCGATGCGGGTCTTGCCTGGATCGTCGATCTCGACGGCAAGAACCGCGAGCGACTCCTCGCGTCGTTCGACCGGGCCCGGGAGATCTACGAGCAAGGCCGAAGGCTCGTCGACGCCGGTGCGCCGCCGTTCCGCACGCTCGAAGACGCAACCGAGTACTTCATTCGCATCGGCGAGTACACGACGACGCTCCCCGCTTGGACGCTGATCGCGTTCGAGAAACACGGCGTCGTCGATCCCGAGATCCAGGCGCGCGCGGAAGAGCTCCGTGCCCGCTCCCTCTATCCTTACATCGAGCGGTATTTCGTCGAGCCGCTCGTCGTCGCCGCGGCGCGCGAGGCCGGATTCTCCACGCCCGAGCGCGCTCCGGAGGTCGTCACGTGGGCCGAGCTCCGTCGCGGCACCATGGACCTTCGCACGATGGAGGAACGACGGGAGGAGGTGCTGGCCGGGCGCCGCTTCGTGTTCGAGCTTCTCGGCGACGACGAACGCGTGCAGTTCGTCTCCGAGACGGAGTACCTGCTGATGCGCTTGGCCCGCGCCCGCCGCATCGAGCCGGTCGCCGATTCGGGCGTGTTGCGGGGGCAGGCCGCATGGCCCGGAGTCGTTCGCGGGCGCGCGCGCGTCGTGCTGTCTCCGACGGCCGAGGGTGTCGCGTTCGACGACGGCGACGTCCTGGTCTCCATCCAGTCGAGTCCTGCGCTCATGCCGCTCCTGGAGAGGAGCGCGGCGATCGTGACCGACGACGGAGGCGTGGCGTGTCACGCGGCGATCGTGTGTCGCGAGCTCAAGATCCCGACGGTCATCGGGACGGGACGGGCGACCTCGACGATTCGCGACGGCGATCTCGTGGAGGTGGACGCGACGGCGGAGGTCGTCCGAGTCCTCCAGCGCGCGGAGTGAGTCTCGCGGGCGGAGGAGCGCGGTCGCGCGCCTCGCGGGGGGGTCGTGGATGACGCGCGCCGAGGAACGTGTATGGTTCCGGCATGATCGACATCGACGCCACGGACCGCCTCCTCCGTACGACCCGCTCGGTGCGCAAGCGCCTCGACTTCACGCGCCCGGTCGAGCCGGAGGTCATCGAGGAGTGCATCGACGTCGCCTTCCAGGCGCCGACCGGCTCGAATTCGCAAGGCTGGAGCGTCATCGTGGTGACCGACGAGGCCAAGCGTAAGGCGCTCGGGGATCTCTACCGCCAGGGAATGGAGGCGTACGCCAACATGCGCGCGTCCGAGGGCTTCGGGTTCGCGGAGGACGATCCCCGAGGGGAGCAGATGCCCCGCGTCCTCGACTCGGCGATGTACCTCGCCGAGAACATCGAGAAGGCCCCGGTCATGGTGCTGTTCTGCATCGAAGGTCGGGTCGAGGACGCCGGCGCGTTCGCCCAGGCGTCGACGTACGGCTCGATCCTGCCGGCGGCGTGGTCGTTCATGATGGCCGGCCGCGCACGCGGCCTCGGGATGGCGTGGACCACGCTCCACCTCGCTCATGAGAAGGAGGCGGCGGAGATGCTGGGGGTCCCGAAGCACGTGACGCAGACCGTGCTCTTCCCCGTCGCGTACTTCACCGGAAAGGACTTCAAGGAGGCGAAGCGCATCTCCCCGAAGAGCCTGACGCATTGGAACACCTGGGGCACGCGGCGCTGAGGCGGCGGCGCGTCACCCGTCGTCTACCGCCGGGGGCCGAGGACCTCGTGCGCACGCTCGGCTCGAAGAGCCTGTCCCCGCTCGGTGAAGTGTAGACGATCGCGGTACAGCTCGGGCACGAAGCCGGAGAAGAAGTCCACGAGTCGCTCGGGGAAGGTCGCGGCCAGGATCTCGTTCACGGCGACGACCATCGAATCGGCGGTGGGATCGGGGAGGCGACCGGGCGTCGACGCGACGTAGAAGTCGATTCCGGCCGCTTCGGCGACGGCCCGATGCTCTCGGTAGGCGCGCGCGATCTCTTCCGGCGAATACCCCTGCTGGAGATCGTTCGTGCCGTAGGCCAGCAGCACGGCGTCGACGCCGGACTCGATCGCGCTCTCGAGGTGATGGGCCGCGTCGAATCTCTCATCGAAGATCGTCTGCGGGTTGGCGGTAGCCCCGGGTGCGGCGATCAGGAGGACCTCGAAGAACGGGTCGTCGATGATGTCGCGGAGCTGGACGCACCACGAGCGTGGCAAGCCGGGGTACCCGAACGTGTTCGAGTCTCCCAGACAGCCGAGGCGGAACACTCCATCGCCGTCGTTGTCCGGGAACCGTACGACGTCGCGACGAAGAATCTCGAGCTCGACCGGCTGACGGGCGAAGAGCAGATGGAGCATCGTTCCTGGGGACCATGGCCGATCCACCCGGACCGCGAGATTTGGCACGAAGTGATCGGGCAGGGCTGTCGCCTCCGGTGTCTCCTCGAGGACCCGACCGTTCCAACTCGTCACGACCGCCGGTGCGCCGCGGTCGCGGATGTCGATCAGGAACGCGTCGTCTCCGCCGCCCGTGTTTCTCTGGAGGAGGAGCCCTCGACCCAGCGACGCAATTCCGGTCGCGTCTCGCGGACCCGGAAGATCGAGGGCCGCGAGGATCGCACCGTCGCGCGGCTCGATCACCAGGAGCTCGGCTCGGTTGGCCCCGGTCGCCACGTAGAGGGTCTCGTCGACGATCGTCAGGCCGTTTGCCGAGCCGCGGAGCTCATGCTCCCAGACCGTCCGCGGCGCGCTCGGATCCGAGATGTCGAGCGCGGTGAGCTCGGCGCTCGAGCCGCCTCGCGTACGCCCGATGAATACGAGATCGCCGAGCGTGTCGGCGCACTGGACCTGCTTCTTGCCGGGTAGGCGCTGATCGAAGGCGACGTCGACGCGCGCCTCCACGTTCGGTGCGAGCAGAGCGAGGCAGGTCGCGACGACCCGAATCGAGTTGTTGACCACGGTTTCCTCCCGATGAGCTGGCGGCCGCGGGCCGCGTGTTCGGGACGCCTCGTTGCAACTGGCCTGCCGAGGCGAACGGCCCGAGATCTCGCCGCTCGAGGCCGTTCCTCGCGAGGCGGCTGTCGGCTGTGGACGACACGCCGTGACCTGCCGGCAGGACGGTCGCGGCGGGAGTCGGCGGCGGCGCTCCGGTGTCCTCGGTGGGAGGCACGGTCCGGCGCGCGACTGTCCGCTGCGTCCGACGGGGCCGGCGCACGAGGTGGAGTTTGCGAGCCCGGCCGCCTTGGCAGACCGCTTGCTTTTCCCGCGAACCAGAGTCCGTGCCCCGGCCGAAACGGCGACCGGCGAACCGGTGCGGAGCAATCTTTAACTTGACTCGGTGACGCGGGCCCGTGCGCGGGCCACGCCGCTGGGCCGAAGCCGGGAGGGATCGGCCATGCGCCGCATCGTGCAGGCAGTCGTGTGCGTAGTTCTACTCGCCGAGAGCGTCTTCGCGAGCGAGTATCGCGTATTTACCCGTCGGGTCGGGGAGTTGACCGGGGCCCTGGATCACCCCGCGAGAGTTCGGGGGCAGGATTCGCCCGTTCTGTTCGAGTGGCAGGGGCGCGTCCATTTTCTGTTCGGCGACACGATCTTCCACGATGGCCGTCCGTTCCATCCGAACTCGATGGCCTCGACCACCGACTTCGACGCCGGAGACGGAGTGGAGTTGACCTACCATCGCGGGAACCGCCACAGGCCCGTGCTTCCGCGGGTGGCCGGCGAGTTCTCCGTCTGGCTGAACGGAGCTTACGTTCTCGACGGAGACGTGTTCGCGAACTACCGCCGTGTCGAGAGCGTCGAGCCGCTCGTCTCGTCGGTCATGGGCGTCGCGGGGATGGTCGATGCGGACGCCGGCTTCGACTACCTCGTCGGCCTTCCTCCGGACGATCCGCGCTGGCGCGACGTACCCGGCGCCGCCCTCGTGCACGACGGGTACGTCTATCGACTGACCCGACGCAAGGGCTACCTCTCCTCCGTCGTTCATCTGTCGCGCGTCGCGGTGCAGGATCATCTCGATCTCGAAGCGCTCGAGTACCTGACCGAGGACGGTTGGGTCGGTGATCCGGAAGCCGAGCGGAGGGTTCTGATGCGCAATGCGAACAACTGCCGGCCGTACCGCAACGAGTACCTCGGCAAGTGGATCTGCGTGGGCAATCGGATCTATTCGGAAGGCTTCGTCTCCGCGATCCAGATGCACACGTCGACGGACCTCGAGGGCCCCTGGGAGCCATCGCTGGTCGTGGAGCAGGCGCATTCCTGGCCGGGGGAGTCTTTCTCGACCTACAACGCCGAACACCACCCCCGTTTCGACAAGGAGGGCGGCCGGATCTTCTACAGCTTCGGCACGCGAGGCGCGACGTACAACGTGAACATCTTCGAGTCGCACATCGACTACGTGGAGAGCGTCTGGTCGCCGCAATCCGGCGAGGACGACGTCGGCAAGACGCTTCGCCGCCGGGGACGAACCGAGATCGCGGTACGCATGGCCGGGTCGTCGTTCTCCGGAGCCGACTCGGTCGCGGACGCCACGCTCCGGATCCCCTTGCGAAACCGCAACAAGAAGGATCGCAGGATCCGGTTGTCGATCGACGTCGGGGTGCCGAACCGGGATGACTTCGTCGACTCGGGGGGCGCACGCAACCGGACCGCCGACGTCTCGTCCCGACAGAGGCTCGCCACGGTCGAGATCGACGTGCTCGTTCCCGAGGGAGCGGAAGAGATCACGGCCGGAGGCGCTCGACTGTCCTCACTCCTCGACGCCGCCCTCGCCCATCCCGAGTGGGTTCCGAACGGAGAGCCGAATCACCTGAGCCTCTTCATCCGCCGCTCCGACGACCTGAGCTGGACCCCGCATGTCGGGCGCTTCGACGGCGGCGATCCGATCGAGCTCCGGATGTGCCACGGAGCGTGCGCGGGAGGGGTCGCCGGTGACGGGGGGTGAGGCGCGCTGGGGGCGGCGATCAGAAGAGCGCGAACGTCGTGCAATCGTCGACGCCCCACTGGTATCGCAAGTTGCCGGACACGTACCGGCGATCTCCGATCCCGCCTTCCACCGCGAAACTGAGTGGTGCCACGACGGCCTCGTGACAGCCTCCGATGCCGATGCTTGCGCCGATGACGCCGTTCCATCGCGACTTCGGGCGAACCTCGAAGGTCTGGTAGCCCGTTCCGCCCAGCGGTGCCAGGCTCGTCGTCTGATACCGCGTGAAGTCCTGAAACGACGGGCCGGCGTAGAAGCTGCCGAGCCAGTTTCCGACTCTCTTGATCGCGCCGAGTCGGAGGGTCGCCGACCAGGTGTTGATCGTGTTCTTCACATCACGGAAGTCACTGTTCGTATAGACTCCGTTCAAGGTTCCGAACAGGGCGAACGAGGGGTCTTGGCTGAACGGATTGTCGGCGTACGCGGCGGTGAATCCCGCTCCGGCGATCCTGCCCGTCAGATCGAAGGGGCCGCTGGTTCCCGTGTTGTGGCCGAGCAGAGCCTGAATGCTGAGCCCGTGGTAGGGGAGCCACTCGACGCGAACGCCGTACGTTTGTAGCTCGATCTCACCTTCCTGGGCGTCGCCGCCTCCCTGCGGCTTCGCGACGACATCCTCCCAGGTCGCCCGGGCATCCGCATTCACGGCGAGATCGAGGCTCGGAATCCAGTCGCTCTTCGGCGCCGCCTTCTCGTCGACGGTCAGGCCGTCGTCGATCGGTGGGGCCGGGAGTCGCGGTAGGAAGAGAGCTGCTGCGTCGTCGGCGACGAGCAATCCGACGAGCAACAGCAAGCCTGTCTTGAGGTGTTTCGAGCGTGCCATGGGTACCTCCGGCCCGGAATGGGTGGCAAGGGTGTCGGAAATCACCGACGCCGCGGGGTACCGCTATACGGTTCTTCTTCTCGTTGCCAACGCTCGACGAGCGGCCGGCCGTCGTGCTGTGCCGGATGGAACCCGGGCGCGCGGAGAACATCGAGAGCGCCACGGTCGTGGCGCCGTTCTGAATCGAAGGCCAGACCGAAGAGCCCGGTGCGTTCGCTCCGACGTCGGCCCCGGCCCGGTTCCTCGTCACTGCAGCGGAAACGGCACCCGCACGAAGTCCGAGCCGGACGCGTGACACCCGGTGCACACCGTGTTTCCCACGCCCTCGATCGTCGGTGACCCGGTCGTCGGGCTGAAGACCTCGTACCAGTACCAGGCGGCACCATCGCCGCCGTCGCTGTCCGTGACCTTCACCATCGCGGCCCAGCCGGCCAGCTCGCCTCGGCTGTCGTAGAGCTCCTTCACCGCGGCGGCGCCGACGGGGTGCGAGCGGGCACCCGTGGCGAGCGACGCCTCGAGCGCCGGGTTCAGAAACGTGCGGACGAACGACATGTGCGGGGCGCTCGTCGGGCGGACCTCGGACTCGGCGGCGAACGTCGTGTAGGCGCGAGACTGGAGGAACGCGAAGAGCGCATCCGGTGACGCTGGGACGCTGCCGTCGCTCGGCGTGGTCAGGGGGGGCGCGGATGTGGGGACCGCGGTGGGTGCCGGCGTCGGGGAGGGCGCCGGGGTGGGTGAGGTCGTCGGGGCCGGGCCGTCCCCGACGAGGAAGAACGAGACCGGCAGCGCCACGTTCGCGAGGAACGACCAGGCCGGACCCGCGCACGGCGCTCCTTCGCACGGGTCGCTGCCGTAGCACGCCAGCTCCAGGTCCGGCGCGCCCGGCTCGATCGATCCGGGCGCACCTGCGGGGGCGCACCACACGAACGCGGGGTCGCGGCCGTCCGGGAAGAACACGTTTCCGGTCACGGTGCTCGAGGCGTGGTGGAAGGAGATCGCCCAGCGCTCCTCGCCCACGTCCTTGTTCACCAGAATCGAGGAGTCGTCGAGGGAGTCGCGGACGCCGCTCTGCGCCGCGACCGGGTGGGCGGCGAGTGTGGCGCCGAGGGTGGCGAGGAGGGGCAGTGCGCCGATCCTGGTTCGCATGGTCCCACCACCTAGGACCACGGGGGCCGAACTCGTCAACTCGAAACGTCCGCGGCGTCGGTGGACGCCGCCGCTACTTCTCCGGCGTGGCGTCCACCACCGGCGAGATCATCTGGGTCGTGCTCGGCTCCCAGAACTCCGGATCGATGATGAAGTCGCGAATGCCGAACGCGATGAACTGGATTCCGATGCAGATGAGCAGGAAGCCCATGATGCGCGCGATGGCGTCGATCCCGTTGCGGCCCAGGAGCTCGACGAGCTGACCTGCGCCGCGCAGGACGAGCCAGCAGAGGGCGGCCGTCGCGACGACGCCGAGGCCGACCACGACGTACGCCAGCCAGTTCTCGATCTGCGCGGACACGCCGAGGATCACGGCGATCGCGCCGGGCCCGGCGAGGCTCGGCATGGCGAGCGGCGTGAAGGCGACGTCGTGCTTGCGCCTCGCTTCGCTCTTGTTCTCCGCACTCAGCTCGTCCTGCGGGAAGAGCATGCGGAAGCCGAGGAAGGAGACGACCATTCCGCCGGCGATCCGGACTCCGGAGACGGAGATCCCGAAGAAGCTCATGATGACCGCACCGGCGAGTAGGAAGGTCAGCAGGATGGCCATCATGTACACCGAAGCGCGGAAGGCCTGTCGGTTGCGCTCCGCGCGGGAGAGTCCCGGGGTGATCGCGAGGAAGAGCGCCGCCGTGCTGAACGGGTTCGCGATCGGCAGCAGCGAGGCGATCGTCAGCCCGATGTAATAGAAGAACGCTCCGATGCCGAGTGTCATGGGCGCTTTGTAGCGGAAATCGCTCGCGGCCGCCGAGCGTGGCGCTCGGTGTCGAGGACGGGGCGCGTGTTGCGCCCGGTCGCGAGGGCAGGACGTGTGGGTGCTCGGTGTCGAGACCGAGACGCGCGGCGAGCACGGTCGCAAGCAGAGCACGCGCGGTCGCTCGGTGTCGGGCGCAGGGCGCGTGTGCTCTCGCGCTTCGCCGCGCCGACCGCGGTGCGGGGCCGCCGGCGCGCTCGTGCGTCGCTACGCGGGTCGGGGTCGTCGAACGCGCCGGGGCGCGCCGTCGGTGTCGACCTTCGTCGCGCGGACGAGCTTCCGGTTCGCGGTCGCGACCACGAACGCCGGTCGCGGCGCGTCGGGTTGGAGCGCGCGGCGCAGCTCGCGCAAGCCGTCGCAAAGGAACACGTTGCACAGATTGGCGCGCATCTCTCGGGGCAGGGCGCAGCCCGAGCGCGCGTGAAACACGCACGAGCCCGCATAGCTCCGTTCGGGAAGCGCCGAGAGGTAGGCGCGCACGATGCTGCCACGATTCGCTCGCGGTCGGGAGGCCCAGAAGCGCTCGATGTCGGACGTGTCGAGAAACGCGGTGTCCCCTCCGGTGCGACAGCAGCTTCCGCGGCAGGTCGCGCAGGCCTGGCCCAGGATCGGGTCCGCGCTGGTCTCGGGGGCGGTGCGCACGGGCCTCCACCGGCCGGCGCGTCCGTCCGCTCGTTCCTCGACGGTATCGACGAGCTCGCGAAGGTGAGCGACGAAGCGATCGCGTCGCCGCTCCGGGAGCCGCGACGTCCGGCCGTCGTTCGCCGGTACGACCGCGACCGCCGCCCGCTCGTCGTCGCACCATGCCCGGGCGAGCCTCCAGAGGCGCGCCCGCTCCTCGCGGCGGCGAAGCGCGGCGCGTCGCTGCGTCTCGGCCCTCCGGCTCATGGGGTCGATCTCTACCACGAACCGCCCCGGCGTCGGCAGGGGCGTGTGTTCCGCGCGGGCGCCCGCGACCGCAGGATCTCAGCCCAGGGAGTGTGCCTCGCCGATCAGGAGCCGGGCACACACGGTGAGACCGATGCCCGCCAGCATCGCGGCGAATCCGCGCCAGTGCCGGCAGCGCTTGATGAGCGGGGCGCTCTGCAGCTCGTTGAGCGTTCCCATGAAGAGGAACGTGCCGGCGGCCATCGCGAGGACCGAGCCGCGCGCGATCAGGAGCGCTTCGGTGCCCAGTCGTCCCCCGACCAGACTCCCGAAGAAGATCCCGGCCGGCGTCGCGAGCACGAAGAGGGCGAACACGATCCGCACCCGAGCGACGGAGAGAGAGCTATCGGTGAGCTTCAACGCCAGCGCGAAGGCGGCCGACGACTTGTGCAGCAAGATGGCGATCAGAATGAGGACGGCCTGCTCCGTCTCGCTCACGCCGAGCGCCGCACCGAGAAAGAACGACGGGATCGCGATCATGACGGTCATCAAGAGTGGTACGAGCGGGCTCGCCGCGATCGCTTCGTCCTCGTGCAGGTCGCGCTCCAGGTGCCGCACGAGGTGGGAGACGCCGAGCAGCGCGAGCAGTGCGGAGATTGCGATCAGCGACGCGATGGGCTCGTCGACGTGGGGCAGCGCGCGCTCGAAGAGGTGGAACGATGCCGGGAGCATCATCGCGAGAGCGAGTGCGAGGAACACGCCCGACGCGAACGCTTCTCCCAGGGGATACCGATCGACCTGGGCTGCGTTCGCGCGCAGCGGCGGCACGCCGCCCGCCAGGGTGGCGACGACGATCGCGACGATGGAGAACCAACCAAACGGACTCGGCACCCGCCCCTTCTAGCACCCGCGCCCGGCGGTCCCGAGCGCTGTCGCGCGCGCTCAGTCGTCGGAGGACGGCGGGTTGGCCGCGCGAAGCGCGCGCAACGGCAGGATCCGAAAGGCCGCGGGCTTGTAGTCCTTGGGGAGATACGTGTCGGGAATCTGGACCGGATTCCCGTCGCGGACCGAGGAGAGATGGGGGGACGCGATCTCGATTCCGGCTTCATGGAACTTCGCCAGGATCCGTCCGTGCAGCTCGGAATAGGTGTTCGACATGCCCTTCGCATCGTTCGTCGCGGCGTTCAGCTCGTAGTGGACGTAGAAGTCGTCGAGCGAGTTCTGGAGAACGAACGGCTCGCTCGTGTCGAGAATGCCCTTCGTCTCCTTGGCGGCTTCGACGAGAAGCGCGGACACGGTCTCGGGCGAAACGTCGTAGCCGATGGTGACCGTCGTGTGGAGGACGAGGCGTCCGGTGCGGGCCTGCGCGCTGAAGTTGATGATGTGGTTGCTCATCACGAGAGCGTTCGGGATCGTGATGTCGACGTTCTTCGGCGTGCGGATTCGCGTCACGAACAGCGTCTTCTCGAGGATGTCGCCCTCCGCGTCGGCGATCCGGACCCGGTCTCCCATGTGGAACGCGCGCGTGTACGTGAGCACGACGCCGGAGACGACGTCTGCCACCGCGCCGGACGACCCGAGGGACACCAGTACGCCGACGAAGACCGACACGGCCTGGAAGGCGGGCGACGTCGAGCCCGGCAGATACGGAAACGCCACGACGAGAAAGAACGTGATCGTGAGAAAGCGAACGATCTTGAAGGTGGGCCACGCCCACTCCGCGTCGAACCCGCTGATGTGGATGCGCTTGATCGCGAGGCCCGAGAAGATGAGCCGCTCGATGTGGATGACCCACCGCCCGAGCGCGAACAGCACGCCGAGGAAGATCAGGCTCGGCAGGTAGCCTGCGACGGAGGAGAGGATCGTGCCGGCCGCGTTCATGAGGTGTCCGATCAGCTGGTCGGCGATGCTCGCGGTTGCCGGGAAGAGCTTGAAGACCGCGTTCAGGTAGACGTACGCGAGCAGGAGGTAGGTCGAGGCCGCCACGAGCCTGACGAAGCCTGTCGCGAGATTCGTGGTCTCCTCGGCCGACAGGACTTCCTGGCGCTGGAACCGGACCGGCCCGATCACGGTGCCGCGCCACGATTCGATCCGCTTCGAGATGCGCCCGAAGAGGAAGCGGAGGATCAGCAAGAGGAGGAGTGCCGCCGCGCTGATCAGGCCGGCCGCCGCGAGCGCCCACCAGAAGTCCCCCTGGCCGACGCGCTCGATCAGCTTCTCGATCCACTCTCGAAGGGAAAGGTCGGTCTCGCTCATGGTCGCTCTCGCATGCCAGATTTCGGCCGGTGTTCCGAGCGCCATCTGCGTCCGTGCGGGCGGCGCCCGGGGACGCCCTCGCGAGGAGTCCGGGGGCTCCGGTGTCCCGGCGGGGCCGGTTGGGGCGTCGAGCCCGACGGGCGTCGAGTCCGAGGGGCGTCGAGTCCGAGGGGCGTCGAGTCCGAGGGGCGCCGAGTACGTTGCGCCCGCCGTCCGGGGTCGGGTTAAACGCGTCGCATGACTCTGCGACTCACGCCCCTCGTCGACGGTCCGGAAGCGGCCGAGACGCTCGTCTTCCTCCAGGGCTGGCCCGACGACGCCACGCTGTGGGATCCGCAGGTGGCCGCGCTGTCGGGCCGCTTCCGCTGCGTGCGAACGACGCTACCGAACTTCGACGGCACGAAGACGACGCGTTGGGGGCCGAGCACGGCCGAGATCGTCGACGCGCTCGTGGCGATGATCGAAGAGGCCGCGCCCGGAGAGAAGGTGACGCTCGTCGCGCACGACTGGGGCGCGTACTGGGCCTATCGGCTCTACGCGCAGCGCCCCGATCTCGTGCGACGCTTCGCTGCGCTCGACATCGGGGCGCACGTCGAGGCGAGCGCGAAGGCGGCGATCGGCGGCGTGTCGTACCAGGGCTGGCTGATCCTCGCGTTCCTCTTCGGTGGACCGATCGGCGACTGGATGACGCGCTCGCTCGCGAAGTTGATCGGAGCGCCGCTCGATCGAGCGCAGATCAACTCGGGCATGAACTATCCCTACCGAAACGCGTGGCGCGACATCGGTCGCGGGGAAGGTATGCCCGAGTCGGCCGACGAGTGGCCTCGAGGGCCGGTGCTGTTCGTGTACGGGAAGGAGAAGCCGTTCCCGTTCCATTCGAAGGAGTGGCTTGCCCACGTCGAGCGCGGGGGAGGGACGATCGTCGAGCTCCCGTGCGGGCACTGGGTCTCGCACGACCCCGGGTTTCAGGGCGTGCTCGACACGTGGCTCGACGAGACGAGCCAGGGGACGTCGGTGACCGCGACCGAAGCGTCGTGAAGCCCCTCCGTGCGGGCGGGCGACGGAGAGGCACGGCGCCGCGGACTCGGCGCTTCGCGCGCCGCACTCCGCCGCCGCGGGAGATCAGTCCCCGCGGACTGCGCGGACCGGCCGCGCGTTCGTCTTCGTGTCGGTGATGACCACGCCGAACTCGAAGCTCACCGCCCACGCGACCGTGTCGAGCTCGGCCAGGCCCGTCGACGACCAGTGGTAGTCCAGCGCCGTCTCCCCGGGAATGGTCGTGCACGGCGGCGAGACGCAGGCGGGACCCTCGGCGTCGAGGATGTCCTTCAGCTCGAGCACCGTCGGCACCCGCCAATCGCAGTGGCCGGCGAAGCATCCGGTCTGCACGAGCGTTCCGTTCGAGAGGGCCGCGTCGTTCGCGTTCAGCGTCGCCAGCAGGTCGGTGAAGGCCGTGCCGGTCGGCGCCGCCCCGCTGGCGCTCCACGTGAACTCGAGATCCTTGTCGTGGATCGAGCCGTCGTCGGTCTTGAGCTCCCACTGCAGCCCGGTGCGGTTGTCGGTCGCCGTTCCGTCGCCGTTGTCGGTCCACCGCGGCAGGGCCTCGCAGCCGCTCGCGAGCTTGAAGCCTTGCGAGGCGCGGTCCCACTCGAACCGGACCGCGCCGAGGCACGCTTCGGGCGAGAGGCCGCTCGGAGGCGCCGCCGCGAGGTTCGTGCAGGTGAGCGCGGCCGCGTCGGGGGTGAACTCGGCCGTGTTCGACAGGGTGCAGCGCGACCGCGGGACCGGAAGCGACTGCGGCCCATCCGCCGCGGCGCCCGCGGGCTCGAGCCACTCGACGATCCCACTGAACGGGTGGCCGACGAACGCGAACGTCTGCACCTCGGACCGCGCGAGGACGAGCATGTCGCCCGCCGTGTCGCGCACGACGACCTGCACGAGGATCTCGTCCTCGTCCGCCTCGCGCGCCCAGTTCGTCACGGCCGAGAAGCCGGTGCGGAGCGGTGCGTCCGGGTGGGCGTCGCGAACGTCGGCCCGGGCGGAGCAGCACGGGACCTCCAGGATCTTCACGCCGTTCACGAGGACGTCGAACGGCTGGATCAGCTCCGCGCCCGGTGTGGTCGTGTAGGCCCAGCCCTGGACGTTTCCGATCTGCGATGCGAAGTCGCTCGGGGTCTCGAGGAGCCCGACGATCTCGGCGCGCGCCGCAATCGGAAGGACGAACGTCGTGGTGAGCAGCGTGGCCGCGAGAGCGGTCGTGGTGAGCAGCGTGGCCGCGAGAGCCGCGCATGGGGTTCGTGTCGCCATGCGGCAGCTTGGCACGGCTCCGACGCGTCGTCATCCACCCGACTGCGGGTCCTTCCAGCCCTCCGACCAGCGCCAGAGCGGGACGAGCGCCTTCCGCAGTCCGCGCCCGTCGGACGTGAGGGCGTAGCCCGCGTCGGTCGACTCGACGATCCCGTGCTCCTGCAGCTCGCGAAGCCGGGTGTTCAGGACGGTCGGCGACACCTGGCCCGCCGCGTCGCGCAGTGCACGAAACGTGAGCGGCCCGTCGCGCAGCTCCCACAGCACTCGCAACGTCCAGCGGCGACCCAGGAGGTCGAGGGCGACCATGATCGGGCGCCCCGTCCGCGATCCGCGCACCGGTCGGTTCTTCGGGGTTTTCACCAAGGCATCCTTCTCGGGTTGCGCTACGGAAAAAGTAGCGCTACGCTTCTTGCTACGGAAAACGTAGCAAAGGAGCTTCCCGATGACCATTCCCCGGATCGCCCCGCTCGAGCCTCCCTACGCGTCCGAAGTTCGGAGCCTGTTCGACCTCGTCATGCCCCAAGGTGTGGATCCGCTCGTCCTCTTTCGCACTCTGGCCACGAACGAACGCATCTTCCCCCGCTTCATGCGCGCGGGCGTCCTCGACCGCGGCCCCGTCGACATCCGCGACCGCGAGCTGGTGATCCATCGCACGACGGCGCGCTGCGCCGCGGAATACGAGTGGGGCGTTCACGTCGCGGCCTTCGCACGGCCGCTGGGGCTCTCCGACGAGTGGATCCGCGCCACGGTCGAGGCCCCCGCGAACGATCCCGTCTGGGACGAGCGGCAGTCGGCGCTCGTCCGCCTTTGCGACGAGCTCCACGACGGCGCGGACGTCTCGGACGCGTGTTGGGCGGAGCTCCAAGCGCACTTCGATGAGGATCAGATCCTCGAGCTCCTCTACACGGCGGGGCTGTACCACGCGGTGTCGTTCCTGGTGAACGCGCTCCGACTTCCGTGCGAGCCGTTCGCCGAACGGTTCCCGGAGCGAGCCGGCGAAGCCGCGTCACGCCCGGCCGGGACCGATCGCCCTGGCTCCTGAGTGCCGAGGCGGGCGGATCCCGGATCTACCGGGAACGTGGCAGGGGATTCGGCGCCGTTGGCCGGAAATCGTGTGACCTCGAGGGAAGTGCAGGCTACGATCCCACCGATGATCAGCTTCCTCAGGCATGGATCGGCGCGGGTCGCCGCGATCGTCGCCGCGGCTGCGATGCCGGCGGCGCGGACGGGAGCGGCGGTGCTGCTCGCCGGCATGGCCTTCGCCGACACCGCCCGGGCGGCGGACGAGAGCCCGGACGCGATGGAGCTCCACCTGGGCCAGCAGCAGTTCTCACGATACTGCTCGACCTGCCACGGCCCCGGCGCCGAGGGCGACGGCGTCGCCTCCAGTCTCTTCAAGAAGACGCCTCCGAACTTGACGCTCCTCTCGCAGCGCAACGACGGAGTCTTTCCCGAGGAGAAGGTTCTCGCCGTCGTGAAGGGAGAGTCCCCGATTGCCGCGCACGGCGAGCGCGAGATGCCGGTGTGGGGCGAGATCCTCGACCTTCCGAACGAGACGACCGTCGAGACCGAGACCATCTCGGACTCCAAGCTGACGTCCGTCGTCTACTATCTGCGGTCGGTCCAGAAGAAGTAGCCCGGACCCGGGCCATCACCAGGAGGACACGAGTGAGCGCGATCGACGATCTGCTGAAGGACATGGAGACGAAGCGGGACGAGCTCATGGTGAAGATCCACCTCGGCTCGAAGGAGGCCCAGCAAGAGTGGGAGGAGCTCGAGAAGA
Source organism: bacterium (assembly GCA_030430245.1). Taxonomy (GTDB): domain Bacteria; phylum Desulfobacterota; class Binatia; order UBA12015; family UBA12015; genus VGTG01. The sequence continues at coordinate 8,853 of JAUIFY010000010.1, read as the reverse complement.
AGTGGGAGGACTTCACCGCGAAGGCGGGCGTGGAGAAGAGCGCGGAAGGGATCTCGTCGGCGCTGGGCCTGCTGAAGGACGAGTTGGTCCAGGGCTACGAGCGGTTGAAGAAGGCGCTCTAGGCGCGTCGTCGGCGAGAGGCTCCGCGATCGCCCTCGACCGAGCGGGTCGAGAGCTCCGTTTGCCGTCGCGGAGTCGACCGCGCGGCCCGGGTGCCCGGACGAACGTTCGAAGCTCGATCGTTCGCGGCAGCCCGGTCGGCCGCTGCTAAACGGATGCGCTCGAACCACCAGCCACGAAGGAGTGCCGTTCCCATGACTCGAAGCACGCTCACCACCCTCGTCGCCGTCGCGATGCTGTTCGCCGCCTGCGGGGACGACGCCTCGACCAATCCGTTCCTGGACCGCTTCTTCACCTCGCTCGAGGCACTCGACGACGTGATCGAGGCCCCCGAGGTCGTCGCGTGCGTCGACGACGCGGGCCCCGAAACCGTCGTCTGTCCGTGCCCGGGTGGTGGCGAGCTCACGGCGACGCGCCGGGTCGACGAGCCCACGCGTCAGCAGACCCGCTACGTCTATCGCGACGGCTGCCGCGGCGACGACGGCCTGCCGTTCACGGGCACGCAGCTCGTGACGGTGACCTGCACCAGCGGCGCGTTCCCCGCGTGCGAGGAGTCGAGCACCGACGACATCGACTTCGAGATGCCGCTCCTGGGCGAGTGCACGGACGCGACCGCCTTCTCCGACCCCGAAGAGTCGTGTGGAGGCGCGCTGCGGGCGACGTGTGCCGGATCGACCCAGACCTGCAGGGCGATGCCGCAGGGAGGGGAGTGCGCGGTCTCCTGCTCCTGATCCCGTGCGGGCGGGGGAGTCGTGGCGCGCTCGTGTGCCCCGGCGCGGCGTCGCGGGCCGCCCGGCGAATCGGCTCCCAGGCGCTTGTCTTGCCGGCCGTTCCGCGTAGCGTAGGAGAAGAACCCGTGTCCCGATTCAGAGAGTCGCCGACACCGTCGCCGGTTCTCGATGCCTCGGTCGACGTCGGTCCGGTCCGAAGGATTGTGGACCTGCCTTCGCCGGCCCACATTGCCGAGGGCGCGCGGCCCGTGTCGACGGGTCTCTGAATCGGGACCCGAGCGAGGAGGACGAAGATGCCCGAGACGAGCGCACAGCTGGATCTGTTCCGGATCGGCCTTGCCAATCTGAAGAAGAACCGCGGTTGGTACCTGGCCCTCGGCGTCGTGCTCGTCGCAACCGGACTGGTCGCGATGGGCTCGTCCCTCGCCGCGACCCTCGTCTCGGTCGTGTTCTTCGGCTGGCTGATGATGTTCGTCGGCGTCGCCGAGGTGTTCCACGCCTTCTGGCGGAAGGACTGGGGCGGTTTCTTCGTCGACCTCCTGGGCGGCGTCCTCTACTTCGTCGTCGGCGGCATGCTGGTCGCGAACCCGGCCGCGAGCGCCGTCGGCATCACGCTCGTCATCGCCGTGTTCCTGATCGTGAGCGGCCTGTTTCGCATCGTCGCGGCCCTCGCCGGCCGGCCGCCGCACTGGGGATGGCTGCTGCTCTCCGGCGGCATGAGCCTGCTCCTCGGCATCCTGATCTGGGCGGAGTGGCCCGTGTCCGGCCTCTGGGTGATCGGACTCTTCATCGGCATCGAGATGCTGTTCAACGGATGGTCGCTGATCATGCTTTCGATCGCGGCGCGAGGTTTGCCGGACGTGGACGACTCCGCGCCCGCGGCGAGCTGAGCGGACGCCTCACGGCCCCGGTTTCACCGGGGGCGTGGCGGCGGTCGGATTCCTAGGCCACGTCGCGCGCGCCGGGCGTCATCCCGAGAACGCGGGTGAGTCCGGTCTGCGCACGGATGCGGCGCTTGCGCGTCCGGCGCCGCCCGATGGTCTCCTTCTTCCACCGGGACACCGCCGCGCGGATGCCGGCCGCGTCGACGTTCAGGGTCGCGCAGATGCTCTCGAAGGAGAAGAGCCACGACGCATCGGGAGATGCGAACCAGGCCTCGAGCTCTCTTCGCTCGCGGGCGGCGCGGTCTCCGCCGACGCCGCGAAGCGCGGCGAGCTGGAAGATCGCGTCGTCGAGGACCGTGACCATGAGCTGCGCTTCGGGTGCCAACGACGCGAGCGAGCGCGTGCCCCAGGACCACTGCTCGGGGACGATCGCGTCGGGGATGGAGATCTCGTTGGAACGGCCGATGTCGCCGTAGGCGACGCGGCCCGCGGAGTGGATGGGTTCGTTGCGGGTCACGGTCGCTCTCCACCCGCAAGATCGACGCCACTCGGGGCGGACAGAGATCCGACCGGTTTCCGGGCGTTCCGGGGAGGACGGGGGGACGGGCGGCGCCCCTTCCGTGGACGGTGCTCGAATGCGAGGCGCGCCGGTGCCGGTTTGATGGGCGCCGGGGCGAGCCCGCCGCATGACGACCGAGCGAATTCTCGACGTTCTCGACCGGACGCTTGCGCAGGTGAACACGGGCGGCCTCACCGGTCTGCACCTGAAGGACGCGCGCGGGAGGTGCATCGACCTTCGCTGGCACCTGCTGCTGGAGGGCTTCGATGCGGCGCTCGATCGCGAGCTTCTGGCTACGTCGGTTTCGATCGACCTCCGCGGCGAGCCCGCGCGCAGCCTCGCGCCGTGCGAGCACCTGCTGGAGATCGTCTGCCACGGGCTCTCCTGGGCCGAGCACCGTCCACGGAAGGAGCGCCGCCCTTCCCCCCGTCCTCCCCAGAACGCCCGGAAACCGGACGGATCTCCGTCCGCCGCGAGTGGCGTCGAACACGTCCGCGCGACGCCAGGGATTCTCTCGCCGGGGTTCGATCCGGCCGGCGAACGCTCCGAGACACTGCTTGCATTGTCGTCACAATACGGCGTAATATGACGATATGGCCGACAGCCTAGCCCGGCTCTTCGAGCCGCCGCGCGGCTCGTATTTCTTGTTCGGGCCGCGCGGGAGCGGAAAGAGCACGTCTCTTCGCGTCCTGCATCCGAAAGCGCATTGGGTCGACCTCCTCGATGAGGGGCGCTACCAGCGGTACCTCGTGGACCCCGGGCTCTTCGGCTCCGAGATGGACGCCGTGCCGCGGGGTTCGATGGTGGTCGTCGACGAGGTGCAGCGGCTTCCCGCGTTGCTGAACGTCGTCCACCAGAAGATCGAGTCGCGCCGCCTGCGCTTCGCGCTCTCCGGTTCGAGTGCGCGAAAGCTCCGCCGGGCCGGGGTGAACCTCTTGGCGGGTCGGGCCTCGAGGCGCGCCCTTCATCCGTTCGTGCCCGAGGAGCTGGGAGTCCGGTTCTCGCTCGAGGAGACGCTCGAGTGGGGCGCTCTGCCGATCGTCTGGGCCGCCGAGGATCGGCGGGACACGTTGGATGCCTACGTTCAAATGTATCTGAAGGAGGAGATCCAGGCGGAGGCGGCGACGCGGAACCTCGCCGGCTTCGCCCGCTTTCTGCCGATCGCCGGTCTGTTCCACGCACAGGCCCTCAACGTGTCGGCCCTCGCGCGCGATGCGGGTGTCGCGCGCACGACCGTTCACGGCTACCTCGAGATTCTCGAGGACACGCTGTTCACGTTTCGCCTGCCTGCCTTCGAGGCGCGCCTGCGGGTGCGCGAGAAGAGGCACCCCAAGCTCTACTGGGTCGACCCCGGCCTGGTTCGTGCCGTCGTCGGCGACCGCGGTCGGCCCCAGGTCGAGGCCCGCGGCGCGTTGTTCGAAGGTTGGATCGCGCAGGTCTTGCGCGCGTATCGCGACTATCGCGGACTCTGCGACTCGATCGCGTACTGGGCGCCGGCCGAGAGCCGCCTCACCGAGGTCGACTTCCTGCTCTCTCGCGGCCGCGAGCACGTCGCCATCGAGGCGAAGGCATCGCGTCGGTGGAGGCCGGAGTTCGCGAAGGGCCTTCGCGCGATCGGGGAGCTGCGCGGTGTGAAGCGGCGCATGGTCGTGTACCTCGGCGACGAACGATTGCGCCCGGAGGATGGGATCGAGGTGCTGCCGCTCGGGGAGTTCCTCGGAGAGCTCGAGGACGGGAGGCTCTGACCTGGGCCCGGTGTGCGCTCGCGAACGTGAGACGGCGCGCGGCCTTCCGCCGGTGTCGGACCTTCACCGCCACCGGTAGAGCCCCCCGTCCGCGATCCGGTCGAGCCCACACTCCACCTCGTAGGACTCGCGCCGCGGCGGCCGTCCTGCGCCTACCGTCCTGCGCGGAGGCGGCGGGCTCGTCCGGCGTGCCGATCGCGCTACTGGGCCGGGAGCACGGCGCGGCATCCGTTCGCGCCGACCGTGCACGCGCCGGCGCGAACGCGGCGCTTCCCGCCGTTCACGTCGAAGCGGCAGTAGTGGCGGTCGGCCAGGACGTTCGCGCCGAGCGCGAACGACTCGAGCGGAGCGAGAACGACGTCGCCCGAGTCGTTGGTCGTGGTGCCATCGTCGGAGATCGCGCGGACGCGAACCGTCGTCGGGGACTTGGCCACGTTCACCACCTTGCACTCCAGATCCTGCCCGAACGGCACCTGGAACGAGAGCGGAGCCGTGTAGAGCGTGGCCGCGCCGGCCGGGGCGGAGAACCCGAGCAGTCCGGCGAGGCCGAGGAGGCCGACGAGGCCGAGAAGCACCGTGCGTCGCAAGAGCATCCGTCGACCTCCCTTCACTGCGCCGCGGCGGCCGATTGGCAGCCGAGAGTGAGGGCGAACTCGCAGGCCGCCGCGCGAACCTTGCGCCGTCCGCCCGTGACGTCGAACCGGCAGACGAAGTCGCCCGTCTCGTCGCAGTGGGCGAGAGCGAACGTCGCCGTCTCGGGAGCGAGGACCGAGGTTCCGAGGTCGGTCGTCGTGCCGTCGCTCGCGACCGCCTCGATGGCGACGCTCACGTCGCGTCCGCTCACATTCACGACGGTGCACTCGAGGCACCGGTTCGCACCGCTCACCTCCAGCGGCTGCGTCGTGAGCACGGCCCCGTACGCCGCGGGCGCGGCGAGTGTGGCGAACGCGGCGAGCGCGGCGTACGCGGCGTACGCGATCGACGGAAGACAAAGGGTTCTCTTCATCGGACGAACCTCCCCGGCCGGCAACGGGCCCCACGAGACGGCCTTCAGTCTGCCCAGGTGGGCGCGGGCTCGACAAGAGGGACTTCGACCAGGGGAGCGGTGTGTGGGTTGCGGGGTCGGATGGGCGCGCGACGGCCCGGATTCGGGGCCTCGATGCCGACCTCGACTCTCCTCGGGCCACGTGCCACCAAGGAAGGATCGCGACCGACGCCGTGCGCGGGCCGCCGCGGTGCCGCGTGCGTCGGATCGGTCCGCGCGGATCGACTCTCGGGAGAAGACATCATGAGCGAAGCCGTCGAACGAAAGACCGACGATTGGGACCCGAACATCCGCACGCCGGAGATGGAGATGGCGGAGCTCGGGGCGGGCGTCCCCGCGGCCGCCGACCTCGCGCTGGAGGAGATCAACCCCGCGAACCCCCATCTCTTCCGGGAGGACCGCTGGCGCGACCACTTCGCCCGGCTGCGGGCCGAAGACCCCGTGCACTTCAACGAGCTCGAATCGTCCGGCCGTTACTGGTCGGTCGTGAAGTACGAGGACGTGCGGCAGGTCGACGGCGACTGGCAGACGTACTCGTCGGCGAAGGGCATCACCCTCGGCCTTCGGTCCACCCCCGAGAACGACGCGCGCTTCCAGCGCGTGACCTCGTTCATCTCGATGGACCCGCCCAAGCACGACGAGCAGCGCCACACCGTGCGCGCCGTGTCGGCGCCGCGCAACCTCCCCAACCTGGAGCCCCAGATCCGCGAGCGCACGGTGAAGGTGCTCGAGTCGCTCCCCGAGGGCGAGACGTTCGATTGGGTCGACACCGTCTCGATCGAGCTCACGACGCTTCTCCTGGCGACGCTCTTCGACTTCCCTCTCCAGGATCGCCGCAAGCTCACGCGCTGGTCCGACATCGTCTTCGCCGTGCCCGGCCCTGGCGCGATCGTCGAGACCCAGCAGCAGAAGATCGACGAGATGATGGAGTGCGTCGCCTACTTCGAAGGCCTGTGGGAGGAGCGGCGCAAGAAGCCCGGCTTCGACCTCGTCTCGATGCTCGCGAACGGCGAGGCGACGAAGGACATGCCGACCGTCGCGCACCTCGGAAACCTGCTGCTGTTGATCGTCGGCGGCAACGACACGACCCGCAACACGATGTCGGGCAGCGTCTACGGACTGAACACGTTCCCCGAGCAGTACGACAAGCTCGTCGCCGATCCGAGCCTCGTCGCGAAGCTCGTGCCCGAGATCATCCGCTGGCAGACGCCGCTCTCGTACATGCGGCGGACGGCGACGCGCGACTGCGAGCTCCGCGGCAAGAAGATCCGCGAAGGCGACCAGGTGCTCATGTGGTACCTGTCCGCGAACCGCGACGAGGACGTCTTCGACGACGGGGACGTGATCGACCTCGCGCGACCGAACGCGGACCGCCACCTATCCTTCGGGTACGGGATCCACTTCTGCATGGGCAGCCGGCTCGCGGAGCTGCAGCTGCGGGTGCTGTGGGAGGAGGTCCTGCAGCGCTTCGAGCGGATCGAGGTGCAGGAGGAGCCGGAGAGGACGTTCTCGTCGTTCGTGCATGGGTATACGAAATTGCCGGTGCGCGTGCGGCGGCGGTGAGGGGGCCTCTCTTGCCACGCCCTCGCGCGTGCGAGGATCGCCCGCGTGGTGCACCGCGACGACGAGGCGGCTCTCCGCGAGGTGTTCGAGCAGCGACCCGAGGTGGGCGAGGCCTGCGTCTTCGGCTCGGTGGCGCGCGGGGACGACCAGGCGCACAGCGACCTGGACGTGGCCGTGTGGATCGACCCGTCGCGATCGGCCGACGAGCCCTACGGGTACGAGGCAGGGCTCGCGTCGGAGCTCATGGCCCGGCTCGAGCGCAACGTGATCGACGTCGTCGTCTTGAACCACGCGTCGGCCCTTCTCTACCACCGGGTGCTGCGCGACGGGGTTCGGATCTTCTCACGCGATCTCCGGGCGACGACCGTGCGGGAAGGACGAGCGATGTCGCGATGGTGCGATTGGGTGCCCACGCAGCGGAGGATCGACGCGGTCTTCTCCGCTCGACATCTGCGAGGCGACCTCGGCACGTGACCGAGGGGCGTCGCGATCCGGCGATGGTCCGGCGTCCTCTCGCGGCCCATCTGGGATCGAAGAGCGAGTAGGCGAGACGGGACGTCCAGCTTTTCAGGCTGGAACGAGGCGGGCCGTGCTTGGTTCGTCGTTTTTGGCAGGGCTCGCTTTGCGGAGGGTTTCCCCGCGCGCGGACGGCATCGCGTCGTTCGTCGGAGTCGTCTCGGGGACGCTCGAAGAAGAGACGTCGACCCGTTCGTCCGTTTCCGTCGAGGTAGGTGAGGTAGGTATGGATGGATCGTCTCGAACGGCCCGTGGAGCAGTCCAGGGGAGTGGCATCGCAGGGATCGAGCGAGGCGTCCCACCTTGACCCCGTCCGCCGACTCGGCCATGGCTCGGGGCCATGGAGCGCCTGCGCGTGGGAGCGATCGTAGCGGTGTTTCTCCTCGCGGGGATCGGATGCGGCGACGGCTCCTTGCCGCCGTCCACGGACGAGCCCCCCGGCGCGACGCCGGCTCCGACGCCGGTCGCGACGCCGACGACGCAGCCCGCGCCGATTCCTCCCGGCCCCGAGATCTCGCCCCTCGTCTCCGGAACGGAGACCTACGTCGGGGGCGCGTACGTCTGGACCGACTACGCCTACGACGACCGCGGCGCGAACCTCGACGCGGTCTCCGGCGGCGACCGGACGCAATCCGAGTTCGCGGGCGGCGACGTCGCCTACCCGCCCGACGCCGCACCTGGCAATGCCGCCGATCTCATCCAGCTCCAGATCTCGCTGCGCGACGGAGCGCTTGTCGTCTGGGCGGTGCTCGAGACGCTGGTCGACCCGGGCGTTCCGGTGCTCGCCGTCGCGTTCGACACCGACCGCGATGCCGCGACCGGAGCCGTCTCCCTCCCCGGAGACCGTTGGCCGACGCGCGGCGCGCTCGGCGCGGAGGTCGTCCTCGAGGCCTCGGGGGGCGGGGCGCACGTCTGGACGTACGGGGACGATGGCTGGTCGCGCGGGCCTGCGTTCGACGCCGTCGTCGACCCCGAGACGAACGTGATCGGCACCACCGTGCCGCGCCACGTCCTCCAGCCGGGCCGCGCCGTCTGGCGCGCCGCCGCGGCCGTGGGGATCTCCTCGAGTGAGGGAACCTGGCTCGACGGCGCCGCCGACGTCTACGACCTGGCCTTCGTCGGAGGCGAACGCTTCGTGCGCTGGCAGGACAACGCACAGGCCGACGTTCTCGCCGGCGTGCTCGACGTCGGCGAGGCGATCGCCGAGATCGACTTCGCCCGCATCGCCGACGGCGCGACCGAAACGGTCGCGCAGCCGTCGCCGCTCGCGCCCGGCTTTCACACCTACCTCTATCGCTCGGAGCTCACGCTCGAGGAAGGCGTCGCGATCGACGAGGAAGGAAGCCCGATCTTCCTCGGCCCCTACCAGCCGTACCTCGTCTACGTCCCCGAAGATCTGCCGACGCCGTCGCCTCTCGTCGTCTTCCTGCACGGCAGCGATCAGAACCACCTCGGTGCCGTGTTCCAGGGCCCGGAACAGCTCTACATCGGTACGGGCCGCGCGCTGAGCGACGACCCGCACCTCATCGCGACGCTCGGCTTCGCGGGCGACGGCTTCGACTTCCCGCCGTACACTCTTCAGGTCTGGCCTCTCGCCCGTGGTGCGCGACTCGGCTACGAGGGCATCGCCCACCAGGACGTGCTCGACGTCCTCGCCGACACGACGCGGCGCTTCGCGGTCGACACCGAC
>JAUIFY010000287.1 GCA_030430245.1 bacterium | reverse complement strand
TGCCGTTCGCGGGAGTCCCGGAGGAGCTGCAGGAGAAGGTCGACCAGATTCTCGCGGAGGAGCCCCCGCTCTCCGAAGAGACGGTCGAGTTCCGCCCAAGCGAGTACGACCGTCGCCCGTTCACGCTCGGCCGGTTTCTGGCGCCTCATTGGCTCGCACTCCTCGGGGCGCTCGGTCTCGTCGTGCTCGAGACGGCCGCGCTCCAGGCGGGGCCGTTGCTCACCAAGATCGCGATCGATTCGGGCATTCGTGCGGGGCGGACCTGGGTGCTGTTCGGCGTGGCGGGGACCTACGTCGCCCTGATCGGTGTGGCCATCCTTCTGAGCCGAGCGCGGGTCGTCGTGACGGCGCGCGTCGGTGCCGACCTGATGGTGCGCCTCCGGGTGCGCTTGTTCTCCCACCTGCAGAGGCTGTCGCTCGCGTTCTTCACCGAGGAGAAGAGCGGCGTGCTCTTCAGTCGGCAGACGAGTGATCCGGTTTCGCTGGCGGCGCTCTTTCAGGAGGGCCTCGTTCAGCTCGCCGTGCAGGCCCTGACGCTCGTGATCGTGACGGCGCTCCTCGTGGCGCTCAATCCGACGCTCGCCGCGATCATGCTCCTGGCCGTCGTGCCGGCGATGCTCGCGCTGACGCTGTGGTTCCGCGCGGTATCCGGGGCGCGCTACCTCGACGTGCGGGACCGAATCGCGGACGTGCTCGCGCACCTGCAGGAAAGCCTGGCGGGTGTGCGCGTCGTGACCGCGTTCAACCGGCGCCGCCACAACGTCATCGAGCACCGCAACGTGGTGGGCGACTACCGCCTGGCGAACGATTCCACGGCGCGAGCGAACGCAGTCTATGGGCCCGGCAGCGAGATGGTCGGAATTCTGGGGCAGGCGCTCCTGTTCCTGATCGGTGGGCGGATGGTGCTCGCGGGCGAGCTCACCGTCGGGGATCTCGCGGCATTCGTGCTCTATCTCACGGCGTTCTTCGCGCCGATCCAACAGCTCGTTCAGCTCTACACGGTCTACCAACAGGGTTCGGCCGCGGTCGTGAAGCTCCGCGAGCTGCTGGCCGAGGAGCCGACGGTGGCGGAGCGACCGGAGGCGGAGGAGCTTCCTCCGATCCACGGCGAGATCGCTCTCGAGAACGTGACCTTTTCCTACACCCCGGGGACACCGGTGCTGCGCGGGGTGGACCTCCGGCTCCGCGCCGGGGAGACGTTCGCCTTGGTGGGCGCCACCGGCTCGGGGAAGTCGACCATCGCGAAGCTCGTGACACGGTTCTATGATCCCGACTCCGGGGTCGTCCGGATCGACGGCCACGATCTTCGCGGCGTCACGTTCGAGTCTCTGCGGAGGCAGCTCGGTGTCGTTCCACAGGAGCCGTTCCTGTTCGCGGGATCGCTGCGCGACAACGTGGCCTTCGCGCGGCCGGGCGCGAGCGACGAGGAGGTCCTCCGCGCCTGCGAGGCCGTCGGCGTGCGGGAGCTGGTCGACCGGCTCCCCCACGGCATCCACACCCCGGTGCATGAGCGCGGCGTCACCCTTTCCGCGGGCGAGCGGCAGCTCCTCGCGCTGGCGCGGGCGTTCCTGGCGGAGCCGCGCGTGCTCGTCCTCGACGAGGCGACCTCGAACCTCGATCTTCGCTCGGAAGCGCTGATCGAGCGCGCGCTGGACGTCGTGCTCGAAGGGCGGACGGCGCTGATCATCGCACACCGGCTCGCCACCGCGCGGCGCGCCGACCGGATCGCGACGGTCGCGGACGGCCGGATCGTGGAGGTGGGCACGCACGCGGAGCTGGTGGCGCAGGACGGCCCCTACGCGGAGATGTTCCGCACCTTCACGGCCGCGGGCGACCGCGCCAGGCCGTAGTCGTTTGGTCGGGGCTCTCGGACGAGCTTCGGCCGAATCAGTGCGGTGCACTGTTGACCGCAGCATCCCGGCGCGGTGTATGATGGTCGGAGACGACGGAGGCCCCCCATGATTCGATCGATGTTCGCCCTACCGCTTCTCCTGGCGACCCCGGCCCTCGCCATCGACTACTCGTGCCCGTCGGATCCGGGCTTCTGCTACTTCGATGTCGGGAACGACGGTTGCTTCGATGCGGGCGTGGACCTGCCCGGAATCGAGAGCGACCTCGACGGGGGCGTTTGGCCGCTCCCCGCGGGGAGCCCTCCGAGTCCGGGGTCGATCATCTGCCCTCCGAGCGTGCAGCAGATCGACGTCATCCGGCACGGGGCGGCGAACGTGATCGACTGGGACACCGCCCCGGGTGGGGACATCATTCTGCACGAGGCGAGATTGCGCGCGGTGGGCGGGGATGGCGACATCTACGTCGACGCCGGCGGGTACCTCGGTCTAGGCGGAGGGCTCGAAGCCAGGAGTCGCCATACAGACATCACTCTACGGTCCGAGGACGGGGCGACGGTCGCGGGGAAGGTCAAGTCGAAGCGGAATTTCCAGCTCTGGTCCTTCGGAGGTGACGTGACCCTCGAAGACCGAACGCAGATCACCACGCGAAGCACGATCTCCATCTTCGCCGGTGCGTTCACGGCCGGGGACAAGGTCAAGCTCAAGGCCAAACCCGGTTCGATCACCGTGTCGTCGAGCGGTCCGGTCGTGATGGGCGACTCTCCGGTCGTCACGTCCGCGGGCGCGCTGACGGTGCGGGGCTCGAGCATCGACATCCAGGGGAAGGCGAAGCTGACCGCGAACGGAGATCGAGAAGAGCTGATCTTGGAGGGCGGCGCGATCGGGGTCGACGCGATCCAGGCGAGCGCCCGTGGGACCGTTTCGATCACGGGAGACGACGTCGTCATCGGGCGGCCGAACGCCAAGGGGCGCATCGCGACATCGCGGCTGAACGCGCGGAAGGACACGAGTGGAAGCTACTCCGACTCGGTGCTCGAAGTGGAGGGAACGACCGGGCTGGCGTTCGAGAAGATCCGCTTCAACGGCCGGCGGTTTTCGTTCGACACGACGGCGACCGAGGTGAAGATCGCGCGCAGCATCTTTCTCGCGCCGAAGAGCTGGGCCGGATCGTCGACCACGACGATCCAGGCCGGGGCAGGTGCGACGTGTGATCTGACCGGGACGGCCTTCCTCCACACCGTGCTCGCCGGGAACTGCGATACGATCGTCGGACCCTGAGTCCGCCGGCCCCCGGGTCAGCGGAGCAGGTCGAGAGAGACGAGCGCCTCCCGGAGCGTCCGGACGCCGCGGCGGATCTGGGACTCGTCGACGGAGGCGTACCCGACCGTGAATCCCACGCAGGCCGGAGGCCGGCGGTAGGACGAGCGGACGGAGTAGAGCGCGACGCCGCGGTCGAGGCAGATGCGTCGGATGGCCGGCTCGTGCTCGGCCGCGACCTCCGGGAGCCAGAGGACCACGTGGACGCCCGCTCGTGCCCCGTGCACCGCGGCTCGGTCGCCGAGATCGGCGTCGATGGAGTCGAGCAAGACCTCCCGGCGTCGCGCGTTTCGGACGCGCTGGCGACGGACGTGGCGCTCGAGGTGGCCTTCCGCGATGAAGTCGGCCAGCACCAGTTGGTCGAGGGAGGGCGTGCCCGTGTCGGCGACCGCCTTCGCGCGGACGAAAGCGTCGACCAGGTTCGACGGAATCACGAGCCAGCCGATGCGCAAGGCGGGGAACAACAGCTTCGACGCGCTTCCCGCGTAGAGCACCCGGCCGCCCGTGTCGATTCCCTGGAGGCACGCGACGGGACGACCGTCGTAGCGAAACTCGCTGTCGTAGTCGTCTTCGAGCACACCGGCGTCGAAGCGTTCGGCGAGTTCGAGCAGCTCGAGTCGTCGGCGGAGCGGCATCAGCGAACCGCCCGGGAACTGGTGGGATGGCGTCACGCACATCAGGCGGACCGGCGCGCGCCTGGCGAGCACGTCGACGCGAAGGCCGTCGTCGTCGGTATCGACGTAGACGAGTCGGGCTCCGCGCGCCTCGAGCGGCAGCGTGAAGCCCGGGTAGTGCGGCTCTTCGACGGCGACGCGATCGCCACGGTCGAGAAGGACGTCGGAGACGAGGTTGATCGCCTGCTGTGTGCCGTGGGTGATCACGATTCGGCTCGGATCGCATCGCACTCCGCGCGATCGGGTGAGGTATCGGGAGAGCGCCTCGCGGAGCTCCTCGCTTCCCTCGGGCGGCCCGTAGGAGAGGCGACGCATGGAAGCGCGCCGCGTCCGGCGTGCCACGATTCGACTCCACTCCGTCATGGGGAAATCGTCGAACGAGGGAGCGCCGTAGCGAAAGTCGCAGGCGGCGGCGGGACGACGAACGCTCCATGTGAGACGCGACGCCCGGGGCGCGAGCTCGGCGAGGCGACGCGCGCTCGTCGAGAGCGGTAGGGGCGAGCCGCCGTCGCCGGGGCGGTGGCCGCGCCCGTCGTCCGGACGAACCACGAGAGTCGCTTCCGGCAGCAGCTCCGCCACGAACGTTCCCGACCCGGTACGGGCCGTCAGGTATCCCTCGACGCGGAGCTGCTCGAACGCTTCGAGGATCGTGTTGCGCGAGAGGCCGCTCTCGTGCGCGAGGACCCGCGTCGGGGGGAGGCGGCTTCCGGGAGGAAAGGCGCCGCCGAGGATGGCTCGCCGAAGCGCCCGGTACACCTGCCGATGGCGCGGTCCCTGCCCGTCCAGATCCAGGAGCACGAGCGCACTCTAGCGCCCGAATTGGCCCCTTCAAGCGTCGCGAAATGGCTCTGTCGAGGGGGCCGCTGGTCGGGCAGGATCCCGGCATGCCGAACCGCGAGACCGTCCACCGCGTCTGTCCGTTCTGTGAAGCCACCTGCGGTCTCTCGATCGAGGTCGAGGGGGACGCGATCGTGAGCGTCCGCGGCGACAAGGAGGATCCGTTCTCCCGGGGCTTCCTCTGTCCGAAGGCCTACGGACTGAAGGAGCTCCATCACGATCCCGATCGCCTTCGCCGCCCGGTGCGGCGCACGGCGTCCGGTTGGGAGGAGATCTCGTGGGAGGAGGCGTACCGCGAGATCGGGGAGAGGATCGGTCGCATCCGGCGGGAGCACGGAAACGACGCGGTCGGATTCTACACGGGCAACCCCGTGGTCCACGATCTCGGAGCACTGCTCTACCGGCCTCTCCTCGAGCGGGCGCTGGGTACGCGCAACTCGTTCAACTCGTCGGCGATCGACACCCTGCCGAAGATCGTCCAGACCGGGCTCATGTTCGGGCGGCCGTTTCCGCTCGGAGTGCCGGTGCCCGACATCGACCGGACCGACTACCTGCTCGTGATCGGCGCGAACCCGGTCGTCTCCCACGGCAGTCTCATGACGATGCCCGACGCGCCGGGGCGGCTGAAGGCCGTGCGCGCGCGGGGAGGCAAGCTGGTGGTCGTCGATCCGCGCCGCACGGAGACCGCACGGATCGCCGACGAGCACGTGTTCATTCGCCCCGGAGGCGATGCGGCGTTTCTGTTCGGCATGCTGCATGCACTCTTCGAGGAGGATCGGGTCGACCTGGGAGCCGCGAGCGGGCTCGTGAACGGTCTCGACGAGGTTCGGGGCGTCGTGGAAGGCTTCGCCCCCGAGGCGGTGGCGGAGTTCTCCGGGGTGCCCGCCGAGACGACGCGACGACTCGCGCGCGAGATCGCCGCCGCGGAGTCGGCCGCTTGCTATGGCCGGCTCGGCACGTGCGTGCAGGAGTTCGGGACTCTCGCGAGCTGGGGCTGCGACCTCGTGAACGTCTTGACGGGGAATCTCGACCGGCCGGGAGGCGTCATGTTCACGACTCCGGCGGCGCCGGTCGACGCCGCACTTCCACAGAGCAAGGGATACGAGATCGGTCGTTGGCACAGCCGCGTGTCCGGGCAGCCGGAGGTCGACGGGAAGGTCCCGTCGTCGACCATGGCCGAGGAGATGCTCACGCCGGGGCCCGGGCAGGTGCGGGCCATGCTCCTCCTCATGACGAACCCCGTCTGTAGCGCCGCCAACTCCCGGCAGCTGGACGAGGCGTTCGCTCAGCTCGAGTTCCTGGTCGCCGTCGACTTCTACATCAACGAGACGACGCGCCACGCCCACGTCATCCTGCCGACTCCGGCACCGTCGGAGCACGCCGGCTACGAGGTCGGGCTCTATCTGCTGTCCGTACGAAACGTGGCGAAGTGGTCGTGGCCCGCGGTCGAGCCGGGGGAGGGGGTGCCGGACTCCTGGCAGGTGCTGTCACGCCTCGGCGCCGAGCTGATGGGGCTTCGGGGGATGTCCGAGCAAGAAGTCGACGACCTGGTTCTCGGGCAGTACGTGGCGGGAAGCCTCGCCGCGTTGCAGGAGCGCTGGCCGGGTCTCACGGCCGGGGAGGTGACGGCGCGGCTCGAGTCCCGGGTCGGTCCGGAGCGCCTCGTCGAGCTACTCCTCCGCGTCGGGCCGTACGGGGACGGTTTCGGTCGCGTTCCGGACGGACTGACGCTCGCCAAGCTCCGCGAGGCGCCGAGCGGGCTCGATCTCGGACCGCTTCAGCCCCGTCTCCCGGAGGTCCTCAACACGACGAGTGGCAAGGTCGAGCTCGCGCCGAAGACGATGACGGGTGACGTCGCGCGCCTGCGCGCTCGCATGGAGGAGCGCGCGGGCGAGATGGTTCTCATCGGTCGGCGCGAGCTCCGGTACAGTAACTCGTTCATGCACAATCTTCCCGCGCTCGTGAAGGGACCGGAGAAGTGTACGCTCCACATCTCGCCGCTCGATGCGGAGCGAATCGGACTCGACACCGGCCAGGTCGCGCGGGTGTTCAGCCGAGTCGGTCACGTCGAGGCCCGCGTCGAGGTCACCGACGACCTGATGCCGGGGGTCGTGAGCCTTCCCCATGGCTGGGGGCACGGCGTGTCCGGCACGCGGATGCGGGTCGCGAACGATCACCCCGGCGTCAACGCGAACGTCCTGACGGACGACCGGGCCTACGACGTGGCCAGCGGTACGGCCGTGTTGATGGGTACGCCGGTGAAGGTCACTCCGGCAGGGGAGTGACGTCGACCGCTCTCGGCGGAAGGGCGCCCTTCCTTTAGCGCACTCGCGTTTGACCCAGCCGCACCCACGGGATAGCCGCGAAGGGTCGGGCGGCTCGGGCGCGTCCGTTGGTCGGGGGGGTGGAAATGGCTCGTATTCGGTGTGCGTACGGCGCCGCGCGGCGACTCGGATGGGTGGGCGCGTTCGCGTTGGCCTCGTTCCTGACCATGTCCGGCCGGGCCAACGCGGCGGGACTGCTCCTCCTCGAGCAGAGTCCGCGGCTCACGTCGACCGCGTATTCCGGGACGGCGGCCTGGGCGGCCGACGCGTCGATGGCCTTCTACAACCCGGCGGGCCTCACCCTGCTCGAAGGCGGCAGTCTGACCGTCTCGGGCTACGTGATCGACTTGAACCTGGAGCTCGATGCGTCCAAGGCGACGACGTGGGGGCAGGACATCACCGGTGCCGATGGCGCGATGTCGGCGGACGGAGGCTCGTCGGGCGTAAGCCCGCAGTTTCATTTTGCGCAGCGAATCTCGGACGAGTGGTTGGGCTACATCGGCGTGACCGTTCCGTTCGCGAACAATACGAACTATCCCGACACCGGGGTCACGCGCTACGTGGGCACGCTCTCCGCGCTCCGGAGCATCAACATCAATCCGGCGGTGGCGTGGGAGCCGATCGAAGGCTTCTCGATCGGCGCGGGCTTCAATGCGCAGGTCGTGCGAGCGCGCATCAACCAGAAGATCGCGGTGCCCACGTTCCCGATCAATCCCTCGTTCGACGTGAACTCCCGCGTGTTCGCGGACGACTGGGCGTTCGGGTGGAACATCGGGATCCTCTACGAGATCACGGAGGCGGCGCGCGTCGGCGTCTCGTACCGTTCCGCGATTCACCACACGCTGACGGGTTCCGTGGACCTCGACATTCCGCAGGTCGGCGCCCTGATCCAGCCGACGACGATCTCGGGGACGTCGCGCATGGGCATCAGCTCGCCGGACATGTTGATCGCCTCGGGCTTCTGGTCGCCGTTCGACTGGATCGACGTGATGGCGGACTTTCAGTGGACGCAGTGGTCGATCTTCCAACAGCTCTCGGTTCAGCTCGACATCCCGGATCTTCCACCGGCGCTTCAGCAGCTGACCGGCGGCACCACCTTGAATGACGCCGTGTACGAGGGGTTTCGCGATGGCTACCGCGGGACGATCGGTGCGCAGGTCCACGTGTCCGACGAGTGGACCGTGCGGTTCGGGAGCGGGTTCGACGGATCGCCCGTGCACGACGCGAACCGCACCGTTCGACTTCCGGACGGGAACCGTGTGCTGCTCGCGCTGGGATTCGGCTACGAG
>JAUIFY010000286.1 GCA_030430245.1 bacterium | reverse complement strand
GTCCCTGGGTGGTCATGCCGATTCTCCCTTCCCGATCATCTCCCGGACGTCCGAGACCGCGCCCTCGATCGCGGCGGCCGCCACCATGGCCGGGCTCATCAGCAGGGTGCGCCCCGAGGGGCTGCCCTGCCGTCCCTTGAAGTTTCGATTGCTGGACGACGCGCAGACCTGACGGCCCTGGAGCTTGTCCGGGTTCATGGCGAGGCACATCGAGCAGCCGGGAAGGCGCCACTCGAAGCCGGCCTCACGGAAGACCTCGTGAAGCCCCTCGGCCTCGGCCTGGCGAGCGACGTCCTGCGACCCCGGCACTACGAGCGCCTTCACGTGGGGCTTCACTTTCCCGAGCTTCGCCACCCGCGCTGCTTCGCGGAGATCCGAGATGCGTCCATTGGTGCACGAGCCGATGAACGCGACGTCGATCTTCGTCCCGGCGATCCGGTCCCCTTCGCGCCAGCCCATGTATTGGTACGCGTCCTCGGCAACGAGACGATCGTCCCCCTCGAACGCGGCGACGCCGGGAATCGAAGCGTCGATTCCGACGACCTGCCCCGGATTGATGCCCCAGGTGACGGTGGGCGCGATCTCGTGGGCGGGAATGCCGACCACGTCCTCGTACGCCGCGTCTTCGTCCGACGCCATGCCGCGCCACCACTGGACGGCCTCGTCGAACGCGGCACCCGTCGGCGCGAACTTGCGCCCACGGAGGTACTCGATCGTCGTGTCGTCCGGATTGACGTAGCCGCAGCGCGCGCCGCCTTCGATGGACATGTTGCAGACCGTCATGCGCTCTTCCATCGACATCGTCTCGAAGACCGAACCCGCGTACTCGTAACCGAAGCCCACGCCGCCATCGACGCCCAGCGCTCCGATGATGTGAAGGATCACGTCCTTCGCGTACACGCCCGGACCGAGATCGCCGTCGACCTCGATGCGCCGCACCTTCGGACGATGCATCGCGAGACACTGGCTCGCGAGGACGTCGCGGACCTGACTCGTCCCGATGCCGAAGGCGACCGCGCCGAACGCACCGTGCGTGCTCGTATGGCTGTCCCCGCACGCGATCGTCATGCCCGGCTGCGTGAGCCCGAGCTCGGGGCCGATGATGTGCACGACACCCTGATTCCCCGACTCGGGGCCGAAGAACTGGATCCCGAACTCGCGACAGTTCTTCTCGATCTCCGTCATCATGATCTCGGCCTGCCCGTCCGCGAGCGGGCGCACCTGCGAGTCGGTCGGGATGATGTGGTCGACGGTCGCGAACGTGCGGTTCGGGAACGGAACCCCGAGCTTCGCCTCCCGCAGCATCGCGAATGCCTGTGGGCTCGTCACCTCGTGGATCAAGTGAAGGCCGATGAAGAGCTGAGACTGCCCCGAATCGAGCTCGCGCACCGTGTGCTGATCCCAGACCTTGTCGAGAAGACTCCTACCCATGCCACTTGGATAAGGGTCGCCCCGCGGGCGTGCAAAAGCCCACCCGACACCGGATCGACGAGTGTGGAATCGGCCCGGTTCTTCAGCCCGATTCGGGGAGCCCGCGGAGTCGCGAGACGATCTCCTCGCGGGTCACCGGATAGTGCCGCCGGGTGTGGTCGTCGAGCCGCTGGTCGTAGGCACGCAGCGCCGCCTCGAGAAGCGACCGCCGCCGGTCCGACCGTACCCCGAGATCGCCGTAGACGTCGGCGAGGAGGACCCCGACGAACGGGTCGCCGGGATCCAGCGCCTCGGCGCGATCCAGCTCCCGCAGGCCGTCCTCCCGCGCCCCGTCGGCGAGTCTCTTGGCGCCCAGCCGAGCGTGATACGCGGCGTAGCGCGCGCGGACCACGTCGGCGAAGACGTCGTTCGGGTAGCGACCGAAATCGATGTCGCGCGGCGGCCCCGGCAACGGGACGAACGAGCCCCACGTCTCCCGGGCGGCGACGGTCGGGGGGACGAGCGCATAGGCGATCCCGCGCGGCACCGCGACGAGATCGCCGAGCCCCGGCAGATCTCGCCGAAGCTGCTCACTCACGGGCTCGCCGATCATCGCGACCGAGTAGCGCTCGCCGTCCCAACCGTACTGCTTCGACAGGAGCTCGACGTCGGGACGCAGGCCCTCCACCCACCGCGCCCAGAGCACCGGGTAGACGATGTCGTCCGAGAAAGGCACGAAGCCCGCGCCCGGTGGGGCCGAGTCGAGCAGATCGAGCGCGAGCTTCTCACCCATGTCGTCCCCGCGGTGGCTCGCGGTCTCCGCACCCGCCCATGCGGCCGCGACGATGGCCACGACGAACGCGCCGACCGCGGCTCGGGCGAACCCCGGCCCACGGGACGTGGCCCATCGCAGAACGGCGGCCGCGCCGACCGCGATCCAGACCGCCACCATCTGGTGGGCGGAGATGTAGAAGACGCGCTGGAGATAGATCCACAACGGCTCGTAGGGCGCGGTCATCAACCACTGGAGCGCGACGGTGTTCGCGAGCGCGATTCCCACCGTGAGCCAGAGAAGGTCACGCCGGTCCCGGGGAAACGTCCCCAGGCCCAGGAGCCCGAGGAGCGACAAGGGGACCCCGAAGGCGACGACGACGCCGCGCCATGCGTCCCCGGCGTGGAGGAGCAGATCCATTCCTCGCCCGGCCGTGCGGGCGGCCTCGATCTCGCCCGCGTACGCGGCGCGCGTCACGTGCGCGACGATCGCCTCCAGGCTGTCGGGGTTCCGGACGTTGAGCGGCACACCCGACGTCGCGCGCAGCGGCAGATACGCGTAGACGGAGAGGCCGAGCACCAGCAGCACCGCCCCGAGCACGAGAACCCTCGGCTGCAGAACCGCGCGCCAGTCGCGCCAAGCGAGCCACACGAAGATGGGCCCCCCGACCAGGGTGATGAGGAGATGATTGGTCATCCCCAGCCCCAGGAGGAACGCCAACCCGTAGAGCCATCTCGAGCCGCCGTCGTCACGCCACCGCACCGCGAACCACAGCAGCAGAGAGGTGAAGAGCGCGTTCAAGGCGTACACTTCGGCGACGACCGCCTGCGACCAGAGGACCGACGAAACGCTCAGCGCGACCGCACCGGTGAGAGCCGCTCGCCGGTCCCGCACGACGTCGAGGGCGATGCGATACACGAGCCAGCACGATGCGGCCGCGAAGACCGCCGAGCTCAGGTGCACCCGTTCTGCGACCGTTCCCCAAGGAAGCCAGGTGAACGGATGTACGACCAGGCACCAGAGCGGGTAGCCCGACGGATGCGGGACCCCGAGAAGATGCGCGGCCGCGATGAACTCGCCCGAGTCCTCGAGCGTCACCGTCGGCGCCAGCGTGACGAGATAGAGAGCGAGAGGAAGGAGGAACGCGGACGCGCTGGTCGCGCGTTCGGCCAGGCGCCGGCCGCTGTCTTCGGGCGCTGCCAAGACGCGGAGCCTACCAACGCGGGCCATCGCCGGAAAGAACCGAACGACGCACGGCCTTTTGCGGCCGCCCGGATCGACCACTACCGTCTCCGGACATGCGACGCGGACGACCACGCCCGATCGCCTTCGAGGGCGCCGCCGGACTCACGCTCCGGGCGGACGTGTATGGCGATCCGAACGGTACGCCCGTGATCCTTCTCCACGGCGGCGGACAGACGCGGCATTCCTGGGCCGACACCGCATGTGACCTGGCGGACGACGGCTGGCAGGTCGTCTCGATCGACCAGCGAGGGCACGGCGACAGCGACTGGTCGAAGGAGCGCGCGTACTTTTTCTACGACTACGCGGCCGACGTCGAGGCGATCGTTCCACAGCTGGCGAAGCCCCCCGTTCTGGTCGGCGCCTCCCTCGGAGGCCTGGCGGCTCTGCTCGCCGAAGGAGAGGCCCGCGAGGCGTTCGGCCTGGGGCTCGTCCTCGTGGACGTGGCGCCGCGCATGGAGCCCGAGGGCGTCGAGCGCATCGTCGCCTTCATGAGCGCGCATCCCGACGGCTTCGCGTCCCTGGAGGAGTGCGCCGACGCGGTCGCGGCGTACAATCCCCACCGCCCTCGGCCCAAGAACGCCGAGGGCCTCGCCAAGAACCTGCGCAAGGGCGACGACGGTCGCTGGCGCTGGCATTGGGATCCCGACTTCCTCGCGATCGAGCGTGGCGTGTCCCGGGAGGGATCCGACGAGGGCCAGCGGATCGACGACGCCGCACGCTCCGTCGACGTCCCGACCCTCCTCGTCCGGGGCCGGCAGAGCGACCTCCTGAGCGAGGAAGGCGCCCAACACTTCCTCGGGCTCGTCCCGCATGCCGAGTTCGTGGACGTCTCCGGCGCGGGACACATGGTGGCGGGCGACAACAACGGCGTGTTCACGAATTCGGTCCGGACGTTCCTGCGCGAGCGCATCGACCGCGCCTGAGCGACGCCCGCGTCACTGCACGTACCCGAGCGCCTCGAGCTGCCTTTGCAGCGCCGCATCGGGCTCCTGCACGCTCCGGTGCCGAGACCCGTCGATCCCATGCTCCCGCTCCCATCGCTCGACCAGCGGTCGCAGACGCTCGACGTCCTCGGGCCTCTCGACCGCGAGGTCGACGAGCTCGGCCGGATCGCGAGCGACGTCGAAGAGCCACCAGCCCGGTGGCTCGAAGGACCAGCCCCCGAACGGCGCGCGCTCGGGGCGGTGGATGAGCTTCAGATCCCCCGCCCGCACGGCGACCTCCTGATTGGGGCACGCGGAGAGCGTGAAGACGGGGACCGGCGCGCCACTCTCTCCGCGCAGCAACGGCGCGAGATCGACGCCTTCCGTCTCGGGCGGGAGGACTTGCTCGAGGGCGGCGGCGAGCGTCGGGGCGAGGTCGACGAGGCTCACGGCCTGCGGAACGCGCCGCGGCGCGGTCCGCTCGGCAGGTCCCCGAACCAACAAGGGCACCCGAGCCGAGACCTCGTACACGCCCCACCCGTGCTGGAAGAACAAGTCGTGCTCACCGAGGCTCTCGCCGTGGTCGGCCGTGAAGAGGATCGCCGTATCGTCGGCCAGGCCGGAGCGATGCAAGGCGTCGAGCACGCGACCGATCTGCGCATCCGTGTGGTGCACCTCCGCGCGGTACCGCCGCCGATAGGTCGCCGTACCGGGGCGGTCCCGCAGCGCCTGGTACTTCGGAATCGCGCCACGGGGATAGTTGCCATCCGCGACCGCGAGAGCCTCGTTCGGTCTTCCATCGTCCACCGGGACGCGCCGACGCGCCTCGGGGGGCGCCGAGAAATACGGCCCGTGCGGATCCATGAAGTGCAGCCACAAGAAGAACGGCGGCGCGTCGTCCGGTCGGTCGTCGAGGAACGCGACCGCCCGCGACGCGACCGCCTCGTCGGCGGAGCCCAGGAGACGCGCGAAGCTCTCGGCCGTCTCGAAGCCCTGCGCGAAGCCGCTGTCCCTCCCGAGGAGATCGTTTCCGTAGAACATCACGGTCTCGTAGCCGGCGTCCGCGAAGACCTCGCCGAGGAGCCGGTCGTCCGGCCGAAGGCGCCCCTGGTTGTGGACCACGTCGTGCGCGCCCGGGTAGCGGCCGGTCAGAAGCGAAGCGATGGCCGGACGCGTCGCGGTCGCGGGCGTCGACGCCGCGTCGAAGACGACGGCCGTGCTCGCGAGCCGATCGAGGTGCGGCGTGAAGCTCTCCCCACCCGCCGCGCCACCCAGATGATCGGCCCGCAGGGTGTCGACCGTGATCAGCAGCACACTCGCCCGCGTTCCGTCGTCGAGCCGCAGCCACGTCGACGCCTCGCCCCTCTCCGCCGAAGGGTCGACTCGAGCGGGCGACGCGGCCGCGAGCATCCACGCGACGACGACTCCGCCGAGGACGCTGCCCCGAAGCCCCGTCAACTCGGCAGCTCTTCGGGCAGGTCCGGGGCCCAGGTCACGCCGTTGATGTGTCCCCCACCGTCGACGAAGAGCGTGTTGCCCGTGACGTACCGGGAATCGTCGCTGGCGAGAAAGAGGGCCGCGCCGCCGATGTCCTCCTCCGGATCGCCCATCCGTCCCATGGGATTCTGTCGCAGCATCCCCTCCGCCGTCTCGGGGCTCTGCTCCCGGAACCGCACGTAGGCCTCGGTGGCCGCCGCCGGGCAGATCACGTTGCAGCGGATCTGATGCCGGCCCCATTCGCGCGCCGCGGTGCGCGTGAGCGCACGGGCCGCCTCCTTCGACGTATTGTACTCGGCGGAGTACATGTGGGCGTTCACACCGTTCAGCGAGCACATGGTGATGACGCTGCCTCCGCCCTGTGCCTTCATGTGGGGAAAGACGGCCTGCATCGCCCAAAAGACCGAGAGGAAACCCGTCTTCACTCCGTGCATCATCGTCTCGTCCGTCTTCCATTCGAGCCGCGCGATGTTGCCTCCGCCCCAGGCGTTGTTGACGAGAACGTGCACCGCGCCCCATGCGTCGACCGCGGTCTCGACCGCCGCCTCGACCTGCTCCTTCTCGCGCACATCGGTCGGCACGACACGCGCCTCTCCCCCGAGCGCGCGGACCTCGCCGGCGACTCTCTCGCCAGCCTCCGACTGGAGCTCGGCGATCAGCACCCGAGCTCCCTCGCGCCCGAAGCGACGCGCGATCCCACGACCGATGCCCATCCCCGCGCCGGTGACGACGCACACCCTGCCCTCGAGACGTCCCATGACGAAGAGGTTTAGCGCTCCCGGCGCGGGATCGGGAGCCGTGGACGCGCCGGAGAACGGCCGCTGGCGTCGCCGACGATCGATTGCGCCGGAGGCGCGTCCATCGTATCGGGCGGACCCATGGCAGCGGGCGGTGGGACGAAGGCGATTCTGGCGGCGTTTCTGGCGAACCTCGGGATCGCGATCGCGAAGCTCGTGGGCTTCTTCTTCACGAGCTCGTCGTCGATGCTCGCGGAATCGATCCACTCGTTCGCCGACACCGGCAACCAGGGCCTCCTGATGCTCGGCCACCGCCTCGCGAAGCGGGACGCGACGCCACGGCATCCGTTCGGCTACGGACGCGAACGGTACTTCTGGGCGTTCATCGTGGCACTCGTTCTGTTCACCCTGGGGTCGATGTTCTCGATCGTCGAAGGGATCGAAAAGATCCGCCACCCGCACCCGCTCGACGACCTGAGCTGGGCCATCGGCATCCTCGTGGGCGGCATTCTGCTCGAGGGCTGGTCGTTCCGCACGGCGATCGTGGAGGCGAACCACGTTCGGGGACGAGCGTCGTGGGGCGAGTTCATCCGCCGCAGCCGTTCGCCGGAGCTTCCCGTCGTCCTGCTCGAAGACGCCGGAGCGCTCTTCGGACTGGTTCTGGCGCTCGCGGCCGTGAGCCTCGCGGCCGCGACCGGTGACCCGATCTACGACGGCGTCGGAACCCTGCTGATCGGCATCCTCCTGGGCGTCATCGCGATCGTCCTCGCCTACGAAATGCGGAGTCTCCTGATCGGCGAGAGCGCGACCGCCGAGGATCGCGAGAAGATCGTATCCACGATCGCCGCGTCACCCGACGTCGTGCAGCTGATCCACATGCGAACGCAGCACATCGGTCCCGAAGAGCTGCTGGTCGGCGCGAAGATCGAGTTCGCGCGAGGGCTCTCCACGCGAGACATCGCGACCGCGGTGGACGCCCTCGAGGACTCGATCCGAAAGGCCGTGCCGATCGTCGGGCCGATGTACATCGAACCCGACCTGAAGCGCCCGCTCCCCGACGGCGTCGTGTCCGAGCCCGTGTAGACCCTCCACGACGCCTGTGCTCAACTCTCTCCATGAGCACGCCGCCCGACTCGAGCCCCCTCGTCGTACGCGAGGACGCGGACGGCATCGCGACGCTCACGCTCAACCGCGCGCGCCAGCTGAACCCCTTGTCGTCCGAGATGATCGACGCGCTCCGCGAGGAGCTGGACCGCATCTCCACCGATGCCTCGGTCCGGGTCGTGATTCTCGCCGGCGACGGACGCGCGTTCTCCGCCGGACACGACCTGCGCCAGATGCGCGCCCATCCGAAGCACAGCTACTACGACGAGCTCTTCCGGCGGTGCGCCGACCTCATGCGGTCCGTCACCGACCTTCCGCAGCCCGTCATCGCGAGGGTTCAGGGAATCGCGACGGCGGCCGGATGTCAGCTCGTCGCGACCTGCGATCTCGCCGTCGCCTCCGAGGAGGCGCGCTTCGCCACGAGCGGCATCGGTGTCGGACTGTTCTGCTCGACCCCGTCGGTGGCTCTCTCGCGCAACGTCTCGCGCAAGCACGCGTTCGAGATGCTCTTCACGGGGGAGTTCATCGACGCCCCCACCGCCCTGTCGTTCGGGCTCGTGAACCGGGTCGTCGCCACCCACGACCTCGAGAACGCGACGCGCGAGATGGCCGAGAAGA
>JAUIFY010000285.1 GCA_030430245.1 bacterium | reverse complement strand
CGGCGAGGCGTACGACCGGCTCGAGACGTTCACGAACATCCTGACCATCGTTCAGAAGAACTACGTCGAAGAGGTCGGGACGAAGGAACTGCTCGAGGGCGCCGTCAACGGAATGTTGGGCTCGCTCGACCCGCACAGCGCCTATTTGACCCCGGACCTCTACAAGGAGCTCCAAGTCGACACGAAGGGCAGCTTCGGCGGCCTGGGCATCGAGATCACGAATCGCAGCGGGGTGCTCACCGTCGTGTCCCCGATCGAGGACACGCCGGCGTACCGGGCCGGGGTCGAACCCGGCGACCAGATCATCAAGATCGAGGGCGAGTTCACGAAGGACATGGCCCTCATGGACGCCGTCAAGAAGATGCGCGGGCGTCCCGGATCGAAGGTCACGATCTCGGTCAAGCGCGAGGGTGAGGCCGATCTGATCGACTTCACCATCACGCGCGAGGACATCCAGATCCAGAGCGTCAAGTTCCGCGATCTGGGCGGCGGTTACGGCTACGTCCGTATCACCCAGTTCCAGGAGCGAACCGCCGAGAACGTCGACGACGCCATCCGCGAGATTGCCGCGTCCAACGACGGGACGATCCGAGGTCTCGTTCTCGACCTGCGGAACGATCCCGGGGGGCTTCTCTCGCAGGCCGTCAAGGTCACGGACGAGTTCCTGGACTCGGGCATGATCGTCTACACCGACGGTCGCCTCGACAGTCAGAACCAGAAGTACTTCGCCCACAAGCAGGGGAGCCATACGGACTTCCCGATGGTCGTTCTCGTGAACGGCGGCACGGCGAGCGCGGCCGAGATCGTGGCCGGGGCGCTTCAGGACCACAAGCGCGCGCTGGTGCTCGGAACGCCGACGTTCGGCAAGGGATCCGTCCAGACGATCCTGCCCCTCGACGACTCGTCCGCGATCCGTCTCACGACGGCTCGCTACTACACGCCGGGCGGCCGCTCGATCCAGGCGACGGGGATCGTTCCCGACATCGAGATGGCGAACAACGTGCGCCTCGTTCGGCAGGACGGACGTCCGCTTCCGCAGGAGTTCCTGCGGGAGAAGAACCTGCCGAACCACATCGAGAATGAGAACGGCGACGCGGAGAACGATGCGAAGCCGAAGCCGATCAAGAACGAAGACGCTCCGCAGGGCGTTCTCGGCGAGCCGGGCCAGGACCCGCAGCTCGATCGCGCTCTCGAGCTGCTGAAGAGCTGGCACGTGTTCAAGACCCTCGTGGCCAAGAAGTGAGCCCGGCCGCGGCGAGGCCCGGGTGAGCACGCAGCGGGGCTTGAACTTCGGCCCTCGCGCCGCGACCGCTCCCGCCGCGGCGCCGAAGCCCGTCCGTCGGGCGGTTGGGGTGCGACGCTTCGTCGCCCATTTGAGGACCGGGCTCGCCGAGCTCTTCGCGCGTCGTTTCTGGCTCGAGGGAGAGGTGAGCGGCTACCGCGTGGTCCGCGGGCACGCCTATTTCGCGCTGAAGGAGGACGGGGAGCAGGTCGACGCCGTGATCTGGGCGCGAGATCGGCAGAAGCTCTCCTTCACACCGGAGGACGGGAGCCAGGTGCTGGCTCAGGTCCGGAAGGTGGACTTCTACGGGCCGTCGGGCCGGCTCTCGCTCCACGTCGACGCCATCGAGCCGCAGGGCGTCGGAGCTCTGCAGAAGGCGCTGGAGGAGCGCCGCGAGCGTCTTCGTGCGGAGGGGCTCTTCGACGAATCGCGGAAGCGGCCGCTGCCGCTGCTTCCCCGTGTCGTGGGTATCGCGACCGCACCGGGGAGTGCTGCGCTTGAAGACGTCCTCGAGATCCTCGAGCAGCGATTCGCGAAGCGCCGGATGCTCATCCGACCGTGTCGGGTACAGGGCCGGGGCGCGGCGGAGGACATCGCGGCGGCCATCGACGACCTGAACCGCGACGGGAGTCCCGACGTCATCATCGTGGGCCGGGGCGGCGGCTCGATGGAAGACCTGTGGTGCTTCAACGAGGAGACCGTCGTGCGCGCGATCGCACGGTCGCGCATTCCGGTGATCGCCGGAATCGGCCACGAGATCGACACGACGCTCGCCGACTTCGCGGCCGACCTGCGGTGCGCGACGCCGACCGCCGCGGCGCAGCGGTGTCTGCCGGATCGCGACGAGCTCGAGGCCCGCCTGGCCGCAGCGGCCGAGCGCTTGACCGGCGGATTCGAGAGCCGTCTGGAGCTCACGCGGGCCCGGCTACGCGCCTGCGACGCGGTGCTCGCCGATCCGCGCAAGATCGTCTCGGAGCGGCGGTTGCGACTCGTGGGACTCGGGACGCGGGCTCGCGAAGCGCTCCGGGCACTCACGCCGATGCGACGGACCGAGATGGACGCGCTCGCGACGCGGGTGCGGCGGACGCTGGTGGACCTCACTCCGGATCGTCGCCGCCGTCTCGACCGCGCCACGGCCGGGTTGCGCGCGCGCGAGCCGCGCACGGATCTGCGGCGCAGTGGGCTCGAGCAGCTCGGTCGCCGCCTCGAGTCGTCCATGCAGGCGACGGTCGAGCGAGCGCGGTCCGGGCTCGCCGAACGGACGTCGCACGTGAACGCGCTCTCGCCGCTCGCAGTCCTCTCGCGAGGGTTCTCGGTCGCCCGGACCGGCGCGGGGGAGATCGTGCGCGACGCGGCCGAGCTCGAGGTCGGTGACGAGCTCCGCATCACGTTCGCCCGTGGCACCGCGACGACGCGCGTGAAGGAGGTAGATGCCGCCGCGGATGCTATGAAGCCTTCGTCCGCTCTGGATCGCGAGGAGGAGAGCTGAGATGGCGTCGAAAGAACCGACTGGAGAGGCTCCCGAGTTCGAGGAGGGGATGAAGTCGCTCGAGGGCATCGTCGCGCGTCTCGAGCAGGGCAACCTTCCGCTCGAGCAGTCGCTCGATGCGTTCGAGAAGGGCATCGGTCTGCTCCGCGTCCTCCACGCCAAGCTGGAGGAGGTCGAGCGTCGCGTGGAGGTGCTGGTGCGGGATGCGGATGGCGTCCTCCGCGTGCGTGACGCCGACGAGACGTGAACACCGGCGAGCTCGAAAGGTACCTCTCGGCCCGCCGAGCGGAAGTGGAGGCCGAGCTCGAACGCGCCGTCGCGCCGGGGCCCGGACGTCCGGCGGCGTTGGTTCGTGCGATGCGATACGCGGTGCTGGGCGGAGGCAAGCGGCTGCGACCCGTGCTCGCGCTCGCGGCGGCGGAGGCCGTCGGGGGCGCGCGGATGCGGCGGCGCGCGCTCCGTGCGGGGTGCGCGATCGAGATGATCCACGCCTACTCGCTGGCGCACGACGATCTCCCCGCGATGGACGACGACGAGATGCGCCGCGGGCGTCCCGCGCTCCACGTGAAGTTCGACGAGGCGACGGCGATTCTGGCGGGAGACGCGCTGCTCACCGACGCGTTCGAGCTCGCGTCCACGGGACGATCCGATGCTGCGCGCGACCTCGCGATCGTGCGCGAGATCGCGGCGGCGGCCGGCTCGGGGGGCATGGTCGGCGGGCAGGTGCAGGACATCGCCGCCGAGGGGCGGCGTCGCGTCTCTCTCTCCGCCGTTCGCGAGATCCATCGCGGAAAGACCGGCGCGCTCCTGCGGGCGGCGGTGCGTGTCGGCGCTCTGGCCGCCGGTTGCAAGCCGAGCGCGTTGCGGCGGTTGACGCGGTACGGTGAAGCCTTCGGCATCACGTTCCAGATCGTCGACGACGTGCTCGACGAGGCGGGGGACGTGGGTACCCTCGGCAAGAGGCCGGGGGGCGATCGCGAGGCGGGGAAGGCGACCTATCCGTCGGTCCTCGGACTCGAGGGAGCGCGGGCCGAGGCGCGTCGGGTCGCCGACGAGGGCTACCGGCAGCTCGCGCCCTTCGGCGCGCGAGCGAAGCCGCTCGAGGGCTTGCTGCGGCATGTCGTCGACCGCGCGGCTTGACGTCGTCGTCGCGGCGCGGGGCCTCGCGCCGAGCCGCGAGCGCGCGCGCGGGCTGATCCTGGCGGGCCTCGTGCGGGTGGACGGCAAGCAGGTCACCCAGGCGGGGACACGCGTTGCCGAAGACGCGGCGATCGAGGTCGAGGGGCCCGATCACGCGTTCGTGTCCCGCGGTGGCGTGAAGCTCGAGGGCGCTCTCGATGCCCTGGGTGTCGTCGCGGCCGGTCGGGTGTGTGTCGACGTCGGGGCTTCGACCGGGGGGTTCACGGATTGCCTGCTCCAGCGAGGTGCGGCACTGGTGCACGCGGTGGACGTCGGATACGGCCAGCTCGCATGGAAGCTCCGGACCGACGAGCGTGTTCGGGTGCTCGAGCGGACCAACATGCGGAAGCTCGCGGCGCGCAGTCTCGAGCCCGCTCCGACGCTCGCCGTCATCGACGCCTCGTTCATCTCGCTGCGCTTGCTGCTCGAGCCGACGCTCGCGCAGCTCGATCCGCCCAGCGAGATCGTGGCGCTGGTGAAGCCGCAGTTCGAGGTCGGCCGGGGCAAGGTCGGGAAGGGGGGCGTGGTCCGCGACCCCGACGCGCGTCGCGCCGCCGTCGACGAAGTGGCGGCGGCGGCGGGCGCGCTCGGGCTGCGGCTGCGGGGGACGGTCGAGTCGGTGCTGCCCGGGGCCAAGAAGGGCAACGTCGAAGTGTTCGTTCACCTTGACAGGTGAGGGGCCCGTCGGTAACTCGCCCCCGTGCCTTGGCTACGGACCGAGCCCGCAGGAGTCGCGGACGAGCTTCAGAAGATCCACATTCAGCTTCGCATGCTGGAGAGGCAGCTCGAGGATCAAGCAGACCGCGCGCCGTACCCCTTCATCACCGAGCGACTGCGGGCCCTGGGCCAGACGGAGGAGCGCAACGCGGTTTCCGTGGCGCAGCGTTTGGCAGCCCTGGGGCGTCACCCGGACGAGGTCGGGGGCGACGTGGTTCTGGAGGGCCGGAACTCCTGGGAGCGCCTCGTGAGACTCCAGGACGGCTATCGGGAGCTCATCCGGCAGCTCAAGCTCCTGGCGGTCCGCTGGGACGAGGAGCACCCGGAGGACGCCCAGCTGGCGGCGTCGGTCCGCGACAGCGCGGCGGCGAGCCGGGCCGTCGTGGGCGATCTCGTGGCCCGCTCCGACCCCCACGCCCTGGACTAGTCCGACCCCCTTCGGGGGCCCGGGCGCCCCTTTGTCTCCCTCGCGTCCGTTCGCTAGGGTGTCTCTCCGAGGGCGCTGGCTCGTCGCCCGACCGATCCACGAGCCGGAGGAGTCGTTCATGGCCCGTGTCACCGTTGAGGATTGCCTGGAGAAGGTCCCGAGCCGCTTCGAGCTCGTGCTGCTGGGGGCCCGTCGGGCGAAGCAGCTTCTCAAGGGGTCTCGTCCGCTCGTCGAGAGCGAGAACAAGGAGGTCGTGACCGCCCTGCGTGAGGTCGCGGCCGAGAAGGTGAGTGGCGTCTACCCGGAGGAGGCGTAGGCCTCTCTCCGCGAGCGACGGAGCGCGCGAGCGTCGCGCGCGACGGGACGCGATGAGCCCCACCGGGAAGAAGGACGGTGAGGCCGATGACTCGGTCGTCGAGGTCGAGGATGCCTCGGGGGAGGCGTCCTACGATCAGGGGGACGATTCGATCCTCGACGCCGAGCTCGTGGATCCGAGCGACGACGAATCCGGCGAGGCGCGCAACTCCGAGACGTCCGCGTCCGGCGGCGCCGACGAATCGGGGGCCAGCACGCCGACGGCGGTCTCCGCCGATCGGTATGGCTCGCTCGTCCCGGCCGACGCCTACCAGCGCTATCTGGCCGAGATCCGACGTCATCCGATCCTCGATCCCGACGAGGAGCACGACCTGGCGGTTCGATGGGTGGAGGAGGGCGACCGCGAGGCGGCCGCGAAGCTCGTCACGTCGAACCTGCGGCTCGTCGTGATGCTCGCCCGTAAGTACCAGAACGCCTTCAAGAACGTTCTCGACCTGGTCCAGGAGGGGAACATCGGACTCCTGGAGGCGGTGAAGAAGTTCGATCCCTACCGCGGCGTACGCTTCCCATCGTACGCCGTGTACTGGATCCGCGCGTACATCATCCGATACGTGATGAACAACTGGCGCGTGGTGAAGGTCGGAACGACGCAGGCCCAGCGCAAGCTCTTCTTCAACCTGCAGAAGGAGAAGGACAAGCTCGAGCGAGAGGGGTACTCGCCCGATCCCGTGCTGATCGCCGACCGCCTGTCGGTGAAGCCCTCCGAGGTCGTCGAGATGGAGCAGCGGCTCTCGGGCCGCGACGTCTCCGTCGACGCGCCCGTTGGCGAGGACGGGGACTCCTCGATGCTCGACTTCCTGCCGGGCGGGGCGACCGAGCCCGAAGCGGAGTTCGGCGAGGGAGAGCTGCGCATCATGATCCAAGAGCGCATGCGGGAGTTCGGGGAGACGCTCGAGGACAAGGAGCGCATGATCTTCGAGCAGCGAATGATCTCCG
This sequence comes from bacterium, assembly GCA_030430245.1. Lineage (GTDB taxonomy): Bacteria > Desulfobacterota > Binatia > UBA12015 > UBA12015 > VGTG01. The sequence goes on along the minus strand of JAUIFY010000285.1, from coordinate 1,948 downwards.
ACGAGCCCAAGACCCTCCAGGAGCTCGGGGAGGTCTACGGGGTGAGTCGGGAGCGGATCCGACAGATCGAGGAGCGCATCAAGCGCAGGCTTCGGGCCTACCTGGTCGAGCACATCCCCGACATCGCCGACGTCGACGTCCGGATGACGCTGCCCGGCCGGAGCTGAGGCCCTTCAGTACCCCATCACCGACAGGAAGTCCTGGAGCTTGCCGAACCTCATGTAGGGATTCGAGCGCGCTTCGTCGCCGATCGTCGACGTCGTCCGGTCGCTGTAGTTGTGTCCGGGGTACAGGATGGTGCTCTCGGGGAGGACCTTGAGCGTGCCGTTGAGGCTCCGCCAGAGATCCTCCGGGCTGCTGCCGGGAAGATCGACCCGCCCGCAGGATCCGATGAACAGGGTGTCGCCCGAGACGAGATTGCCGTCCACGAGGAAGCACTGCGAGCCGGGGGTGTGGCCGGGCGTGTGCAGGAACTTGATCGGAATGTCGCCGACGGTGATCTCGTCGCCGCCTTCCGTGAGCACCATGTCGGAGGTCGAGAGTCCGGACACCTTCTGCGCGTAGGATCCCTCCGACTTGTGGAGATGGATCTTCACCGGCACGCGCGCGACGAGCTCGGCGGCGCCGATGATGTCCATGCCCATCATCGATCCCCCGAGGTGGTCGGGATGGAAGTGCGTCACCAGCCCGGCCGTGATCTTCATGTCGTCCTTCTCGGCGATGTCGACCAGCCCGTCGACGTCCCACGCCGCGTCGATGATCACTGCCTCGTGCGTCTCTCGATCCCCGATCAGGTAGGCGTAGTTCTGCATCGGGCCCACCTCGATCTGCTTCAGGTAGAGCCGCGGCTCCGTGCTCATCGGCGGGACTCCTTCTTCGTGCGGCCGGTCGTGCGCTTCTTGCGCGCGCCCTGGTCGGCCGTGCGTTTGGCGCGGCTCTTCTTCGCGGGCGCCTTCTTGGCGGACCTCTTGCCCGGCTTCTTCGTGCCGGTGTCGCGCGGGGGTGGTCCCAGGCGAACCCCTCGCTCCCACAGGTATTCGGGCGATCCCCCCTGGAGGGCGATCCAGCGCGCCAGGACGAAGAGCAGGTCGGAGAGCCGGTTCAGGTAGCGAAGCGGGCCGCTCGCGGTTTCCTCCTCGGCCGAGAGCCGGAGAACCTCCCGCTCGGCCCGGCGGCAAACCGTGCGGGCCTGGTGAAGAAAGGCGGGGCGTTCCGCCTCCCCCACCCAGACCGTGACCGGACAGTCCGGCGCAGGTCGACGCGCCGGGCTTTCGAGCAGAGCCTCGACGGCATCAATCTGCAAATCAACGTTCATCGTCGTCGCCATCAGGGGCCCGAGATCGGAAATCGGGGAAATGGGCACGATCCGTTCGATCCGCGCGCGAGATTCGAGCGCGACATCCTCGTTTCCCATGCGCGCCGCCAGATGGCCGCCGGCCGAGTGACCGGTGATGACGATGGGTCCGGAACGTTCGGCCGCAATCGCGTCGACCGCCCGCGCGACCTGCCCAGTGATCTCCTGGATGCGCTTGGTCGGCGCAAGATCATAGGCCGGCATCGCGACCGCCCAGCCGCGAGCCAGCGGGCCTGCGGCCAGATGCGAAAAATAACCCGGATCGAATCTGAGCCAGTAGCCGCCATGAATGAAGATCACGGTGCCGAGCGCCTCGCCCTCCGGTTCGAAGAGGTCATATGGCTCCCGATCGCCCGGACCATAACGCAAACCGATTCTGCCGCCGTTCAGCTCACGAAATGCACGTGCGGCCTCCGCCCACCTGTCGGGATAGCTGTCACCATCGGGAATGAATTGCGCGTTCGCGTAGGCGGTATCGTTTTCCATCATCTGACCGGGCTGTTGCTGGTTCGGGTCCTTTGCTGACGCGCGGCGCGCGCCCGGAACCACGACATGATTCTATCCCACCGAAGGATGAAAGACGATACCACGATT
>JAUIFY010000284.1 GCA_030430245.1 bacterium | reverse complement strand
CCGGACTGAACGCAATCGCGATCGCCGCGCGGTCCGTGGCGCTCGGCGAAGTCAGCGTCGCGGTGGCCGGCGGGGTCGAGTCGATCAGCCTCGTCCAGAACCAACACATGAACTCGCATCACAACGCGGATCCTCTCGTGCTGGAGAAGGCGCCGGCGGTCTACATGGCGATGATCGACACCGCCGAGGTCGTCTCGAAGCGCTACGGTGTCTCCCGCGAAGCGCAAGACGAGCTGTCGCTCGCGAGTCAGCGGCGGACCGCGGCGGCTCAGGAGGCGGGCAAGTTCGACGACGAGATCGTCGCGATGACCGTGAAGAAGATTGTCAAGAACAAGGAGACGGGCGAGACCTCCGAGGAGGAAGTCACGATCGCCAAGGACGAGTGCAATCGTCCGTCCACGACGGCCGAGGGGCTCGCCGCGTTGCAGCCCGTCCGCGGCGAGGGCGGGTACATTACCGCCGGCAATGCGAGTCAGCTCTCGGACGGAGCCTCGGTGTGCGTGCTCATGGAGGCGAAGCAGGCCGAGAAGCGCGGTCTTCAGCCGCTGGGGATCTACCGCGGCATGGCCGTTGCGGGCTGCGAGCCGGACGAGATGGGCATCGGTCCGATCTACGCGGTGCCGAAGCTGCTCGAGCGGGCCGGACTCGGGATGGATGACATCGATCTGTGGGAGCTCAACGAGGCGTTCGCCTGCCAGGTGATCTACTGCCGGGATCAGCTAGGGATTCCCGACGAGAAGCTGAACGTGAACGGCGGCTCGATCTCGGTAGGCCATCCATATGGGATGAGTGGCTCGCGGATGGTGGGGCATGCCCTCATCGAGGGGAAGCGTCGCGGTGCCAAGCACGTCGTCATCACGATGTGTGTCGGGGGCGGCATGGGAGCGGCGGGCCTCTTCGAGGTCGCCTGATACGGACCCAGAGGTACGAAGGGAGACGAGAACATGAAGCTCGGATTGAACGCAGGCGGCTTCGGGCCGCAGATCCGGATCGACATCGAGCGCGTGAAGAAGGCGGAGGCGCTCGGGTACGATTCGGTCTGGTCGGCGGAGGCCTGGGGCAACGACGCGATCACGCCGCTCGCGTGGATCGCGGCCCAGACGACCAAGATCAAACTCGGCACCGCCATCATGCAGATGCCGGCCCGCACGCCCGCGATGTGCGCGATGCAGGCCATGACCGTCGATCAGCTCTCGGGCGGCCGCATGCTCGTCGGCATCGGCCCGTCCGGCCCGCAGGTCGTCGAAGGCTGGCACGGTCAGCCGTACGGCAAGCCCCTGAAGCGCACCCGCGAGTACATTGCGATCATGCGCGAGATCTTCAAGCGCGAAAAGCCGGTCGAGTTCCAGGGAGAGTTCTACCAAATGCCCTACACCGGTCCGGGATCGTCGGGCCTCGGCAAGCCGCTCAAGAGCATCCTCCACGGGCGCGCGGACATCCCGATCTACACGGCGACGATCTCACCGAAGGGCATCGAGACGGCGGCTCGGGTGGCGGACGGCTTCATCCCCATCTGGACGACGCCGCAGGGCCTCGGGACCTTCACGGAGAGCATCGAGAAGGGCTTCGCCAAGGCGGGCGACGGCAAAGGGTGGGATGGCTTCGAGATCATGCCGACGCTCACGGTGATCATCAACGACGACGTCGCCGCGGTGCGCGACTTCGTCCGTCCGCATCTCGCGCTCTACGTCGGCGGGATGGGGGCGCGAGACAAGAACTTCTACAACGACCACATCTCCCGCCAGGGCTGGCCGGCCGAAGCCAAGAAGATCCAGGATCTCTATCTGGACGGCAAGAAGAAGGAGGCCGCGGCCGAGGTTCCCGACGACATGGTCGACGGAGTCGCGTTGGTCGGCTCGAAGGAGCGCGTCCGCGACAAGCTCGCCGAGTGGAAGGAGAGCAAGGCGACGACCCTGCTCGTGGGGGGCGATCCGAACTCCCTCGAGACGCTCGCCGAGCTGGTCTTGTAGGCTCTCCTCGCGGAGGGGGCCCGTCGCGCCGCAGTCCGGTTGCACGGGCCCCCTCTCCGGGGGCGGGATCCGGGGGGCGAGATTCGCGATAGGCGAACGCCCCGGAGTGGGGTTTAATGTGCGGCGATGGTCCGCCCGAGCTCCGTCGTCGCCGCCCTCCTGGTGGTGTCGCTTCCCCACCCCGTCTGGGCCGTTTGGAGCTTCAGCGAGGTAGGCGCCGCCTCCGGCTTCACGCACGGCCACGGCTACGTCGGAGTCCCCAATCAGTCCCAGGTCGTCTCGGGGGGCGTCGCCGCGGCCGACTACGACGGAGATGGCGACGTAGACGTCTACGCGGTCCGCGGGAGCTCGGGACCGAACCTGCTCTATCGCAACGATGGGACCGGGACCTTCGCGGAGATCGCCGCGGCGGCGGGTGTCGCGGGCGCGCCCACGGGAGGTGCGGGCCCCGTCTTTGCGGACATCGATGGCGACGGCCACCTCGACCTCCTGGTCGGGGGCGTCGACGGGTCGTCGTCCGCCGTGTACCGGAACGACGGAAGCGGCGGCTTCGTCGACGTCACGCTCGCGTCGGGCTTCGCGCCGGCGAGCGACACGTTCGCGATCTCGCTCGCCGACTACGACCGCGACGACGATCTCGACCTCGCGGCCGTGCACTGGGGTTTCGACCAGCGCGTGACGTTATGGGAGAACGACGGGACGGGGCGCTTCACCGACGTGACGAGCGGCTCGGGCCTGGTCGTCGGCCCGATCTTCGGATTCTCACCGACGTTCTCCGACATCGACGGCGATGGCTGGGTCGATCTGCTGGTCGCGGCGGACTTCGGAACGAGCCGCGTGTTTCGCAATCAGCAAGACGGCACGTTCACGGAGATCACGACGTCGGTCATCGACGACGAGAATGGCATGGGTGCGGCGGCGTTCGACTACGACCACGATGGCGACGTCGATTGGTTCGTCACGAGCGTCTGGGATCCGAACCAGGTCGCCGAGGGGAACTGGGGCGTCACGGGAAACCGGCTCTACGAGAATCAGGGCAGCGGCGTCTTCACCGACGTCACGACGTCGGTCGGCGTTCGTGAGGGCTACTGGGGTTGGGGAGCCTGCGCCCAGGATCTCGACCAGGACGGCCATCCGGACCTGTTCCACACGAACGGGTGGGTGAGCGCCAGCACGACCGAGTTCGACGCGGACCCGTCGCGTCTCTTCCGCGCACGAGCAGACGGCACCTTCGAGGAAGTGTCGGCGAGTCTCGGCATCGTCGATACCGGCCAGGGGCGCGGCGTCGCCTGCTTCGATGCGGACGGCGACGGTGACATCGACGTGTTCGTCGCGAACAACGGCGGGACACCGACGCTCCACCGCAACGAGGATCCTCCCGGCGATTGGCTGCGGGTGCGTCTCACGAACGGTTCGAAGAACCGCCACGGCGTGGGTGCCGTCGTGCGCGTGACGATCGGTGCGACGACCCAGATGCGCGAGATCCGGGCCGGTACGAACTTCGCGTCGGCCGAGCCGATCGTCGCGCACTTCGGCGTCGGCGCAGCGACGGCGATCGACGAGGTGCGTGTCGAGTGGCCGGACGGCACCGTGACGACGCAGAGCTCGGTTCCCGCGGGGCAGGAGATCGTGATCGTCGGGCCGGTGCCGACCCCGACACCCGCGCCGACGCCGAGCGCGACGCCGGCGCCGAGTGCGACGCCGACTCCCGCGCCTCCCTCCGTGCCGGTGGCGGGGCCGTGGGCGTCGACCCTCCTGGGCGCCGCCCTGGTTCTTCTCGCGTGTCGCCGCATCCGGTCCGGCCTCGTCGCCGGCCGGGGGTGACGCGAGAACGTCGCGGGCGGCACAATTTTGCCGCCGCGGGACGGGGTACGACGCAATGGCCCAACGGCCATGCCGCGTGGGAGGGAACGGATCTTGCGAGGGCGTCTGCGTGATGATCCGTACCCTCGTCGCGGACGACCACGAGATGTTTCGGGAGCTGCTGCGGCTCGCCATCGGCTCGCAGCCGGACCTCGAGATCGTGGGCGAGGCAGGCGACGGCGCCACGACCCTCGATCTGGTCGCGCGGCTCCGGCCCGACGTGTTGCTGCTGGACTACAAGATGCCCCAGGTGCGCAGCTTCACGGCGCTCGTGCGGAGCATCCTGGAGGCTCACGCCGACACGCGGGTCATCGTGCTCTCCGGGTACTCCGACGTCGGCATCGCCCAGGCGGCGACCGACGGCGGCGCATGCGGCTATCTACTGAAGGAGACGAAGCTTCGGAGCGTTTTCGATGCGATCCGAGCGGTCGCCTCCGGCGGGATCTGGATCGATCCGGCCCTGCCCCGGAAGATCTTCGACCTGTTCCAGGCTGCCGCTGCGCGGGAGCAGGGGCAGAAGGACGGCATGAGTGCCCTCACGCGCCGGGAGCGGGAGGTTCTCGGATGCGTCGCGCAGGGACGCAGCAACCGCGACATCGCCAACCACCTCTGCGTGAGTGAGCAGACCGTGAAGACGCATCTGACGCGGATCTTCGCGAAGCTCGAAGTCGACAACCGGGTCGAGGCGGCGCTCGCCTTCTACGGACGGGAGTCGGACGACGCGAGACCCGCTGCCGGGGCGTGATCGGTTTCGTCATCGGGGGGCGCGGAGGACGTCGTCCAGACCCCACGCGGGGCGTCGTCGCGGAGGACGGCCAGGAGCCCCGTGCCCGGGCCGTCCACCGGAACGAGATCCAGCGCGCCGCGGAAGCTCCGCTCGGCGACGTTCCGAGCGATCCAGAGCCCGAGGCCGGTGCCCTTGCCCCGTTCCTTCGTCGTGAAGAGCTCCTCGAACACGTGCTCGGCGATGTCGGCCGGGATCCCGCCGGCGTAGTCGCGAATCCCCAGGTACACCGTCTCGTCGACGCGAACGGCGCGAAGCTCGATTCGTCCGTCCGCTGCGTCTTGCTCCTCGTAGGCCCCGATGGCGTTGTCGATCACGTTCATCAGCACGTGGCCGAGGCGGCTCGGGTCTCCGACGAGCTCGACGGCCGCGCTCTCGGCGTCGTAATCCAGCCGACAGCCGCCGGCCCTCAGCCGGTGACCGAGCAGCCCGGCGACGTCCGCGAACACGGTTGCGAGCGCGAATCGACGGGACTCGTCGGCCTCCGCATCCCGGCCGTGGCCCTTGACCCGCCGGATGTAGGTCGCGGCCCGGTTCGCCCACGTCTTTGCCTCGCCGATCGTCGTCTGGATCTCCTGCGCGATCTCGGCGTGGTCCGCCGGGGTCACCTCGGCGTCTCCGATCGACTCTTCGTACTCCCTTCCGAGGCCGTCGAGGATTTCCAGCGAGTTCAAGACCGCGCCGAGAGGCGTGTTGACCTCGTGGGCGATTCCGGCCGCGAGCCGACCGAGGGTCGCGAGCCGATCGGCCCGCAGGAGGCTGGTCTGGTTCTGCTCGAGCTTCGCGTACGCTTCGTTCAAGCGGTCGAGCGAGGCGCGGAGGTCCGAGTTCGCCACCGCGAGCTCCCGAGTCCGTTCCTCGACCTGCTTCTCGAGATTGACGTTCAGCTCCTCGAGCTCTCCGAAGGCGCGGGCGGTCGCCATCGCCAGCGAGATCTGGCCCGACATCGTGCGCAGAAGTGCCGAGTCCTCGGCGTTGTAGGCGCGACCGGACTCCTTCCTTCCGAGTGCGAGGAGATACTCGAGCTTCTCGTCGCGGAGCACCGGCACGATGAGCTCCGTCGGTGTCCCGGCCCACGGCGCGGGCGGCTCGCGTCGCGCTCCGTCGTCCCACTCGTAGCGAGAAAGCACCTCCCCACGAGCGAGGCGCAAATGGGTCTCCGGCGGGATCGAGAGCTCGAGGGCGTCGCCCTGGTCCGGCAACGCGGTCCACGCGCCCCGAAACCGGGAGAGCAGGATGCACTCGCGCGCCCAGAACGTCTCGCGCAGGACCTCCCGCGTCTCCCGGATCACCTGCGACGTCTGGCGCGCGGACTCGAGAGCGTGCCCCAGCCGCTGAACGGTGGCCTGGGCATCGTAGCCGCGGCGAAAGAATCGGGAGTCCACGAACTCTCGAACGCGGTCGCGGATCGGCGACAGTGCGAAGAGCAGGCCGAGATTGAGTGCGACCAGGAGAACCGGGTGCCGCATCGCGCGGGCGCCGATCGCCCACTCGGCCGAGCCGAGGACGGCGACGTAGATCGTGACGGTCGCGAGGACGACCAGCGTGTAGGTGACGGCGCGGCGGAGGACGACGTCGATTTCGAAGAGATCCTGCTGGAGGACGGCGTAGGCGAAGCTGAGGGGAAACAGGAATGCCGTGAGTGCGGCTCCGTTCATCGACACGGCGCCGCCAAGCGCGGCCGACGTCGCCCAGACGCAAGCGGGCGCGAGCATGCCGGCCACCACTCCGAGTGTGACGACCTGAACGCGGCGGCGCACGAGAGCAGAGCCCGAGCGAAGGTAGTCGTGGACGAACGCCGCGATCATCGCGATGCACCCCGCGACCTGGAGCCCGACGGCCCACAGGTGAGCGAGCGTGTAGAGCCCCGGATTCCAGAGCACCAGCTCGTAGAAGACGGCAAGGATCGCACTGCCGCCGTAGAGCCATCGGAGGACACGGCCGCGCCGGCGTCCGAGCCGGTCCGTCGGGAATACGAGGGCGAGATGGGCGAACGCGGCGCCCATGAACGACTCGGCAAAGACGTGGAGGCGGAAGAACCAATAGGGGCCGTAGAGGTCGACGGCGGTGGTCACGAAGAGCCCGGTGAAGAGGACGGTCGCCGCGAGCCCCGCACTGGCCGGCGCCGTCGGCGTGACCCAGAGCACGAGGAAGCCGATCGTCATGAAGACGAGCCCGTTCAGGAGAAACGTGCCGAAGAGTGAGAGGTAGTCCGTTCGCGAGAACGTCTGCGAGGGGAGGCGAACCGACCGGCGGTCGCCCATCGGGTCTCGCATCTCGTACGTGAAGGTCGTACCGAAGGGTTCTCCGCGGACCGCGTCGAAGACGCTCCGAGCGCTCTCGACGGGCGTGCCGTCGACGGCGACGATCTGGTGTTGGAAGAGCTCGGGGGTCCGGCCGTCGCTCCAGTGGGAGAGCGCGACCGAGGGAACCACGCGGTTGGCCATGACCATCATTCCGGGGAACGTCTGGCCGATCCACGAGAGCGAGTTGAAGGTCACGACGATGAGCAGCAGTGCCGAGAGACTGGCGCCGGTCGTGACGAGCCACCGAATGCGCCGACGGCTCATGACGGCTCTCCTCTCGTCGCGCGGAGCCAGACGGTGCCCGCGATCAGCCCGGAGAGAAGGATCACCCAGGCGTCGCCGTAGCGAGCGTACGACGTGAGACCGTCAGCCGGTTGGACGCGTCCGACTGCGTAGCCGTCTTCGCCCCACGGCACGCGCGCACGAACCTTCCCGTCGGCGTCGATGAATCCCGAGATCCCGCCCGACGAGGAGCGGACGAGAGGCCGCCGAAGCTCGACCGCGCGAAAGACGGACATCGCGAAGTGCTGTCGCGGAGCCGCGCCACTGCCGGACGCGTCCATCCACGAGTCGTTCGAGATGTTCAGGAGCACGTTCGCTCCGTCCAGCACGTTCGCCCGCGAGAGGTGGGGGAACAGCACCTCGAAGCAGATGAGCGCGCCGAGCCGCAGGCCGTGCGTCGACAGGAGTCGCTGGCGGTCGCCGTTCACGTAGCGGGGCTCGTCCGACGCTTCTCGGGCGGCGGTGGGCCAGATCGCCCCCTCGGCGAACGGTACCAGGAGTCGCTTGTCGTACGTGTCGCCGATCGCGCCGTCGGGCTCGATGAGAAACGCCGAGTTGTGGGCGCGTCCAGCGTCCGCGAGACGCGGAGCTCCGACGATCAGCGAGGAGCCGGTCCGGGTGGCGAAGCTTCGGAGGGGGCGAAGCATCATCGGCTCGCGGTCGAGGTAGAAGCTGACCGCGTTCTCGGGCCACACCACGAGATCGGGAGCGGTCTCTGCGTCGGGCCCGGGGGAGAGCCGGAGGTACGCGAGGAGATTCCGCTCGAAGAACGATCGGTTCCACCGGTACTCGTTGGGGACGTTGCCCTGGACGACCGCCACCGGTCGTCCCGGGCCGGGGGGAATCGTACGCGCCGAGGATCCGTAGAGAAGCGCGGCCGCGAGCAGCAGGGCCGCCGGTGCGAGACGTTTCAGTCGGACGGCCGATGGCAGTGGCCGCAAGGCGAGGCCGATCGACATGCTCACGAACACGATCAAGAAGGTCACGGCGTAGGCGCCGCCCAGGTCCGCGATCTGGATCAGCGCGAGACTCTCCCATTGCGTATGGGCGAGCAATCCCCAGGGCATCCCGACCACCGGGATCGATCGTGCGAGCTCGACGACGACCCACAGCCACGCGGCGATCAACGGATGGACGGCCGCGGGCGTGCGCGGGACGAGCATCGCGTAGCCCGTGGT
>JAUIFY010000009.1 GCA_030430245.1 bacterium | reverse complement strand
TGCGCTCAGCAGAAGGGCGCGAAGTTCTGCTGGTCGATGCAGACGACCAGGCAACGGCGAGTAGTTTCACGTCGTTGCGCAACTCCAATCGCAAGGTTGACGGAGCCGGGTACACGAGCGTCCGATTGCTCGGAGAGGAGATTCTCCACGTGCACACGAGCCTCTCGTACGACGCCTTCACGATGGGAACGCGCACTCTGCCCGACGACGCCTATACGTTCCTGAAGGGCGGAGAGATCGAGCATGCGCTCGGCTATCCGATCCGGGCGAAGCGCCCGCTGGACTTCGGCGCCGTGACCGACCACGCCGAGTTCCTGGGGGTGCCGCGCCATCTCTCGGGTGGCGATGACGAGCAGCTCGCCGAGCTGCGTGCGGCGATCGGGTCCGGCGACCGACTTCGTGCGACCTGGATCTTCCTGCGGACGGCCTTCTTGGAGATGGGAAGCCGCGATACGCGGGAGGAGACCTTCGGCGTCGATGGCATGGAGGCCGTGTCCCGGTCCGCCTGGCAGGAGATCATCGACGCCGCCGAGCGGCACGACGACCCGGGCCGCTTCACCACGTTCATCGCGTACGAGTACTCGTCGATGCCCGGTGATCGGAATCTCCATCGAAACGTGATCTACAAGTCTCGAGACGTTCCGGACGAGCCGTTCTCGTCTCGGGACTCCGAGAACCCCGAAGACCTCTGGGCCGCTCTCGACGAGCAGCGCGCGCATGGAATGGAGGTTCTCGCGATCCCCCACAACTCCAACGCGAGCGACGGGCGCATGTTCGACACCACGACGTTCGACGGACGGCCGCTGACGCCCGAGTATGCGAGAACGCGCATGCGCAACGAGCCACTCGTGGAGATCTTCCAGATCAAAGGAACCTCGGAGACCCATCCGAGTCTCTCGCCCGAGGACGAGTTCGCCGACTTCGAGCTGATGGACACCGTCATGATCGCGTCCGCGCCGCCGAGCGAGCCGGCCGGCAGCTATGCGCGAGACGCTCTTCGCACCGGGTTGGAGCTGGCGCACCGCGAGGACTTCAATCCGTATCGCTTCGGCGTGATCGGGAGCAGCGACAGCCACAACTCGAGCTCCTCGGTAGAGGAGGACAACCATCACGGAAAGCTGCCGCTCCTCGACGGGACACCGGCTCAGCGGCTGGGGAAAGCGCTCTACATACCGTTCGAGCGCCTCCCGATACGGACCTACGGCGCCGCCGGGCTGGTCGCCGTGTGGGCGGAGGAGAACACGCGCGACTCGATCTTCGAGGCGATGCAGCGGAAGGAGACGTACGCGTCGTCGGGCCCCCGCATCCAGCTCCGCTTCTTCGCGGGGTGGGGGTATCCGGCCGACCTGCTCGAGCGCGATTGGCTCGAGGCCGCGTACGAGGGAGGCGTGCCGATGGGCGCTACGCTCGAGGGCGGAGCGGGCGCGTCCCCGGTCTTCATCGCGTCGGCGTTGAAGGATCCGATCGGTGCGAACCTCGACCGGGTCCAGATCATCAAAGCCTGGGTCGATGCGAGCGGCGAGAGCCACGAGAAGGTCTTCGACGTGGCCGCTTCCGGCGATCGCGTGGCGGCTTCGGCTGGTGGCGCGCTGGTAGCGGTGGGCAACACCGTGGACGTGGAGGACGCGAGCTACGCCAACTCGATCGGTGCGGCCGAGCTGACGGGGCTGTGGCGGGATCCGGAGTTCGATCCGGCGCAGGATGCGCTGTACTACGCGCGCGCCATCGAGATCCCGACGCCGCGGCACACCACGTACGCGGCGAAGACCCTGGGCGTCGATGCGCCGGAGCCGACGAGCATCCAGGAGCGTGCCGTGACCTCCGCGATCTGGGTCCCGCCGGCCGATCCGGGAGCGTAGTCGAGATCGGAGGTGGCGTCGCGGCCGGGGGTCGCGGGGCCGTCGCCCGGTCCGGCGGCGACGGCGGAGGTCTGGATTCGCCTGCCGGGCGGCGATATGGCTCGCCCATGAAGGGCCGGGTCTCGCAGATCGATCACGTCGGCATCTACGTGGCGGACATGGACGCCGCCGTGGTGTTCTGGCGCGACGTCGTCGGCCTCGACGTGGTGGGGCCCGAAGACGTTCCCGAGCACGGCATCCGCCTCGCGCACGTCTGCGTGAACGGCGTCGAGCTGGAGCTGATCGAGGCCCCCGTCGAGAAGACGCAGCTCCGGCACATGGCGCACCGCGGACCGGGGATCTACCACGTCGGGTTGCGTACGGACGACGTCGCCGAAGCGATGAAGCGTCTCCACGCGGCCGGTCTCCGTCCGCTCGATTCGGAGCCGCGCGAGGGGGAGGGCATGCGCGTTCAGTTCGCGTCGCCGGACGGCGCGAGCCAGGGGGTCATGATCGAGCTGGTCGAGCGCCTGCGGCCGGGGCCGGCGGAGCGAGAGAGGTAGGGCCTACTTCCCTTCCACGACGTCGCCGGTGAGGACCTCGTCTCCGTGCTGGTTCGTGCACGTCACCTTGCATCGGATCCAGCGCCGCTCCGGCACGAGCTTCACGACCTCCGACGTCGCCGTGATCGTGTCTCCGAGGAACACCGGACGCAGGAATCGAACGTTCTGCTCGATCGACACCGCGCCGGGTGTCCCGAGGAGGAGGGCGTTCGCGGTCGAGAGCAGGGACGCGGTGAGGAGCCCGTGCACCACGGGACGCCCGTAGCGACTCGCCCGCGCGTACGCGCCGTCGAAGTGCGCGGGGTGGTGGTCGCCCGTGAGCGCGGCGAAGGCGCGAACGTCGTCTTCGGTGAAGGTCTTGCGGAAGGACGCGCGGTCGCCGACCCGGAACGCTTCGAAGGGCTTTTCGGGGTAGGAGGACATGCGCGGTGGGCCGCCCGTGGGACGAAAGGAGTGGAGACGTGGGGGCGTCTCTTCCTGCCGCAGGTCTGGTCGAAACCGAGATCGGCGTCAAGTGGGCGGCGGCAGCCGCGGCGGATCGCCAGAAATGACTTCGTACGCCGCACATGCGAGTACCACCCCGGAGATGCTCTCCCGGGACGGATCGCGCGCGCGCCTTCGCTACGAGCTCCTGCTGCCGATGGCGGGCTGGGGACGGGGGCTCGGCCAGGCGTACGCCGAAGCGTGTGCGTCGCTCGAACGACGCTCGGACCCCGAGCGGATGCGTGTGGCGGTCGATCGCATCATGCGGTGGACGGGGCTCGAGAAGCGGGACGCACGCGAGGCCTACCGGGGTGCGATCCTCTCGGAGGCACAGGAGGAAGCGGACAGCGCGTACTTTCGTCGCCACCGGGCGGCGTTCGAATGCTGGCTCCCCGATGGCGGGGACGTTCCGCGGCCGACCGGGCCGGTCGTCTACGCGACCCTGCACTTCGGGCACCCGGTGCTGAGCTGCGTATTCCTCCGCCGGAGGGCGGGGATCGACGTGCGTCCGATCATCCGCGGTCTCGACGACGCGAACCCGATGGCGGATCCGAAGCGCGCCTGGGGCCAGAAGAAGGTCGCGTGGGTTCGGGAGCTCCTCGATGGAGCGGTCTTCGGCGTCGACGGCGTCTCGGCCGTGAGGGCGAGGGAGCACCTGCTCGCGGGGGAGGCGGTCTTCGCGGCTCTCGACGTGCCGGGCGACGTGTCCGACCGCACGAGCGTCGTCGACGTTGCGGGTGAGCGCCTGCGCTTTTCGACGGGCGTCGTCGCACTCGCGCAGATGACGCGCGCCACGATCGTTCCGATGGTCGCGCGAAGCGGTCGCAGGAAGATGATCGTCGAGTTCGGGCGTCCCGTCTCCGCGGCCGTCTCCGACCCGTTCGCCGAGGTGTTCGCGGAGCTCGCTCGATTCATCCGGCGCTTCCCTCAGGAGTGGTGGCTCTGGCCCTTCGTGGAGCGGGCCGGAGGCGATCCCGAGGCGCGTGGAACTCCCCGCCACGGAGAGGTAGCCTGAGGCTCCATGTCGGTCGAAGACCTCTACCCGGTCGATCGGGTGCGCCACATGCCGTTCTTCTACTACCCGACCGTCAACACCGACACCGATCCGCTCATCGAGGAGTCCCGCGCGGCGTTCGCGGAGGGCTTGGCCCGGCGCGACGCGGGCGGGCGCAAGGCGATCCTCTACCTGCACGTGCCGTTCTGTCGCACCCACTGCTCGTTCTGCTTCTACAACATCAACGTCGTCCAGGAGGACGATCCCGTGATGCGCGCCTATGCGGACGCCATTCTGCGGGAGATGCAGTACTACGGGGCGCAGGCGTACGCGCGTGGGCTCTCGATCGAGCACGTCTTCATCGGAGGGGGGACGCCGACGCGCCTCCCTGATGCTCAGCTTCGACGCGTTCTCCAAGGACTGCGCGACCACTTCGACCTGAGCCGGGTCGAGGACTTCACGATCGAGATGAACCTCGAGACGATGACGCCGTCGAATCTCGAGATCTGTCACGAGCTCGGCGTGAATCGCGTGAGCTTCGGCTGGCAGACGTCCGTGCCGCGGCTTCGGAAGTTCCTGGCCCTCGTGCCGTCGGAGGAGACGCTCGCGGATCGTCTGAGCGACCTCGAGCGGCTCGGGTACCCCGTGATCTGGGACATCATGTACGCGCTCCCCAGTCAGACGACCGAGGACTGGCAGTACGATCTGGACCGTTCGATCGAGCTCGGCGTCGCATGTGTCGACATCCACCGGACGGATCTCGTGCCACCGGCTCCGCTCTATCACCTGGTGCGCGAGGGCAAGCTGCAGCTGCCCAGCCAGGCCGAGGCGCTCGCTCAATACCGGCAGGCGTACCGCTCCCTCATCGACGCGGGCTACGAGTTCAACACGTTCCAGCAGTTCAATCGGGCCGACGTGCCGAGCGCCGTGTCGCACTACGGACGCTACTACTACCGGTCGTCCCACGACATGCTCGCGCTGGGACCCGGTGCCATGGGTATCACGTGTGACTGGGCGTACATGAACGAACGCGACATCGCGGCGTACGCCGAGAAGGCGAATGCGGGCGGTCCCGTCTGGTCCTGCGCGCATCACGTGAGCGACGAGACGTGGCAGGAGCGCGACTTCGTTCTCGGCCTGGGTCAGCTCTGGTCGGTGCCGAAGTCGTTGCTGCGTGCGCCGCTGACGCCGCAGCAGGAAACCTCCCTCGAGAAGCTGATCGTGCACGGCGCCTTGCTCGACACGCCCGACGAGTACCGCTTGAGCGACGACGCGATCGGCTACCACTTCTCGATCGCGGGCGAGTTCCAGACGCAGCAGGAGATCGGCCGCAACGTGGGCTACCTCCGCTCGATGCCGACCGAGATCGTCTGGAACTCGTCCCGCAAACGCAAGCGCGCCACGCCCTGACCCGAGGGGACGTTCGTTACCTTTTCCGCAGTTGTTACCTTTCGGCTGCGAAAAGGTAACGTTCGCGAAAAGGTAACGAACGTCCCCTCCGAGACTACTCGACGTATCCGAGGGCTCGGAGCTTGTCCTGGGTGCGGGTGTCGACTTCGCGTTCGGTCGGCGTGTCGCCGGCGCGGGCGGAGGCGGCGGCGTCGAGGTCGCGGTAGACCTGGAGGAGCTCGCGGCCGCGGGCGCGGAGCTCCGGGTCTTCGGCGAGGTTTCGTTGCTCGCCCGGGTCCGCACGGAGGTCGTAGATCTCGACGGGTTCGGGTTTGCCCTCGCGGCCGATCCACTTGTGGTCGGCGGTGCGGGCGGAGAACAGGCGGCCGTCCTCGTGCTGCAGCGACGGTCCTTCCGCGAAGCGCACCGTGCCGTGAGGGGGCGCGCCGTCGTAGATCGTGGGCACGAGGCTCTCGCCGCGGAGCGCGTCGATGGGCCCGATACCCACGAGGTCGAGGAGCGTCGGCGCGAGGTCGACGAGGGACACCTGCGCGTCGATCCGGGCGCCCGCGGGGATCAAGCCGGGCGCCCACATCACGAGGGGCACTCGCAAGACCTCGTCGTACACCGTTCGCGAGTGGCCGATGCTTCCATGCTCGCCGAACTCGTCCCCGTGGTCCGCGGTCACGACCACGACCGTCTCGTCCGCGAGGCCCAGCCGATCGAGCGTGTCGAACAGGCGCCGCAGCACACGGTCCGTGTAGACGACCTCGCCCGCGTACCGATTGCGCATGCGACGCCAGCGCTTCTTCTCGCCGGGCTGCGGCGCCGTCGTGAAGACGTCGTGCTCGAGCGGCGGCTCGTACGGGGAGTGCACCTGGTAGCTGTGGAGGAAGAGGAAGAACTTCTCGTCGCGGTGGTGTCCCAGCCAGCGTAGCCCGCGGTCCAGGGTCTGTTCGATGTCGCCGCGCGCATCCCACATGCTGAGGCCGCGGTTCTCGTAGTAGTCGTCGAAGCCGCGTTCGAAGCCGGCCTCCGCAGCGAGCATCGCGTTCTCGGTGAACGCGGCGGTCTCGTATCCGTTCGCCGCGAAGATCTCGGCGAGAGTGGGCATGGAGCCGGGCAGCACGTGCTTCGCGTGGAGGACCTTGTGCTCCGCGGGGTACGTGCTCGTGAACAGACTCATGTGCGACGCGCTCGTCGAAGGATAGGGGGCGAGCACCTCGGAGAAGCTCGCGCCCTCGGCCGCCTTCTCGTCCAGCCGTGGGGTGAGGCGGCGCCCCTCGTACTCCGTGCCCACGAAGTCGCCACGCATCGTGTCCAGGGAGACGAGCACGACGTTGCGATGCGCGTGGCGGGGCCGTCTCTCGAGGATCTGCGGGTTGCCCCAGATGGGCACGCTCCAATCCGAGACCGCGGATCCGTCCGGGGGCGCCTGGACCTCCGTGCGCAGCGTGAAGCGGACCGTCTCGCCGGCGAGGCTCGCGAGGTCGATGCGGCGGTCGAGCCACCGGTCGCGCGTCTCGGCCGGGTCGACGATCTCGCGCAGCAGCTCCCGCGTCCCCGTCCGGCCGTGCGTCTCGATCACGAACGCGACCGGAGCCGCCCCGACGTCGGCGGCCACCGGGTCGATCGCGAGACCGACGTGGAGCTGGGACCGCCGCCCGATCTCCACCCCGTCCGTTTCGTAGGTGCGCAGTACGTAGGGGATGGCCTGGCCGACCACGCGGACCCGGAGCTCCTTCGTCCTCTCGAGATCGCGCGGGATGGGAAGCGAGAGCGTGACGCCCGGGTGGGCGCCCTCCAGAACGATCGGCGGGAGGTCCTTCCAGCCCTCCACCTCGTCGCTCGAGACGCTCGGCTCGAGAACGATCCGACCCCGCTTGAGCGCCTTCGGGAGCTGCGCCTTCACGTCGATCGTCGGTCCCTCGGGGAAGGGCATCGTCGCGCTCAGGACGTTCCTTCGAATCGGGCAGCCGAGTGCGGGCCGCGACTCGTCGGCGACGGCGCATCGCGCCGGCATCTTCGGGGGATGTTTCGACGCGATGATCTGCGTCAGCCGGACCGCCGGCTGAAGCGCGCTCGGCTCGCCGCGGCGGCAGCCGACCGTCGACGCCGCCACGAGGGCCAGGATCGTGAGGAGGGGCCTCGAAAGGCGCCGCGAGGAGGGAGCGTACGACATGGGAGGAACGCGCGGGAGGTTAGCCACGCGTCCTTCGCGTGTCGAGCGGCGCGCCGAACCTACGGGAGCACGACTTCGATGGTCGTGGTGTCGTCGCTTGCGATGCCCGTGGTCGGATCGACGGCGCGAATCGTCGTCGTTCCGGGAGAGATGCCGTAGACGCGGCCCGGTTTGGATCCGAAGCTCTCTACGATCGCGATGGCCGGGTCCTCGCTGATGAACTCGACGTAGCGCGTGACGGATTTGCTCTTGCCGTCGTCGAAATGACCGCGAGCGCGTACGCGGCGATGCTTGCCCACGTCGATCCGGCGGGTCTCGGGGCGCATCGATAGCCCGGTGAGGAGCGAGTCGACGGTGATCTCCGTCGTCCCCGTCTCTCCGGAGGGCAGGGAGGCCGTCAGGATGGCCGTACCGAGCTTCGAGCCTCCCAGGACGATGCGTTCCTCGCCTTCGCGCTCGCTCATCCGCGCGATGTCCGGGTCGGTCGAGTTCCAGGAGACCTGGTTGGTGACGGTCGTCTGGTCGCCGTCGCTGAGTTCCGCGATGACCTTGAGCTTGCGGCCCGTGCTGCCCCGGATCGTCTTGTCCTTCGGGACGACGCGGAGGTGAGTCACGCCGCCCGTCACGGTTACGTTGGCGGTGGCGACGTGGCCGCTCGGCGCGACGGCGATGATCAGAGCCGTGCCGTCGCCGATGAATCGGACGAGGCCCTTCTCGTTCAGGTTGTCGACCATCACCACGGTGGGATTGTCGGTGCTCCAGTCCACGAGATCGGTGGCGTCGCCGCGCGGGCCTCCCTCGTAGTTCGCGGCCGCCCGGAACCGCCTCTCCTGAAGAGCCTTGCCGTTGAACTTGTCCGGCGAGATCTCGAGGCCGAGGATGGCGCCCGCGACCTCGACGACGCCGGATGCGTTCTGTCCATCACAGACGATTCGGATGGTGGTGCGGCCGCCGATTCGATGGCCCGAGACCATGCCCTTGTCCGACACGTTGTCGACCGTGGCGATGGACTCGTCGTCGCTGCTCCACTCGCAGCGGTCGCTGATCACCGCCTTCGAGCCGTCGACGAAGGTCGCGCGCGCCTTGTACTCGCCGGGCGTGCCGACCTGCACGACGCCGCCGTTCGCTTCGTCGACCTCGACCTCGACGACGTCGCCCTGAACCTGCAGGTTGTCGACTTCGGCGGAGGTCAGACCGCTGATCGGCTCGGTTGCGGAAAGTGTCGTCACGCCGCTGTCGACGCCCAGGACCTCGCCCACGTCGAGCGGGTCGTCGACATCGGGGACGTCGACGCCGTTGCCCACCAGAGCGATCGACGTGTCGGCGACGGCCCACGAGGCGATCGCCGCAAGATCGCTCGTGAGCGCGCCGGTCGAGAGCTCGCCTTCGAGGGACGCCTTGCGGCGCTGATCTCGAACGACCTTGAAGCTCGTCGGCTTGACGCGAATCGCGACCAGCGTGCCCTCGACCGTGATCGGGACGCTCTCCGAGGCGATCTCGTCCGGCGTGCCCGCGTTCAGGAGGGCGCGGACGGAGGCGTTGCCGGCGCCCGTCGTCTCGAGCACGCCCTTGGTGAGCGTTCCGTCCCCGAGGTCGAAGCCCAGAGGGTCGATGGCGGCGACGCCTCCGCCGGTGATCTCCCAGTCGACCTGCGAGGTCACGGTGCTCTTCGAGCCGTCCGACCGGATGCCGTTCGCGCGCAGCGGGAGGTACATGCCCACGCCGAGGACGATCTCTTCCGCGTCGATCTCGACGTCGGTGAAGGCCCCGCGCACGTCCACGTCGATCGTCTTGGAGACACCCGTGTTGGGCTCCGTGGCCGTGAGTGTCGTCGAGCCGGCCTTCTTGCCGAGGACCTTGCCGACGTTCTCGGAGTCGATCTCGGAATCCTCGCCCACCTCGGCGATCGAGCCGTTGCCCGTCGTCCAGTGCAGGACCTTGCGCAGGTCGACGGTCTCGAGCCCGGTCGTCGTGCGACCCTTCACCTTCGCGGTCTTGCGTTCTCCGACCGTCGTCGTGAGGGGATCGGAATCGAAGACGAGCTCGGACAGGGCGCCCGAGACGAACACGACCAAGTTCTGCGTCGCCGTGAGGTTCCCGCGCGTCTCGTCGACGGCGCGGATCGCGACCAGGCCGTCCGAAAGAGCTTCGGTGTCGCCGGCCTCCCGGCCTTCGATCTCTCCGTCGCCGTAGACCTTCACGACGCCCGCCGCGCCCAGCACCTCGAACGTGATGTCTCGCGTGATGCGGGATGTCGTGAGGTCGGTGCGGTGCGCGTACACGTCCACGCCGGTCACCATGCCGGCGCCCATGTTGAGCAGGAGGGCGCCGTTCTCGTTGCGAAGGTCCTCGTCGAACTCGAGATGGGTGATCGCCGCCTTGATCCTGGTCTGGCCATCGTCCGGCGAGTTCGAGAGTCCACTTGCGCCGTGGTGCGCGGTGATGGTGATGAAGCCCTCTCCCGTGGACTGATGCGGGGTCACCAGCCCGCTCTGGTCCACCGACGCTTTGGAGGGGTCGCTCGAGGACCACGTGACCTGGTCCGTCACGTCACCGACGTAGTCGTTCAAGGTGTAGCGTGCGCGCGCCTTGAACGGTTCGGCGAAGCCCACGTCGAGGTTCTTGCTGCTCGGGCGGGTCGTGATCTCGACGATGGCTCCCGCGAAGACCGTGAGGACCGTTTCGCCCTTCGTCTTGCTGCCTCCATGTTCGAGCGCGGCGCGAATCTCCACGGACCCCGGATCCCGCGCCAGGACGAGGCCCCGCGATCCATGCTCCTGCGAGACCTTGGCCGTGCGGGAGTCGCCCGTCGTCCACTCGGCGACCGCGGTGATGTCCTGCACGGATCCATCGCTGTAGACGGCCGTCGCGAAGAACTGGCGCGTCTCGTCGGGAGCCATCGTGAGGCCCGCCGGAGTGACGCGGATGGACGTCAGCGTCGCCGCCGGGGCGGTGGAGACGTTGCTCAGGAGGAGGAGGAGAGTGGAGAGAGGGAGGAAGAGCCGTGCGGCGCGGAGGCCCGAGCGCGCTCGGGCCCGTCGCCCTGGACTACGAGGTCCCGGGTTCATGCAGTCTCGGTCGTTTCATGGGGATGGTTCCAGGGGAGAGGACGCAGCAAGCCCGATGCCACCTGGGTGGCCGAAAACGACTGGAAATCCGGGACCCGAAGTCCCGCGAAACCGCCATGTCGGGCATTTTCGCAAGAGTGGGAACGCCAACGGCGCACATCCCGCGGCGCGGTTCGAGCGCTCGTCTCAGTCGACGGTGCGCCAGGCGAACCGCACGGCCAGAGCGTCGTGGTCGCTCAGAGGCGTTCCGTCGGGCGCCGCGAACTCGTCGGTCGCGAACCGCCAGCTGAGGGCCTCGATCTCGACGCCGCCCCCGGAACGAAACGCCATCTTGTCGATCCGGTCCGGCTCCGGGCAGTCGAGGGAGGCGCACACGTCCGTCAGTCCCGCCTCGCGGAGGAACCGCGCATACTGGCTCGCATCGGGCTCCTCGTCGCCATGGAGGTTGAAGTCGCCGCCGACGATCAGAGCGCGGCCGGCCGATGCGCTGTCGATCGCGTCGAGCATCTGATCGATGCCTTCGTCGCGCAGCCGCTGATCGTCCTCGGAGTTCCCCGCCTCCATGTGGAGGTTGTAGACGTCCACCTGGACGCCGGGTGCGAGCTCGGTGCGCGCGTAGCTGAAGCCCTTGAACGCCAGGCAGTCGGCCGCGGTGAGATTGCATCCCTCCCAGGCCACGCGGGTGACGGGAGCGAAGGGAAAGCGCGAGAAGCGGTTCAACCCGTCCGCGAGCAGCGCCTCGGGACGGCGGGGGTCGTTCCCGAGCGGTGGTTCGGCCGGGGTCGACCGGTACGGATGATCCACGCGCGCCACGAGCTCCTCGTGGTACGTGCGCGACGGCGCGAACGGATTCGGGTCGGGGGTCTTCCAGCTCTCTTGGACGAGGACCAGATCGTAGGCGTTCAAGCGTGGTCCGATGAGCGGCATGAAGGTGGCCGGCATCGATCCCGAGAGGCCCTCGGGGAGGCCCGCGACGTTGTACGAGAGCGCGTCGAGCTCTCCGGACCGAGACTGCGGGCCGGTCGGCCCGCTGGCCGAGTCGCCGCAGCTCGCGAGCGCGGTCGCGAGGGCGAATGTGAGGAGGAGGCGTGGGAGCGTCATGGTGGTCGGAGAGGCCGCGCGAAGGCGGAGCGTCTCGGCTCCGGCCCCGCGCGCGGTCGGCCTCAGTTCTGGACGCCGCCCTCGACGATCCAGTTCATCACGTCGTCCAGCTGGTCCTGCGAGAGCATCCCGCCGAGTGGCATCTGCGAGCCCATCCCGGTACCGAGCAGCTTCCGGAAGAGGTAGCTGTCGTCGGAATCGAACGGCTCGACCAGGCTGAGCATGGGCATCTGGGTCGACATCACGTCGACGATGTTGCCGTAGGCGACGCCCGGCGAGAGGTCGAGACCCGCCGACGCGGTGACCGAGTCGTGGCACGCGCCCAGCGCGCAGCTGGCCGTGAAGATCGGCTCGACGTTGCCGCCGTACGTGGCCTTGGTCTCGGGCGGCAGCACGAAGCTCGCGGGAAGAGGGATGTTCTGGCCGATGTCGGTCCACGCACTCGGATCACACGGCGCCTGCGTGCAGGCGTCCGAGCCAAAGCAGTCGAGGAAGTACTGGTTGTCGGCCGGATCGTCCGCGTATTGGATGTCGGTGAACTCGCAGAAGATGAAGGACGGCGGGGAGCCATCCGTCTTGAAGACGTTCCCCGTCAGGGTGCCGTCCTCGAAGTTGTACGAGATCGCCCACTCCTCGACCCCGACGGTCCGCTGGATCAGATAGCGCCCCGAGTCGGGCGTGAGCTGGATCTGTGCGTCGGCTCGCGACGCCACGCCCAACGTGGCGAGAGCGGCCGCGGCGAGCGCGATCGTTCGTGTGCGCAGAATGCTCTTCACTGGGTCGGTTCCTTTCTCGTTTCCCCCGGTTGCGAGCCGTTCACGGCAGATGCCGGAGCCGACTGTCGACCAATATGCCTACACCATCGCAAACGAGAAAGCGCCCCTGAAAAAGCCCACCGGAGGCGCTCTCGATTGCGGGGCGCTGGGGCCCCTCGATAGAGTCGAGGCGATGGATCTCACGTTCTCGCCCGAGGCCGAGGCGTTTCGCGCCGAGCTGCGGAATTGGCTCTCCGCCCACGTGCCGACCGGCTACGGCACCGATGCGTTCGAAGAGTTCGCGACGCTCGACGACGAGTTCGGCTTCCTGCGCAGGTGGCAAGGCACTCTGGCCGAGGCGCGCTGGGTGGGGGTTCACTGGCCCGAGGAGTACGGCGGGCGCGGGGCCGGGCCGGAGGAGAACTACCTGCTGCAAGAGGAGATGGCCGCCGCGCGAGCGCCCGAGGTCATCAATCGAATCGGCGTGAACCTCGTGGGTCCATCGCTCATGACGCACGGCACCCAAGAGCAGCGGCGCCGCCATCTGGCGCGAATCCTCTCGGCCGACGAGATCTGGTGCCAGCTCTTCTCCGAGCCCGGTGCCGGGTCGGATCTGACCGCGCTCTCGACCAAGGCCGAGCCCGACGGTGACCACTTCGTCGTGACCGGACAGAAGGTCTGGACGAGTTGGGCCCAGTACTCTGATTTCGGCATCCTGCTCGCGCGCACCGATCCGGGCGCGAGGCGCGCACGCGGCATCTCGTACATGATCGTCGACATGCGGAGCGACGGCGTCGAAGTGCGGCCGCTCAAGCAGCTCACCGGGAGCTCCGAGTTCAACGAGGTCTTCCTGAACGAGGTCCGCGTTCCGCGAGAGAACCTGGTGGGCGAGCTCCATCAGGGATGGTCGATCGCGCAGACGACTCTCGCACACGAGCGGGGAACGTCGCCGCGGCAGCTGGTCATCCATCGGATGCTTCTCGACGATCTGATCCGTCTCGCCGAGACGCTTCCCACGGACGACCCGCGCCGCGACCGAATCGCGCAGGCGGCGATCGAGGTCGAGATCGCCAAGCTGAACAATTGGCGCACGCTCACGCGGCGCGTCCGCGGCGAGCCGCTTGGGCCGGAGAGCTCGTTCATCAAGCTCTACTGGAGTGAGATGAGTCAGCGCATGCACGATACGCTGATGGACGTCCTGGGCCCCGCGGGCGTCCTCGACGGGGGTCCGCACGCGATCGCGCGCGGACGACTCCTGCGCTCGTATCTCTACTATCGAGCGGCGTCGATCTTCGCCGGGACCAACGAGGTCCAGCGCAACATCATCGCTCAGCGCGTGCTGGGCCTGCCTCGCTGAGGGACGACATGGCCGGACTGCCGCTCGAGGGCCTTCGCATCATCGACATCGGCACGCGGATCGGTGCGCCCTTCGCGGCGACGCTTCTCGGGGACTTCGGGGCCGAGATCATCAAGGTCGAGCAGCCCGGCCGCGGAGACTTCATGCGAACGATCGGGCCCTTCGAAGACGGGTATTCGCTCTGGTGGGCGGTCGAAGGGCGGAACAAGAAGTCGATCACCTGCGATCTGCGAAGGCCCGAAGGCCGTGAGCTCCTGAAGAAGCTCGTCGTGCACGCCGACGCGATGGTCGAGAACTTCAAGCCGGGCACGCTCGAGAAGTGGGGGCTCGGTCCGGACGTATTGGAGGAGGTGAACCCCCGCCTGGTGCTCTCGCGGGTGAGCGTCTACGGCCAGACCGGCCCCTACGCGCCGCGTCCCGGCCTCGACCGGAATGGGATCGCGATGGGCGGCCTTCTTCACGTGACCGGCTACAAGGATCGCCCCCCGGTGCGCCCCGGCATCATCATCTCCGACTACTTGACCGGCCTCTTCAATGCCTTCTCGCTCTTGATCGCCCTCTACCACCGCGACGCGGGTGCCGGACGCGAGGAGGGAAGGGGGCAGGTCGTCGATCTCGCCCTGTACGCATCGGTGCTCCGGATCATGGAGCACACGGTCGCCGCCTACGATCGACTCGGCGTCGTCCGGGGACGCGAAGGCAATCGTCTCCGGAACTCCGCGCCGCTCGACAACTGGGAGACCGAGGACGGAGAGTACGTGAGCCTGATCGCGGCCGGTGACGGGCTCTTCCCCAAGCTCGCGGGGCTGATCGGCCGCAAGGACCTCCTGGACGACGAGCGGTTCTCGACGCTGCGCGCGCGCGCCGAGAACTCGGACGAGATCAACCAGATCGTTGCGGATTGGTGCGCGACGAAGACCTCGGGTGAGATCGAGGCTCTCGCGATCGAGCACGACGTCCCCTTCGCGCGCACGATGAGCGTCGCCGACATCTGCGCCGACCCCCACATCGAGGCGCGCGGCGACCTCGAGACGGTCGACGACCCGGAGCTCGGCCCGGTGCGGATGCAGGGCGTCTATCCCCGGCTGTCGCGCACCCCGGGAGAGATCCGCAGCGGCGCGCCGCGGCTCGGAGAGCACAATCGCGAGGTCTACGAGGGGCTGCTCGGCCTCTCGGCAGACGAGATCGCCCGACTCGAGGCCGCGAACGTCATCTGATCCGAGGCGACCGGGCTCCGCGCACCGGGCGCATCTCCGCCACGTCGCGGCCGGTTCGCGGTCGGGACTCGTCCCACCTCCGTCTCCTCCACGTCCATGGACACGAGGTTCTAGGAGGGGGCGGGCGAGGCGCGCTACACTGCCGCGATGGAGCGCGAGGCGACAGGACAAGCTCGAGGCCCGGACGGCGTCGCGCTGCTGCGCGATCCGAACATCGCGCGCCTGTTCGGCGCGCGACTCGTGTCGATGTTCGGGAGCGCCATGGCGCCGATCGCGATCGCCTTCGGCGTGTTGGAGATCACGGGCTCGGCCGGCTCGGTCGGCATCGTCGTGGCGTCGATGGCGACCGCCCAGGTTCTGTTCCAGCTGTTCGCGGGGGCGCTGGCCGACCGCGGGTCGCGGAAGCGGATGATCCTCGGAGGCGATCTGCTCGGGATGGCCAGCCAGGGAGTCATCGCCGCCTCGTTTCTGACCGGGCGCGCCGAGGTCCCGATCCTGTGCGCCCTCATGGCCGTGAACGGGATCGCCGTTTCGTTGATCCTCCCGTCGCTGATGGGAATCGTTCCGCAAATCGTTCCAGAGGAGAAGCTCCAGTCCGCGAACGCGCTGCTCGGCATGGCGCAGAGCGGCGCGATGGCGCTCGGCGCCGCGGTGGCTGGCGTGCTCGTGGCCGCGGTGGGGGCCGGAGTGGCCATCGCGATCGACGCGGCCACCTTCGGCGTCAGTGCCGCGCTCGTGGCAGGGCTGCGCCCGCGGCCTCAGACGCGGATCGAGCCGGCCAGCCTGTGGACGGACCTGGCCGGGGGGTGGGCCGAGTTCACCCGTCATCGTTGGCTCTGGACGATCGTCGTCCAGTTCTCGCTGGTGGTCGCCGCGTGGGAGGGCGTCGTCGCGGTCGCCGGACCGACCGTCGCGAAGCGCGCTCTGGCCGGCGCGACCGACTGGGGGTGGATCATGGGCGCGGTCGGGCTCGGCACGCTTGCGGGGGCCGTCGTGGCGTTGCGCGTTCGGGTCGAGCGTCCGATGCTGATCGCGACCTGCTTCGTGTTCACCTTCGCGCTGCCGCCGCTTCTGCTTCTGGGGCCCGCGCCTCTGGTGGTCATCGCGCTCGGCGGGTTCGTGGCCGGCCTCTTCGGGCAGATGTTCGGCGTCCTCTGGAACACCACCGTTCAGACGCGTGTGGCTCCCGATGCCCTCTCGCGCGTGGCTGCCTACGACCACGTCGGTTCGATCGCTCTGGCCCCGATGGGCATCGCCGCGACGGGGTGGATCCTCGAGTCCGTCGGCGCGCGACCGACGCTGCTCGCGGCGGCCGCGATGATCGTCGTCCCGACGTTGGTCGTTCTCTGCGTACCGGAGGTGCGGCAGCTCCGAGCGACGGCGCCGCGCGCCGGGCGCTCGGGCGCCGGCGCGCCACGGGCGGAGACCGAAGCGGCGTAGGTCGGTCGGGATTCCCGGCCCGGTGCCGGCGGGGCGCGGGTGAGATTTGTCGAATCCGGGCGCGCGGCGTACACGGGGGCATGCCCCGGGAGAGGAACCGCACGGTGCGCCGGGGGAGACGGCGCGCGGCATGAAACCGAGTGCGCGCCCGATCGGGGTTCTGGTGGTCGCCGCCGGTCTGCTCCTCGCCGGGCAGTGGCTACGCGCCCGCGCGGGGCTCGAGCTCGATGCCGACTCGATCCGTCTCTGGGTGGAGGGCCAGGGTTGGCTGGCACCGATCCTGTTCGTCCTGATGATCGCCGGGCGGCAGTTCATCCTGATCCCCTCGGGGTTCCTCCTCGCGGCTGGAGGCCTCCTCTTCGGGATCTTCGTCGGGACGCTCCTCGGGACGATCGGACTCGTGCTCTCGGCCGTCCTGACGTTCGTTCTCGCTCGTGGACTCGGCGGCGATCGCGTGCGGAATCGCATCGCCGGCCGGTTCCCGACCTTCGATCGCTACGTCGAGTCGGCCGGCCCGCTTCTCGTCTTTCTGAGCATCGCCTATCCGGCGGGGCCGATGACCGCGATCTTCTGGGCCGCCGGGTTCTCGTCCGTGCGACTCGCCGCGTTGATGGTCGCGGTCGCGGGAGGGGGCTTCGTGCGTGCCGGTGCGTATTCGTTCTTCGGAGCGACGCTCACCGACGTGGGCTCGCCCCTGTTTTGGGCCGCCGCTGCGTTCCTCCTGCTGACGTTCGTCGTGCCCCTGGCTCATCCCGGGCTTCGGCGGCGCCTCTTTCGCCCCGACGCGGCCCCGCCGTCCTGAGCCCGAGTCGCTCAGACGGGGATTCCGACCGAGCGCATCAGCTCGATCGCGTTGGAGCGACGTACGACGCCCGGACGCATGCGGTAGTCGAACGTCATCCGGCCGTTCTCCAGGTGGTCCTCGAAGTGGACGTTCCCGATGAGGCCGCCGTCGGTCTCGATCTCCGCGAGCGCCAGGTCGTGCGTCGTGACCAGCCCGATGGCGCCGTGCGACAGCAGTCCCCTCACGATGGCGGCGGCACCGATGCGTCGGTCGTGGGAGTTCGTTCCCGCGAGCACCTCGTCGAGCAGAAACAGAAGAGGGGGTTCCGTCGTCGCACGGTCCATCACGTCGCGGATGCGATCGATCTCGGCCTGGAAGCGCGATCGCCCCTCCAACAGAGAGTCCTGCGTGCGGATCGACGCGCCGATCGACATGGGAGCGAGCCGACGGCGCGCAGGAGCGTCGTCTTCCCCGACATGTTCGACCCCGAGACGATCAGGGCCGGAGTCACGTCCCCGAAGCGCACGTCGTTGCGTACGCATTGGGAGACCGGAAGGAGGGGATGCCCGAGGGCTTGCGCCTCGAACGACGCTCCCGACGGCACGATCTCCGCAAAGGCATCTTCCGGATGCTCGTACGCGTGGCTCGCGAGGGAGGACAGGGCTTCGATTTCCCCTGCGGCCTCGAGCCAGGTGCCCACCGCGTCGCCGAAGCGCTCTCGCCAACGGTCGATCCAGTACGCGCCGTGCACCGGCCAGAGGAGGAGGATTGCGATCGGCATGAAGAGCAGATTTCGGCCCGAGTCGTGGATCTCGACACGTCGGCGCAGGGAGCGGATCGCCGCGCTCGCGGGACTTCCCCCCGTGCGCAACATCTGCTGGAGCTCGGCTCCCCGTCGGGACGACAGCCGCTCGCGTTCGAGCCTCGCGACGAGCTCGGCGAGCAGGCCGAGATCGCTCGCGGCACGATCGACGCCCCGCAGCGCCTCCGACACACGATCGC
Source organism: bacterium (assembly GCA_030430245.1). Classification (GTDB taxonomy): domain Bacteria; phylum Desulfobacterota; class Binatia; order UBA12015; family UBA12015; genus VGTG01. Next base: position 32,189 of record JAUIFY010000009.1, on the reverse strand, counting down.
GCACGAGGTAGTAGAGGCCGGCTTGAACGACGACGGCCCCGACGAGTGGCCAGCCGTTCGCGAGGCCCGCGGAGTATGCCGAGAAGGTGACGATGGTGCCGAGCGACGCGACGGCGGCGAGCGCCGGAACGATCGCCGCGTCCAACGCCGGCTTCGATTGGCCCCACCCGGCGAGGCGGTCGGCGTCGACGGCGTCGCGGAGGTCTTCCCCCGCCAGGGCGATGTCTTCCCGGAGGTCGAGACGCGGGCGCAGCTCCTCGATGGCCTCTTGCCGGGCCGCGATCGCCGCGGGCTCGGACGGCGAGGCGAGCCAATCGGCGAGTCGCCGTTCGCCGTGGCGGGTGCGCGCACGGCTGAGGAGCTGGAAGAGCGAGCCCTCTCCGAAGAGGTCCAGGTCGACCGCGTACAGGTGGCCGTCGGGTAGGAAGTCCTCCCCGCGGGCGCCGTGTCCCTCCCACCGACCGTCGAGCCGCGCCAGGCCCGCTTCGTACAGCGCCGCGCCGCGCTGGGCGCGGTCGCGAGCCTTCTTCACGCTCTCGTGCCAGGCGACGAGGCCCGCGAACGCGACGACGGGCAGCCACAGCCATGCGGCCGCGAGGAGGCCGCGATCGAATGCGGCCCAGGCGAGGAGGAGCCCGCCGACGGCGGTGGCGAGTCGATAGCGGCCGATCCGACGGTGCTGCTCGTCGGCGTCGGCGAGCGCGGCTCGCCGCGCATCGCGGCGACGCTCGTACTCGGCCCGTGGGTCGGGTGCGCTCATCGGAAGCCACCCTATCGGAACGGCCGGGCAAGAACGACCGGAGCGCCATCCGCTCGCGCACGTCTGCACCGATCAGGGCATCCTCGTGGGCTACGGCGACACCCGCGGCGTCCATCCGCACGTCGTTGCCACCACGGTGTTCGAATCGTCGGTGCGACTCCTCCGCCGCCTGGACGCCGGTTGGGTCGAGATCGAGGAGGGCGTCGACACCTTCGCGGTCGAGAACGGTCGCATCCGGAGCCAGACGAGCCATGGGCGGATCACGTTCAACGGTCCGCCGCCGGACCAGGGCGGCGCGCACCGTTCGCGGTCTCCCGAGCTCGTTCTCGATCCCGTCGCGGAGGCGGTAGCGCGGCGCCGCGGAGAGTGCGATGTTCCGCCGATGAGACACGGGTCCCGTTTGGCTCTCCGCTTTCTCCTGGTTTCGGCCCTCCTGTGGATTTCCGCGTGCGGCGATGGCTCGACAACCGCCGCGGGCATTTCCGGGGCACCCGATCCGGCACTCCCCGGGCCGTACCCGGTCGGCGTCACCCGGATCGAGCTTCGCGACGAGGTCCGCGACCGCACGCTGCTGACCGAGGTCTGGTATCCGGCCGACGAGTCCGCACGAGGGGCCGCACCGGCACCGGCGACCAGCTACCTTCCGCCCGAGCTCGCCTTTCTCGCAGACGACGCGACCATTCCGCTGGTCGCCGTCCGAGACGTCCCGTTGGCCGCCGACGGTCCGTATCCACTGATCGCCTTCTCGCATGGGTCCGGCGGGATTCGGTTCCAGAACTCGTTCCAGTGCGAGCACCTGGCGAGCCACGGCTACGTCGTCGTCGCGCCGGATCATCAGGGCAACACCTTCTTCGACGGCTCGGGATCGACGGCGGAGCTCCAGGAGGCGCGCCCTCTGGACGTCCTACACCTGCTCGACGAGTTCAGTCGCTTCACCGAGGAGTCGGGCCATCGCTTCGAGGGGTGGGTCGATCTCGATCGAGGGTTCGGCGTCACGGGCCACTCCTTCGGCGCCTTCACGTCGCTCGCGGTCGCGAGCCAGGATTCCCGGATCGTCGCCGCGCTTCCGATGGCCCTCGGCGGACCGGTCTCGGACACCTACTCGGCGGCGACGCTCCTCATGCTCGCGACCGTCGACGTGACGATCGGCCCCGCCGGCAACGACGGGGTGCGCGCCGCGTTCGACGCCGTTCCCGGTCCTCGTTTCCTCGCGGAGCTCGTCGACGCCGGACACTACAGCTTCAGCTTCGCGTGCCAGACGGGACTCGGAATCGGCGACGGCGACGGCTGCGGGACCGGCACGCGGTTCGACGGCTCGCCCGTGACCTTCATCTCCGACCTTCGGGTCTGGGACATCGTCAATACGTACTCGGCGGCGCTCTTCGGCCGCTACGTCAAGGGGATCTCCGAGTACGACGAGGTCCTCGCGACCACGATCGACCCCGAGGTCAATCGCTACGCGGCCGACCCGGATCGGTGAGAACGAAGTCCGGATCCGGCCCGATCATTCCCGCCCGGCGACGAGCGCCTCGAGCCGCGCGCGACGTCCCTCTTCGGCGAGATTCGGAGTCGGTGAATCCGGAGGTGTCGGGCTCTCCGGGGAGCGTCGGCGACGGTGTCGCAGGAGCCAGCCCGCGGTGGCGAAGGTGCCGGCGATGACGAAAAGGGGCGGCGCGAGGTACACGAGCCAGTTGAAGCCCGCGAGCCGCGGCGCCGCCAGCACGCGCTCTCCCAGACGTTCGGTGTAGTCCTCGAGAATCCGCTCCTCGGACCACCCGGCCCGGAGCCGGGCGCGAATCTCGCGCTTCATCTCGGACGCCTGCGGGCTGTGGTGCTGTCCGAGGACCTGGCTGAAGCAGCACGGTGCGATGAGCCGGGATTCGAGCGAGCGCGCCGCCCGCTCGACCTCCGGCGCGTCCGAGGCGTCCGGCGTGGCCGCGAGTCCGACGGCGAGCCGGCCGTGGGCGAAGAAGAATGCGCTCCCCGCGAGCACACCCCGGAGCAGCTCCCTGCGGCTCGACCCCATGGAAGAAGGCTAAGCACGGCCGGATGGGCCGTCGATGCGGCAAATCGTCGCGCCCCCTGGCCCGCTCGCGGCCCCGAGCGCCGCCTTCGATCCGGTCCCCATCGCATGTTCACGCGATGCCTTCTCGTTCGAGTCCTGCCTATCGGTAGTCGCAGGAGGGGAACATGGCATCGAACGACATCTTCGCGAGCGATGGGAGTCGGCGCAGCTTCGCTTCCGTCTCCGGTCTCCGTCGGTGGGGCACGTACGTCGCCCTCGGCGTCGCGGTCCTGCTCGTGGCTCCGTCCGCGACGTCCGCCGCGGTCTTCCACGTCTCGGACGCGCCCGGGCTGGTCGCGGCGATCGATGGGGCGAACCAGACGCCGGGCGCGGACACGATCGAGCTTCAGGCCGACGTGTTCCTGACGGCGGTCCACGACACGGAGCGAGGGCCGACGGGCACACCGAAGATCACCTCGACGATCGCCCTGTTGGGAAACGGCTTCCGGATCTCCCGTCCCACGGCCGCTCCGGAGTTCCGGTTGCTCCACGTGAGCGGGAGCTCTTCCGACGAGGGCGACCTCACTCTAGACGACGTGGTCCTCGAAGGCGGAGACGTGTCCGGTGTGGCTCCCGCGAGCTGCGTCACGGCCGTCGACGCCTGTGGGGGTGGGCTGCTCAACTACTTCGGACGAGTCGTGGCGCGCAACGGCACGCGCTTCGAGGAGAACGGTGCCTACGGCGGTGGCGGACTCGCGAATCTCGGCGGGAACGTCCGCCTCCGCGACACGACCTTCCTCGACGACGAAGCCGTCCGCGGCGGCGCGCTCTACAACGCGGGCTCGTCGCTCGGAGATCCGGCGACGGTCGTCGTCGAGAGCTCCCTGTTCGAGGACTGCTCGACCGAGGAAGCCGGTGGCGCCATCGAGAATCAAGGCGAGCTGCTCGTGTCCGGGTCGATGTTCTCGAAGAACCGGACCACGGGCGCCCCGGGGTCGGGTGGGGCCGTTCACAGCAGCTCGTTCAACGGGTTCGCACGCTTCGTCGATACGACGTTCGCCGAGAACGAAGCGGTCTCCGGCGGCGCCCTCGCGAACGAGAATGCGGCCGAGATGATGCTCTCGAACAGCCACGTCACGCTGAACCGTACGGTCGGCTTCGGTGGGGGCGCGGGGCTCTGGAACGCGGGCGGCGCGTTGATCATCCGCGACAGCCGCATCACCCTGAACGACGCTTCGGGGTTCACCTCGGACGGTGGTGGCATCCTCTGCGGTCCTCCGGGAGGGGGCGGGGGCAGCCTCGAGCTGAGGAACTCGGTCGTGAGCCAGAACTCGGCTTCGGACGACGCAGGCGGGATCTACCTGGGCTCGTCGAGCGGCGCGAGCTCGATCGTGGCGAGCTCGATCGACTTCAATGCGGCGTCCGGGGAAGGGGGCGGCATCTACAAGGCGGGCGCGAGCGCCTTGACGATCCATGCCAGCTCCGTCTCCGACAACGTGAACGACGGCTTCAACGGCGGCGGCATTGCCGTCGACGGGACCTTCAGCAGCACACCGCCGGACGGGGTCACGATCACCGACAGCACGATTGCACGAAACCGATTGGTGACCGGCGACGGCGGCGGCATCTCGAACGACAACCAGGGGATCATCACGATCCGCGGCAGCACGATCGTCGACAACGAGACGACGGGCGTGGCCGCCGTCGGCGAAGGAGGCGGAGGCGTCTTCAGCAACAGCACGTTCGCGATGGTGGCCATCGTGAACTCGACCATCACCGGCAACTCCGTGTCCGGCCATGGTGGCGGTGTGAAGAATACGAATGCGAGCACGATGACGCTCGAAAACGTAACGCTCGCGGACAACGTCGCCGGGTCGCACGGCGGCGGCTTCATGGCGCTCACGCCGTCGACGTTCCTGCGGAACTCGTTGGTCGTGGGGAACACGTCCACCCATGCGACCCAGCAGCACAACTGCGGGGGCTTCACGCAGTACATCGTGGACCAGGGTGGGAACTTCACGAACGACGCGAACGGAGTCTGCCCTGCCGGCTTCACGGTCAGCCAGAACGTGCTCCTGGCGGCTCTGGCGGACAACGGCGGGGCGACGCAGACGCGAGCGTTGCTCCCGGGGAGCGTCGCCATCGACGTCGTTCCCGGTTGTGGGGAGTCCGCCGACCAGCGCGGTGTCCCGCGCGATTCCCTCTGCGACTCCGGCGCGTACGAAGGAGACGTCACGGTGCCGCTCGTCCGGTTCACTACGTCGTCGTCCTCCGTGGCGGAGGAGCCGGGCGGGATTCACGACGCGAGCGTCCTCGTGGACAACCGGCTCGGTGACGTCGAGGACGGTATGCTCGAGGTCCACGTCGGCGTCTCGGGAACCGCCGCGGATGGCTCCGACTTCGACCTCCTCACGTTGCCGCCCCTGGTCTTTGCAGGTACCGGCTGGCCGGCGCCGGGCACGGGGGCGTCCTTGCCGATCTCGCTCGACGTCCTTCGGGACTTCGAGCTCGAAGGGGCCGAGACCATCCGCCTCGAGATCACGGCCGGCGGCATCGTCGGACCAGCGCAGCTGGGCTCTGTGCCGGTGCACACCGTGACCATCGTCGACGCGGTGAGCGACCTTCGGGTGGAGAAGACGATCGAGCTGACCGACGACGCGGGAACCGGTGGCGTCGTCGATCCCGGGGACGAGCTGACCATCGTCGTCGCCGTCACGAACCATGGGCCGGCCTCGGCCGAGGACGTCACCATCGAGGACCTTCTGGATCCGTCGCTGCTCGATCTGACCACGGCGGCGGTGACCGAGACGCTGGGCAGCTACGATCCGCTCCTCGGCGAGTGGAGTGCCGATGGGGACGGCGATGGCGTGGGCTTCGCGTTGGCGCCCGGGCAGACCGAGACGCTCACGATCCGGGCGACGGTGCTCGCTGGCACGGCGGGACAGGCCATCTCGAACACCGCGCGCGTCAGCCCCATCCATCCGCCTCTGGCGGCCGACCCCGACGCCTCGAACGACTCGTCCACGGCCGCCATCGAGATCTTCGGGTGTCGGTCGACACCGGCGGAGGTCTGCACGACGGGCTTCCCGCGCGGAAAGATCCTGATCAACGAGGTCCGTCCGGGGCGGGAGAAGCTCGTCGCCACGTGGGCGAATGGTCTCCCGACGACGCAGGCCGACTTCGGCTCCCCGCTCGACGCGGGCGGCACGGCGTACCTCTTCTGCCTCTACGACGACACCTCCGAGCTCGTGGCCGCCCTCGCCGTCGACCGCGCAGGTGACGCGTGCGGAACGCGTCCCTGCTGGCGCTCCCGGGGGGGCGCGCCGCCCGACGGTAAGGGCTACGTGTACAAGGACCGCGAGCGGTCTTCGGACGGTGTGGATTCCATCAAGGTCAACGCCGGCGGCGATGGGAAGACCAAGCTGATCCTGAAGGCCCAGAACCTCGACACGAAGGGGCAGAGCGAGCTCCCGACGGGCTTGGCCGGGGCGCTGATGACCAGCTACGACGGCGTGACCATGCAGCTCTTGACCTCGAACGCCGGTTGCTTCTCGATCGAGCTCGACGAGGTCGTGCGGCGCACCCCGACCCTGTTCAAGGCGAAGGAGTAGGGCGTTCGGCGAATCTCTCCGGCCTCATCGCCCCTCGCGCACGCGTAGGGTCACGTGCGGCTGTCGAACCGGCGGCGCCGGTGTCACGAGCCATTCACCGTTCACCGCGTCGACGTCGAAGAGCGGGCGACTCGGGTGGAAGCGCGGGCTGTCCTCGCGTCGGATCGAGACCGTCGCCCGAAACCGTCCCTCGCGAGCATGGCCGGGGGCCGCGCCGAGCGCGACGCCCTGAGATTCGGCAGGGGCCCCGTCGAGAGTCACGGCGACGAACTTCGTCGCGAGGTCGAGGTCGAACGCGAGGTGCGCGGGTCCATCGAGACCCGGAAGGCGGGCCAGCCAGGAGCCGAACGATCTCCCGGCCGCACCGTCCTCCACGTCGACGACGTCGATGGACACCGCGATCGGCCAGGCGATCCTCCGCGACCCGACGGGCGTCACCTCGATCTCCGCGAGCACGTGTGCCGGCGCCACCGAGCGTGCGACCGCGGACAGAGAGACCTCGAACGGCTCGAGCTCCCAGAGCGGCCGAGTCACGCCCGGCAGATCGAAGTGAGACGGTCCCGAGCCGAGCTGCAGAATCGGCGGATAGTGCTGTGGCAGCCAGACGCTCTCGTCGAACCGCCGAAGACGGGCGGGGAAGTAGAACGCGCCCACGGTCTGGATCAGCACCGAGAACGCGATCGTGGCGGCGAGGAGCACCCGCCCCGGGCGACGAAGCCCCGGGACCACGGGTGCGAGCATCCAGACGAGGATCGGGAATGCACCCACCAGCATCCGGGGGCCGTACACGTGCGAATTCTTCCAGACGTTCGTGTTGGCATAGAGGAGGACCTGCAAGGCGACGCCGACGGTCAGCCAGAGATCCGAACGACCGAAGCCGTCGTCGTTTCCGCGCCGGAGTCGGAGTGCGAGAAACGCGAAGAACGGGGAGTAGGCGAGGAGGCCGCGTCCGGGGCTGGCCAAGAGGCCGACCAAGCCCTCCGGGAGCGGGAAATCGAACGTTTGCGCGGACACGCCCAGCTGTTCGTATCCCCCGAGCGCCGATCCGTACGCCCACCAGTTCGAGAGCGCCAGATAGGTCGTCGTCGAGATCGCCGCACCGGCGAGAATCGCGAAGGTCGATGCGGTCCGTCGTGCATCCAGGGCGACGAGCCCGAGCCCGAGGGCGAGCGGTGCGTCGGGCGGACGATTCAAGGCGAGGAGCGAGCCGAGCACGGCGATCTTCACGACGTCGCTCCGTCGGAGGCCGTCTCGCACCCGGGTGATCACGAGCAGTCCGAGGAGAACGAGAATCTGCGCGACCCCGTGCTGCCAGAGCGCCTGGCTGCTGACGAGCCACGTCGTCGTTCCGAAGGCGTACGCTACCGTCAGCAGGAAGGCCGGCCACGCGGGAACGCGGCGTCGCAGCACGACGAACGCGAGTCCGACGCCGAGGGCGGCGACGATGGACGCCGCGAGCTTCTCCATCAGCTTCGCGACCCCGCGGACGGCCTCGTCTCGCCAGCCGACGCGCGAGAGGTAGAGCGCCGCCGGCGCATACAGAGGAGTCACGACGAGAGGCGTGACGAGCGAGTACGTGGAGACGAGTCGCCCGTCCGTCGAGCGCGCCATCCAATACGGATCCGCATGTCCGTCTCGAGCGAGCTCGCTGAGCGGGTCGAGATCGGTCGTGCCCCATCCCCAGACCGACAGAGGCACGTAGCGACTCGAGAGCGAATCGCCCGTCGAGATCACGCGCAGGTTCGCGTCGTAGACGAGGAGCGAGACGAGGATCAGTCCGCACGCGACGAGTCGATCTCGTCTGCGATCGGCGGAGGACGGGGAGGGCATGAGCTCCGGATCACGCGGGGGACGCGTCCTCCATGGCATGCACCGCGATGCAGGCGCCCCACGCGCCGCGCGACCTTCGATTCTTCCTTCGTTCGTCGCGAAGACGCACGGCACGACGTCTTCGATCCACCGTGGGGAGGCTCGTACGAGGGCGGACGCTGCCGGCCCCCGCCCGTACTCCGCTCGACGGATTCTCGCGATACGGCCGCAACGTCACGTGTCCGGCGTACCGGCCTCCGCGCTCGAAGTCACGTGGCGCAGGGCGATGCCTCGAGAGAGCCCACCGCGCGGTCGCCGCGGTCGAGCTCGAAGCGCTTCTCGTGACTCGGCGCGGGGCCGTGCGGGGCGGGAATGGCGGGAACGTCGGCTGGCTGGTACCCGCGGGACAATGCCCATGCGGCGCACGATGGGATGGCTGGCCGTCACGGCGGTGCTCCTCGGGGTATCGGTGGAAGTGGGCTCTCGGGTCGCGCACGAGAGGACGCGTGGGACCGTGACCGATGCCTCGGGGCTCTACCGCTTCCCGCCGCATGCCGCGGTGTGGGGCGGTCATCCGACGAACGCCCTGGGGTTCTTCGGCGACGATCTCGCCGTGCCCAAGCCAGCCGATGCGTATCGTGTTCTGCTGATGAGCGACTCCACGTCCCTTGCGATCTCGTTGCCGCGGATCATCCAGCACGAGCTCGCGCAGCGAATCCCGCACCGAACCGTCGAGGTCAACCTGGTTTCGCCGCCCCGCTACACGACGACCCACAATCTCGATCTTCTACGCAGCGCCTTGTTGGAGCTGGAGCCGGATCTGGTCGTGATGTACGTCGGCATCAACGACAACCTGTTCAACACCAGCGAGGGCGATCGGCACGCCAACCCGGGAATCTTCGACTCGCGAGCGCTGGGGAGTGTGGCGCTCCGGATGGGTCTCTATCGGTTCTTCGAACGGCCGCGACGCACGACGGATTTCACTCGCGGGGAGCTACCCAGCGCGCCGATCTTCGAGGCCAACGTACGGGAGATGGTCCGATTGATCCGCGGGAACGGGGGCGAGATCCTGCTGCTCCCGGTGGCCATCTCCCAGCCCACGGACGACGCCCGATTGCAGGCCCGTACGGAGGCGCACCACCGAGACCTCGAGCACAACTGGGGCAATCTCGCGTCGACGGTGCGTGGTGCCCGAGCGCACCAGGAGATTCTCGCCGCTCTGGCGCGCGACGAGTCGGTGCCGATCGCCGATCCGACCTCGGTCCTGCCGCGCGACGGTTCGACGTTCCGAGACATCTGCCACCTGACCCCGACGGCCCACGAGCGCCTCGGCGCCTGGGTCGCCGCGACCATCGCGGAACGGGTGCCGACCGACGAAACATCCGCTCAGCCGGCCTCGGACGTCGGCCCTTTGTGAGTCGCCGCGTTGAACCGCACGAGGTGGTCGATGGCCCACTGCAGAAGCGGACGTGCTGGTGACTGCAGCAGGCGCTCCTTCATCCACCCTTCCCAGTAGTGCCGGAAGTTCCCCGTGCGCCATCGCCGGCGAAGCAGCGCGTAATAGGGCCACAGCACCCAGTGCCCCTCGGATCGACCCACGAACAGGACGTCGTTGATGGAGGACATCGCACGGGCTTCGGCGTCGTCCATCCACGGTGTGTTGCTCCGGTCGAGATCGAGCTCGGCCCAACCCGATTGGGTCGACGGCGGCTCGTATCCGGCTTCGAGGGCTCGTTGCCACAGGGGCGTCCCCGGGTAGGGCATGTACATGCTGACCGAGCAGCGAACGTTCCTGCTGAGACCGCAGAGGTACTCGATGCCGTCGAGATTCGCCCGAGCGTCCTCGGGGCGCTCGTGTGGCAACCCGACGATGAAAGAAACGTTCGCTTCGATGTCTGGCGCTCCCTCGACCAGATTTCGGATCCCCCACGGCACCTGCCAGTCCTTCTGATCCTTGCTCATCAGGTCGAGCATCCGCTGGGAGACGGACTCGGCGCCGACGTTGACCCACTGGCAGCGGGTCTGCCTCATCCATCCGACGAACTCCTTCGAGAGGAGTTGAACGCGGACCTGACCACTCCACGGCATCCCGACGATTTCCACCAGACGCCTCATCGGCTTGGGGCGCCCGAAGAGGTAGTCGTCCGCATAGTCGACCGCGTCGATGCCGTGTCGGTCTCGGAGCATCTGGATCTGATCGACGATGAAGGCGTCGCTGTGCTGACGCCACGTGCGCTTCATGACGACTTCGTTGTAGCAAAAGCCGCATCGGAACGGGCAGCCGCGCGAGATGTAGACCGGGATGGCGCGGCGATACGGGCCGCTCGGGATCAGGTAGCGCTCGACGTCCACCTTGTCCCAACGGGGGCGGAAGCGGTCGAGGTCGTCGATGAACGGGCGGGTACCCCCAAGCGTCGTCGATCCGTCCCCGCGCTTGCTGGCCAGCCCGAGGATGGGCTCGTCGCGATCGATCGGGATGCCGCTCGTGTCCTGCGCCGCCAGGGTGCGAGCCAGCTCCTGAACGGTCTCCTCTCCTTCGCCGACGACGACGTGATCGACGTACGGCTCGCGGAGGATCTCGGCCGGCATGATGCTCGCGTGCACACCGCCCCACACCACGGGCACTCCGAGCGCGTGAACTCGTTCGGACGCTTCGATGGTCGGTCGCAGCTGCGGGCCCGTGATGGTCGAGAACCCGACGAAGAGCGGACGTTCGGCCGCCACCCGTTCGACCAGCGCGTCGATGCCTTCGGCGGTGTCGTGCACCAACTCGGTCGCGAAGCCCGCCTGCTCGAGCGCGTCGGCCACATACATGATCCCGAACGGCGGATAGAACTCCGACCTGTTGCGGAAATTCACGAGGAAGACGGTTTCGCCCATGCCGTACGCGCCTCGACTAGCAATCCGGCCCACATCCGCAAAGACCTGCTTCTCCGCCCGCCGCCGCCCACAGCTGCGTCGTCAGGACGCCGGTGAGCAATCCGCTGCGATCGGTTCCGGCGACGTGTTCGCGCCGCAGCGCGGCGAACCGCTCCCCGTCGATCAGCCCCACGCCGGCGAATGCGCGCGGGGTGAGCACGTCCTCGGCCCATTCCGGGAGGGATCCCTGTCGCCACCATGTGGCATGGGGAGTGGCCAACCCTCGTTTGGCGCGGTGCAGGGTCGGTCGCGGTAGCGAGCCCGTCATCGCGTCTCGCAGCAGCGCCTTGCCCGGGCGGAGCCTGGTCGGCAGCGAGGTCACGTGAGTCCACAGCCGGTGGTCCAGGAACGGCGGACGGGCCTCGACGCCGTGGGCCATGCTCATGCGGTCGACGGTGAGGTTGATGAACGCGGGGAGACGACCCGTCAGCTCCAGGAGGGTGAACTGATCCACGGGTGCCCGTCCGTCGAGACGGCGGCCGAGCGCATCCCGAAAGAGGTCGGGGACGGGGTCCGAGGTGCGGCCGAGCAACCTGGAGACGACGGCGGGGGAGCCCACCCGGATCCACTCGACGTACCGGTCGACCGCGTCACCCGGGTCGGCGGTCAAGACGCGCCGCGCTGCAGCGGACATCGGACCGAGCCGCGCGACGCGCCGCAGCGCGCGGGGCGCCCGCAGGAGTCCCCGGGCCAACCCGTCGCCCGTGAACCAGTGGTACCCGCCGAACAGCTCGTCCGCCCCTTCTCCCGTCATCACCACCTTGATGCCGGCTTCGCGACACGTGCGATAGAGGTGGTAGATCGGCACTGCCGTGGCCGCGCACTGCGGTGTTCCGAGGTGGCGAACGACCTCGGGTAGGGAGTCGAAGCTGCGATCGTCGAACGTCACGCGATGGTGTCGAGTCCCGAGCGCGCGGGCGACTCGGTCGGCATGCTGGGTCTCGTCGTAGCGCGGGTTCGTGAAACCGATGGTGAAGGTGTGAAGGGGGTGCTCCGTCTGGTCGGTGAGCAGGCGGGCGACGGTGCTCGAGTCGAGGCCTCCCGACAACAGGGAGCCCACCGGGACATCGCTGGTCCGCCAGGCCGCAACCGTCTTCCACAGCTCGTCACGAAGAGCCCGCGCCGCCTCGCGGCGGGAAACGGTCGGGGTTCCGTCGGGTGGCGGCGAGAGCTCCCACCAACGGGCGTGCTCGAGCGCCCCGTCCTGCCATACGAGTCGGTGACCGGGGGCGAGCTGTCGCACACCTGCCCACGGCGTCGACGGAGGTAGGCAGAAGCCGATCTCCAGAAGGGTGGACAAGGCCGCGACATCCGTGCCGTGCGAGAGATCCGGTACGAGAGCGAGCAGCGCAGCCGGCTCCGAAGCGAAGGCGAGTCGGTTCCCCCGGCGGGTCCAAAAGAGCGGCTTGATCCCGAACCGGTCGACGGCCAGGACGAGGCGGCGACGCTCGCCGTCCCAGAGTGCCAGCGAGAACATCCCATGCAGGCGAGTGACGAAGTCGTCGCCCCAGTGGAGGTAGGCATGCAGGACCACCTCGGTATCGCAGCGGGTGCGCAGGACCCGTCCGGCGGCCTCGAGCTCCGCGCGCAACGCCGATGCGTTGACGATCTCGCCGTTGAAGACCACGGCCGATGTGCCCGCTGCATCCGTCATGGGCTGTTGGCCGTGCTCGAGATCGATGACGCTCAATCGGGTCGCGGCGAGTCCCACGCCATCGGCCGCCCACACACCTTCGTCATCCGGCCCGCGATGGCGGAGGGCCTCGACGGCGGTCGGCAAGCGGCACGCGACCTCCCGATCTCCCACGACGCCCGCCAAGCCGCACACGACTCACCCCGCGTGATCCGTCCCGGGGACGTCGCCGCTCGGCGGGTAGCGGTACGTCGGGGTGAATGCGGCCCACCGGTCGTCCGGCTCGTGGTAGGGAGCGCCGTCCAGGGTCAGCCAGGCGTGACCGGTCAGCGTGTCGGGTCGCGGTGTCCCCGCCCGCTTGGCGCCGAACTGCACGACCACCGGGATCCCCGCTCGTCGCAAGACCCTGTATCGGGTCAAGGAGCGCCGCAGGCACAGCGCGAGTGGCGAGTCGCGAACCATCAAGGCCGCGACGTCGGCGAGGTCTCGCAGCTCGTCGGCCGACCATTCACTCGGGCCGACCTCCGGCGTGATCTCGGCCATCGCCTCGGGAAGGGGCTGCTCCAGGAGGTCGGGGAGTCGTCGACAGAACGTCCTCAGCTCCACGAGCAGCGCACGTTGCCGAGCGAACGCGAGCCGCGGCAACAACCTCAGCGCCTGGATGACGTGTCGCAGCCGCGTCACTCGATCAACCGACGTCCACCAGTCGCTCTGCGCGAAGTCGCGCCGTGAGCTCGATGAGGTCGGCGACGGCCACGGAGACGTCCACATCGTAGTCCGTCGCGATGGCCTCGGCGTGTTCCCGAAGCGTCTGTCGGCCGTCGAGGCGCTGCCAGAAGACCGTTCCCACCTCGTTGAGCGAAAAGTACGTGCCGCTGTCCAGGTCGATCACGATCGCTTCCCCGGCGGCGACTTCGAACGTCGTACCGTCCGACCGCCGCAATACCGTCTGATCGTTCACCTCCATCGTTGCTCTCTAGCACAGCTCCTCGCGCGAGGGACCAGGTCGGTGTACGAAGAACGCGCCATGGTGTCGAGCTGGGATCTGCACGGCCTGCGTGTGTCGGTCGAGGGAGACGACGCGGGGTGTGCGGCCTGGCAATCGATCTTCGCGTCCGCGCCGCGGGCACCGAGCGACGGTGTCGGCATCCGTTGTCGCATGCGAATCGTGGACCGAGCGCCGGCGGCCCCCGATCGGGCTCCAGACTTCTCGCAGGGGGCGCTGTTGCACTACTACGTCGACAGCGACTTCGTGCGTGCTCACTTTCCCCGGTTCGGGCAGATCGAGATCGATCTGGCTGGGGCCACGAGTGTTCTCCGGATCGTTCCGGCCGCGCTCCGAACGTACGGCGTTCTCGAGGACCTCGTGGCCGTTTCCCTTTCCCCTCACCTGCGACGTCGTCGTCGCTTCCTGATCCATGCGTTCGCTGCGTGCCGCGAGGGGCGCGCGGCGCTGATCGTCGGGGGGGTGGGGGCCGGGAAGACCACCACGGGCATGAGCCTGCTCGACGCCGGCTGGAAGCTGCTCTCGAACGATTCTCCTCTCGTCGCCGAAGCCGGGTCGATCCTCAGCTATCCGGGACGCCTTTCGGCGTTTCCGGACACGCTCGCGCGCTTCGCGAGCACCCGGCACCTGGCTGCGGGGACCGCCGCCGACGGCCGCGGGAAGATCGTCGTCGCCGCGGAGTCGGTGTGGCCGGAGGTATGGGCGAACAGCGCATCCTTGGGCGCGATTCTCTTCCCCGAGATCGAGAGGCGTCCCGACCACCGCCTCGAACCGCTCGGAGCAGCCGACACGATTCGAAGAATGCTTCCGCATGCCGTCGAAGGGTGGGACAAGTCCATGATCTCGCCCCACCTCGCGGTGCTGGGCCAGCTCGCCGCCGCCGCTCCTGGGTTTGCGCTACGGCTCGCCGACGACGTCTCGACGGTTCCGGCCGCCGTCGCGTCCGCTCTGCGGGATGGCCGATAGCTGCTGCCAGGTGTCCGTGCGCACGAACGCGAAGGCCGTGCGCCATACTTTCCAGCGAGTGCTCGGGTCGGGGGCCCACGCGGCAGCGGCGGCTCGATCGGTGAGGCCGCGACGGAGACGCGTGCGCAGATTGGGAATCGCGCCTTGCTGCGTTCGGCGTAGCACGTGCTGCAATCCCACCGATCGGACGGTCCGATGCAGGGAACGGGGCACGGCGGCCCACAACCCCCAGCGTGCGGCTTGCGGTACGGGAGCCGCCAATAGATCGGCGGCCAGCTCGAGACTGGCCAGGACGTGCGCCGCCGCGCCGCGCGCCGTGGTGCGCGCCACCATTGTCTCCCAATCGACCGATTGGCGCGCGGTGAACGTGCCGAGGTCGATCAGCTGCACCATCGAGGGCTGGCCCATGATCAGGTTGAAGGAGAGGTGCACGCAAAGGTGCAGCAAAGCATCTTCCGCGGACAGGACGCTGCATGGCTGCCCGCCGATCTCGATCGGCAGAGCTCGATCTCGCACTCCGGGTGTGATGTCGACTTCGAGCCCAAACCAACGCTCCTTCAGAGAGCCGTGTGGTTCGACCATTCGCTCTCCGTCCCCCGAGAGGTAGGGGTTCGGGGATGCGGCCTCGGCGTCTCCCCGCCTCCAGGTGCTGGTGTGCTTGACGACGCCGGGACCACGTTCGGGGGAACGGTGCTTTCCGTGGTAGCCCAGATCGGCGAGCACCCGCTCGGCCGTCGCGAGCTCGCTCGGTGCGAACAGGACGTCGATGTCGTTCATCGGACGCAGGGCCGGATCGCCGTAGACTCGTTCGGCGAGGTGAACGCCCTTGAGCGCGATCGGCCGCAATCCGGCCGCATTCCAACCCGTGAGCAGCTCGGTCAGCTGCCCGCGGATGGTCGCGTACCGCTTCGCGTGCGCGTGGTGGTTGGCCTCCAGCCGCGCGCGGATCCGCTCCGGGGCGTGCTCGCCGAGCCGTGCGAACAACAGGGGCGCCAGTCCCATGACCATGGCGCGCACGGTGAGGTCGTTCCAGTCACCGCCAGCCGCCTCGAACTGGTGGACGAACGCCTCGGGCTCGTCCGCGGCAGCCACCGCGCGCACCAGCTGGCGCGTGGTGTCCATGGAGGAGTCGTCCACGGATCGACGGTCCGCTCCGCGGTAGGGGGACCGTCGATCGAGGAAACCGAACTTCAGTGAGAGCTGAAGGTCATCTGGGACAGCTGGTCGTGCTTCGTCACTTCCGGCTTCGCGTACGGCTTCTTCTTCTCCTGCTTCTTCATGTCGTCCTCCGAGCGGTCTGAGCAGAAAGTCCGCCGCGTCCTGGTGCTCGACGCGAGGGCGCTGGAGTATGCCACATCAGGAAAGCCGAGGCTACGCTCCGCCGCCGTCCGCTCGTCTTGCTCGTCCTCCCCGGCGACTCTCGACCGCCTGCCACGAGAAGCCAGCGAAAACAGCCACTTGCGAGAGGGCCATGAGCGCCATCAGCGGGCCTGCACGCCACGGGCTCACCCGTCCGACGGGCGCGGTGAGCAGCCGGGCATAGAACGAGGCGCCTTCGAACTCGAGGCGGCCGGCGCGGCTCCGGGCCCGACCGGATCGAAAACGGTGCGCCCCTCGGCCGTAGTCGAAGTGCTGGCGGACGAAGCCGACCAGTCCCAGCGAGTGGTGATGCGCAACCACCGCTCGGGGCGCGTAGCGCATCCGGTGGCCGGCGCGGTGCAGGCGATCGCAGAGATCGCGGTCCTCGCCGGCCGCGCGGCGGTAGTCGACATCGAAGCCGCCGACGGATTCGAAGGTCGATCGTGCCATCGCCAAGTTGTTGCTTGCGAAGAACCGGGCTCCGGTGCGGTCAGGGCGTGCGGAGACGAACTCCACCAGAAGGTGGCTGGCTTCGGCGAAGGGATCGTCGACCACGGCGTTGTAGGTGCGCCCTCCGATCACTTGGGTCGGGTCTCCCTTCAGATGTCGTTCGAGGGCGTGCAGCCAGTCGGGGGAGGGCTCGCAGTCGTCGTCGGTGAACGCGACGAACGTTCCGCGGGCTGCTGCGACCCCAGCGTTGCGCGCAGCGGCCGGACCACGCTCGTCCTGACGCAGGACCATCAGATCGATCTCCTGGAAGTCGGAGGTGAGGTGATCCAGGGTGGCCCGGCCGGTGTCGTCGATCACGATCACTTCGAACCGAGATCGTGCCATGGAGGCCCGCGACAGCGCGGAAAGGCAGCGGGCGAGGCTCGCCGGGCGTTCGTAGGTCGGGATCACGACGGTGAAAGAAGGCCCGGCACTGTCGGTCATGTCCGCCGCTCTGGATGGGCACGTCGCCGTGTCTCTTTTGAGCGTGCCCGGAGAGCGTGATAGCGTACGCGCCGGCCGGGAGCGAGTGATCGCCGAAGACGATCTCCACACCGGCGAAGCCGTCGCTGCCGTGCCTGGATTCGAATCGTCCTCACTTCGGAGGAGTCTCGTCGCGGCGCTCGTCCTCCTCTCGGTGCTCGGCGCACCCGAGGGCGCGCGTGGTCATGATCGGGGTCAGTCGACCTCCGACGTCGCCATCTTCGGCCGCGAGGTCAGTCATCACCTCGATCTCGACCCCAACGACGCCGCCGAGGCGCTGGGCGGGTTCGACCGCGATGGAAACGGGGCGCTCGATGGTGACGAAGTCGCATCGCAGCGTGCGGCCATCTTCGAAGCCGTGAGCTCTTCCATCCGGATCGACGCGGATGGTCGAGGGTGCATCCCGCGGCTCGAGCGAATGGTGGTCGACGAGGAGGGGGCGCGCCTCCAGGTCCGATCCGTCTACACCTGCCCGGCCGCGCCGACCGAGTTGGTCCTCTCGGTCGGCCTGCTCCGCCGAATGCCCGGTTGGCACCGTCACTTCGCCAAGATCGATCGAACCGATGGCGAGATCCAGCAGGCGGTGCTGACGGGGAACGACTACGTCGTCGAGGTGCCGGCGTTGCCGCCCGGGGCGTCGTCGACGGCGTTCGATTTCCTGGTCACCGGCATCGAGCACATCCTGATCGGCTACGATCACATCTTCTTCCTCATCGGTCTGATCGTGCTCACGCGACGTCTGCGGCAAGTCCTGGCCCTGGTCACGGCGTTCACGGTGGGCCACTCGCTCACTCTCGTGTTGGCCACGGTTCTCGAGACCCCTGAAGCGGCGGCGGTGGCGGTCGAGGTGACCATCGCTGTGGCTGCGGGCGTGATCGTCTTCGAGTACGGGCCGCGTTGGAGGTTGCCCTGGAGGTTGGCGGCGGCGGCAGGGCTGGGAGTCGTGATCGTGCTCGCTTTCGTTGCGGCGGGACACCTGGCGCGGCCGACGTCTCGAGTCGAGATGTTGATTGCGATCAGCGTCGTATTCGTCGGTGTGGAGAACTTCTTCTTCGATCCGCGGCGACGTCGCTGGCTGCTGGTGGCTGCCTTCGGCGCGGTGCACGGGTTCGGGTTCGCCAGCGTGCTGTCCCAGCTGCACCTGCCGAGCGCTCGCCGCGTGCTCTCGCTCCTGTCCTTCAACGCCGGTGTCGAGGTCGGCCAGGTGATGATCGCAGCCGCGGTGTTCCCGATCGTCGTGTGGCTGGCACGCGAGCCGACACGCGATCGGTGGATGGTGCGCGTCACCAGCGGGGTGGTCGTCGCCGGGGGACTGGTGTTCCTGGCGATGCACCTCCTCTAGTCGGGCTCGGGTCGCGGCGGGGCCGACTCCTACCTCCTTCGTCGCGTGGTCACGAACCGCAGGATCTCGCGCTCGGCGGAGGCGGGTCGGCCGGCCAGCAGCCAGAGCCCGATCAGAAGGACGGCGTACGCCACGGCCCCGCCGGCCATGACCAGCGCCAATCCCATCACCGTGGCAACCGAGTCCGAGAAGCCCGAGATCACGACAGCCATCGTGGTTGCGGCCACCGCAGGGCGCCACAGCGCGGCGATCGCTTGGGGTAGCCGTAGGTCGAGCAGGTTCGCCACCGTCGCGTACGTGATCGGGGCGAAGACCACGTTGCAGCAGAGTTGTGTCCACGCGGCGCCGATCGCGCCGAAGGTCGTCGTGGCCCAGACGAGAGGGCCGGCCAACGACAGGACGCGCGCGGCGGCGAAGGTTGCGCTGATCTGGGGCTTGCCGAGGGCCAGGTACACGGGCCCCGCGTTGGCGACCACTCCGTGGATCATTCCGGCCAGGCCGAACACCCGGAGCAAAGGAATGGCGGGACGCCAGGGTTCCCCGAGCAGGACCGTGACCAGCGGCTCGGCCAACACGACCGTGCCGGCACCGATCGGCAGGGTCAGGATCGCCACATGGGACACCACGTTGAGGAAGTACCGGCGCAACGTTTCGCGATCGTGGCTGGCGCGCGCGTACCCCGGGAACGCCACTCGGTTGATCGGGAAGACCAGCTCGGTACTTCCCATGCTGGCGATGTCGTAGGACACGCTGTACTGGCCGACCATGGCGGCTCCCGCCGCCCGCGCGACGACGAGGTCGTCGAGCTTGTGGTTGAGGTAGGACAGCGCGTTCTTGACGAACAGCCACTTGGAGAAGTGCAGAAGATCGGCCGCGGCGTCCAGTCGCAGGCGCGGACGGAACCGGTGGAGCGCATAGCTCAGGACGACCGAGGCCACACGGTTGGCGAGCCATCCGGCGACGAGGGCCCACGCGTTGGCCCAAAGAAGCGCGCAGCCCAGCGTCGCGCCGAAGCCGGCTGCTCGTCCGCCGACCTGGAACCAGAACTCTCGTCGGATCTCGAGGCGTCGTCGAAAATCCACGACTCCGATGTTCTGCAGCCCCAGCAACGCCGAGCTGGCCGCCATCGCGTACAGCAGGCTCTCCAGGTGCGGCATGTCCAATCCCATGGCGGCGGGCCTGGCCACGGCCGCCGTGAGAGCCGCGGCGCAGAGGCGCTGCAACAACGTGAGGGTGAAGGCCGCGTTCCAATGGCGGGTGTCGGCGTCGGTCTTCTGGATGAGGCCGAGGTCGAAATCGAACGATGCCAGCATGTCGACGATCGTGCTCACGAGCACCGCCATCGCGAAGAGTCCGAAGTCGGCGGGCGGGAGCAAGCGCGCGAAGATCACCAGGCCCACGATGTCGAAGAGCCGCGAGATCGCCTGGTTGGCCAGCATCCAGCCGATCCCGGCGGTCATCTGGGTGCCGAGGGTGGGCCGCATGCGGCCTCATACCCCGATGCGGGCTTCGCAGTGAACCGGGAGCCGGCTTCTTGCCGATGCCGCGCGGTGGTAGGGACGCTGCATGGTGCCCGACTGGCCCGCGGACTTCTGCTACGTGCCGGCCGGCGCGTTCCTCTATGGCCCCGAGGAATGCTACGAGCGGTTGCCGCAGTGCCGCGAGCTGCGGCCCGTACAGTCGCTCGAGCTCCCGGGGTTCTGGTTGGGTCGCGTCCCGGTGACGTACGCGCAGTGGCAGAGCTTCCTGGTGTCGACCGGCTACCCCTGGGAAGGTTCGTGGTACGAGGTCGTCGGCGGGTGGCGAGGAAGGCTCGTTCGCGCGTACGCGCCCTGTGCGGCCTATCCGGCACGTCACGCCGAGCTGGCGATCGTGGACGTCTCGCAAGACGACGCATGGGCCTACTGTCGCTGGTTGAGCGATCGGATCGGTGTACCGTGCTCGCTTCCCACCGAGGAGCAGTGGGAGAAGGCGGCGCGAGGCACCGACGGCCGCACCTACCCGTGGGGGAACGAGCCGCCCCGTCCCGAGCTCCAGTGGCAAGGCCGTGGCGCCGTCGGGCTCGACACGTTCCTGTTCTCCCTCGTCGTGCCGGTGTCGCGAGAGTATGCGCGCTCGGGTTGGTACTGGCGCAACGGCCACCCCACGGCGGTCGGTCACCATCCCGGGAACGTCTCGCCGTATGGCTGCGTGGACATGTCCGGGGGCGTCTGGGAATGGACGAGCAGCCCGTACAACGACCGCGACCCCGCGCTCTCCGAGTTCCATACGGTGAAGGGTGGCTCGTGGGGCTACTCGGTGCATCACACCAAGGCGAACGTGCGTAGCGCGTGCAGCGTCACCACGCCGAGCCGGCGCTATCGCGCACAGGGAACGGGGTTTCGGGTTTGCGTGCCGATCGATCGGCCGGAGCCCCCGTCGGTCTGAGGGGTCCCCGCGGTGGCGGGCGTCGGCCGGATGCCTCAGGGGCCGATCGCCTGGAATCGATCGCTCTCGTTGACCAGAGTTGCCGCGAAGGTCGATTGCCAGCAGTTGCTCGAGAGGCCGTCGTCGACGACGAGCTGGACGACGACCGGGAGTGTCAGGGGCAGGGCGGGCACGTCCAGGAAGTCGCCCTTGCCCTTGATGCGCACCTGCCCGCGCCCCTGCGCGCCCGCCTTGACCGTGATCGAGCCGATCCCTCTCGAGGTCGCGCCGCTCTTGTTCTTGAGCTTGTAGCCCTTGCCCGAAAGGACCCGCCAGCACTCCCGCCCGTTGCACTGTCCGCCACCGGAGAAGTTCATCTCCCGCAAAGGTTGGGACGCGCCCGAGCCGTCGTAGACGCAAAGACTCAATCGCGTGTCGAAGGAGGTCGGTTCGAGGAAGTCGGCGACCGTCGCCGCATCCCCCCGGCGCATGCGCCACTTGAGAGTGGTCTTCTTGGAATCGGTGAGCACCAGAGACGCACCGAAGGGCTCGCTCGAGCGGCAGCCGACTTCCGGCGTCGGGTTGCACAGCGCGTCGGCGGGATCGGGGTCGGCGACCTTGTAGACCTTCTTGCCCGCACCGACGTAGAGGACGCCGGGCCCGCCGACGATCGGGCCCGAGTCGAAGTCCCCCGGCAGCCGGAGCTGCCATCGGACGAGGCTCCCGCCGAGACCGTCCCCGGACGGTTCGAACGCGTACAGGGTCTCTCCGAACGCGACGTAGGCGATGCCGTCGGCGCCGATCGCCGCCTGGAGATTGACGTACTCCCCCTTCTCCTCGTGCTCGTGGGCCCACCGAACGCTGCCGTCGGTGGGGTCGAGCGCGTAGAAGTGGCTCGACGTCTTCTTGGATGCCCCCACGTAGAGCGTCCCATCGGCTCCCAGGGCCGGCGGGGACTTCATCTCCTCCTTCTTGTCGTCTCCGACGGGAAACGGCGGCACGAACGGCGCGGGCCAGACCGGAGCGCCGGTGTCGGTGTCGAGCGCCCAGAGCCCGTCCTTCGAGACGAGGTAGACGGTGGATCCGTCCGCGGACACGACGGGGCTGTAGTTCGGTCCGCGGCTGCCGAAGCCGGCCGACGCGATCTCCACGCGCCAGCGTTCGCTCCCGTCGGCCGTGTCGAAGGCGATGGCTTCGGTCTTGATCGAAACGAAGACGATGGATTCATCCGGCGTCAGCGCGGGCGACACGTTCTTGAAGCTGCCGCCCAGAACCACCCGGCCGTCCTCCACGTTCGATCCGTCGGGCCATTTCGGTACGCAGTCCGGCGTCATGGCGTAGAACCAGCCCGCTCCGAGCGCCTCCGATCCCATGTAGACGGTCCCGTCGGAGGCGATGGTCGGGGACGTCGTGACATCGCCGTCGTGTGGCACGTGAAAGGTGCAGTGGATCTCGCCGCCCACGTCGCCCGGGGCCGACCCGGTCTCGGTGACCCAGAGGTTGTTGTCGCGTGCGCCCTGATGGACGCGGCCGTCGTCGGACACCGCGGGTTGCGATCGATCGGCCAGTCCCACCTTCGGCTTGCCGGCGACGGGTGCGACGTTCGAAGACCAGATCTCGAGCCCGGTGTCGGGGGCCAGGGCGGTCAGCGGCCGTTTGCCGTTGGGCACGTAGACGACGCCGTTCGCGTCCACCACGGGCGAGGCGCGGAACCGTGAGTCGCCGTTGTACTCCCAGATCACGACCGGCGCGGGTCCCTGCGGACCGTCGACGGTCGAGCGACCCGAGTGTTGCGCGTCGTGCTGGAACATGGGCCACGCGCCCGGGTCGAGGCCGGCGGACGCGGCCGAGGCTGCGATCAGGGTGGACAGTCCGGCGAGCAGGCCGGAGGAGGTCGATCTGCAGATCCGCATCGTGGCAGCCTTTCGTTCGCAAGTCGGTGTGTGGGCCCATCCGACGGCGCGTGGATCCTGCCGCCTCCCACGGGTGCGCGAGCGCCCCCACCGCCTCCGCGACGGCGGTTGGGCACACGTTTCATTGACAAGTATCCATATCTGAAGGACGATCAGGCACGCCACCTCAATGATTGCGCTCTTATAAATGTCTGAATTTGCTGACTCTTGTTCCTCATCTACCTCCTATGGGGGGCTTCGGGTACCGACTGGTCGGGCCCTTTCACCATCGAGTTCTATGGGTCTGATGGCCGGCTCGTCGGGAGGCGAGGGCCGGCTCGGGCGCGTCGTCGCGCTCGTGGCCCTGGCCGTCGGCCTCGGTGCGTCGGGGACGACGCCCGCGTGGTCGGCGGAGGCTCCGTTCACGATCGAGCGCGAGGCCGGGGCGCTCGTCGTCGAGGCGAACCAGGCCGACGTCGAGGATCTGATCGTCGGGCTGGGGGAGCAGCTCGGATTCGACGTCCGCGTCCTCACGGGCGTGGAGCGGCCCCCGATCAGTGGGACGATCTCGGGCCTCACTGCCTCGGACGTTCTGAAGAAGGTCCTGCGCGACCGGAACTACGCGCTGGTCTACGAGGAGTCGGCGGATCGGCAGCAGCTCTCGGAGGTCCTGCTCCTGTCCCCACCGCCGGACCAGCGCTGGGTTCCCCGGGCCGAGGCGGCGCAGTCGCGGGTCGACCGGCGTCGGCAGGTGCAGGCCGAGCTTCTGAAGAAGAGGCGAGAGCGCGTACGTCGCCGTCGCGCGGCTCGACGACGGTAGAAGGGCGGACGAGTCGTGCGAGGGAACGCGAGCGCCGCACATCGAGCGTGGACCGGGACGCGGAGGAGGCGCGCGGTCGTCGGCTGCCTCGTCACGTTGCTGCACGGCCCGGGGCCGGCGGCGATCGCCGCCGAGGCTCCGAGCGACCGTCCGGAATGGCTCGCGGAGCCCGAGAAGCGGCCCCACCCCGTGCCGTCGTGGGTGGCGAATCCCGAAGCCCGCTACCAGACTCGATCGAAGACGGGTGCGCGGCCCGCTCCGGACGTGCCGTCGCCGGCGCCGTCGGGAAGGGCGGAGTCGCGGTGACCTCGCCGTCGCCGACGGTACTCTCCGACGTCCGGTGCGGCCCGTGACTTACGGCTCGGCGATCCTCCAGGCGGGGGCGCGGCGCCGCTCTCCTTCCCAGCCGAGCGTGGAGCGCGATGGGGCGAGCGTCGGCGTGGGCGCACGGGGACGGCGGTCTCCCTTTCGTCCTCCAGCACGGAGCGCGTCCGGTGTAGTCTCTCGTCGTGCCGAGCCTCGCGTCGATCGGGCGCCGCGTTCGTGATTGGCTGGAAGCCCGCGTCTTCCCCCGACGGGCGACGCCCCTCGAGCTTCCCCGGGTGCTCGGTCCGTACCGCGTCGTCGGGCGTATCGGCGCCGGCGGATCCGGCACGGTCTATCGGTGCTACGACGTGCATCGTGGTCGAGTCGTCGCCGTGAAGCGTCTGCACCCCGACCTGCGCTCGAGTCCCGGGGCCCGTCGTCGTTTCCTGCACGAGGGGCGGGTCGCCAGGGCGATCCGCGACGATCACGTCGTGGCGACGTACGCCGTCCTCGCCGGGGAGGACCCGCCGTTGATCGTAATGGAATACCTGCCCGGGGGCTCGCTCGAGGACCGCATCGCCGCGACCGGGCCGCTGCCCATCGAGGAGGCGGTCCACGTCGGCATCGACGTCGCGCGCGGTCTGGGCGCGATCCACGCCCGCGGTTTGGTTCACACCGACCTCAAGCCCGCGAACGTCCTCGTGGACGACACGCGCGGTCGACTCGCGGTCGGCGACCTCGGTCTCGCCCGGGTTCTCGAGGCGCATGGCCGAGCGACGCGCGCGATTCCGGCATTCGGAACGCCGAGCTACGTCTCGCCGGAGCAGGCGCAGTCGTTTCCACTCGGACCAGCGAGCGACCTCTACTCTCTCGGAGCGGTGTTGTACGCGACGTGTACCGGGGCGCCTCCGTTTCCGGGCGACAGCACGGTCGCGGTCCTGCGTGGCCTCCTCGGCAGAGATCCGGCTCCGGTCCGCGAGCGGCGCGGGGACGTCCCGGGTTGGCTTGCGGAGTTGATCCACGAGCTCCTGGCGAAGACGCCGGCGTTTCGCCCCCGATCGGCCCGCGCGGTCCTCGCCCGGTTGGAGGAGCAGGGCGCGAGGTGCGCCCCACACTCGTGCGTGTTCCGCAGGCGAGCCACGCCGGCCGGGGCCGCCCGGAGCGGCGCCGGGCGCGGGTAGCGGGGATCGGTCGTCCGCCGCGAGCGGCATGCGGGGCGCCCGTCGCCTCCCCGAGTGCGTATCTGCGAGAGATGGATGCGGTGTGGGTAAGGCGCCCGCGTTCGGGCGCGCGGTCGGTTGACCGTGCGCGGAGCGGTCTGATGTGATTCGGGTCGGACGATCACCGCCGAGAGAGGAACCCCCATGACTCCCGTGAAGATCCCGCGCAGATTCGGCGTCACGACCGCGAGCATCGTGGTTGCGGCGTGCCTGTGGGGGCCGTCGGTTGCCTTCGCGCAGGGGGCGGGCCCGGTCTTCAACATCGCGGCGGACGTCGCCGTCGAAGACGACGGAAACCTGATCGTGGTCGACAGCGACCGGGCCGTTCTCGCTCGCGTCGACCCGGTCGATGGGAATCGCGTCGTGGTGCGCGAGGCGGGGCTCTGCCCGGGGCTGCCCTATGGGAGACCGACCGACGTCGCGATCGAGTCGTCGGGCGATCTGGTCGTCATCGATCACCAGCAGGACATCCTCGTGCGCGTCGACGGTACGTCGGGCGACCGCAGCCTCCTGTCGGGCGCCGGGACGGGAGCGGGCCCCGCGCTGGCGACCCCGATCGGGCTCGACGTCGAGGCGACCGGCGATCTCGTCCTGGTCGACGCCGGACTCGCGGCCGTGCTTCGCGTGGATCCGGTGACGGGCGATCGCACCGTCGTCGCGGACGCGGGGACCGGCGCCGGTCCGGCCCTGAATCCGATCGACATCGCGGTCGAGGCCAGCGGCGCCCTGATCGTGACCGACTCCGTTCTGAAGGCGCTCCTTCGGGTGGACCCCGTGACCGGCGATCGCTCGATCGTGTCCGATGCCGGGACCGGTGCCGGGCCTGCGCTCGTCGGCCCCTTCCAGCTCGCCCTCGAGCCCGGTGGCGATCTCCTCGTTCTGGATGGTTCCGTCCACGGGGAGGCGATCGTGCGCGTCGACCCCGTGACGGGCGACCGGACGATCGTCTCGGACGCGGCGACGGGAGCCGGGCCGATCTGGCCGTGGGTCAACGGGATCGCGGTCGAGTCGAGCGGCGACCTCGTGGTCGTGGCGGCTCCGACGCTCGGTGGGGTGGTCTACCGGGTCGATCCGGTGACCGGCGACCGTGTGATCCTGTCGCGGGCGCTGCGGCCGACGGGCATCGCCGTCGAGTCGGGCGGAGACCTCGTCGTGGCCGACTCGTTCGCGACCGCGGTGGCTCGGGTGGGTGCGCAGACGGCGGATCTCGATTACCTGTCGGGGGTGGGGCTCGGTTCGGGGCCGGAGCTGGTCGGTGCGGGCCAGGTCGTTCTGGAGGCGAGCGGCGATCTCCTCGTCGCCGTCGGTGGGTTCTCGGTCCCCGACGCGGTGGTGCGCGTCGATCTCTCGACCGGAGATCGAACCGTGCTTTCGGACGACGTGACGGGTGCGGGCCCGATCATGGACCAAGTGAGCGATGTCGCGGTGGAGGCGGCCGGCGACGTGATCGTCGTGGACTCCTCCAACGTGGACGCGGTGTTTCGGATCGACCCGGGGACCGGAGACCGCACGATCGTGTCGGACGCGGGCACCGGGTCCGGGCCGCTGCTTTCGTCGCCGGTGGGGATCGCCGTCGACGGGGGTGCGGACCTGCTCGTCGTCGACTCCAACCTTCGCGCCGTTTTGCGCGTGGACCCGGCGACCGGCGACCGGACCGTTCTCTCGGACGACTCGACCGGGACCGGGCCGGGCTTCGACCGCCCGCGAGACGTCGCCCTCGAAGCGAGCGGCGACCTGCTCGTCACGGACCTCGATCTCGACGCGGTCTTCCGCGTCGACCCCGTCACGGGGGATCGGACGATCGTGTCCGACGCGAGCCATGGTGTCGGGCCCGTGCTGGCCCACCCCTTCGCAGTGGCGGTGGAAGCGAGTGGCGACATCCTGGTGTCGAGCAACCAACCGGACGCGCCCGGCTTGACGCGCATCGATCCGGTGACCGGAGACCGCACCGCGATCGCGAAGGAGCTCCCGTCGTTCGGGTGCCCCGCGGCGCCCATGCCGTCGTGCACGTCGGGCTTCTCCAAGGCGGCGCTGACCGTGTTGGAGACGAAGCCGGGCAAGGAGCGTCTGATCGCCAAGCTCACCAAGGGGCCGGCGATGCCGCAGTCCGAGCTGGGCGATCCGACCGTGGCGGGCTGCACCGGTCTGGCTCTGTGCCTCTACGACGACGTCGGGGTCCGGGTCGCGGATCTCGTCGTCGCCCGGGCCGGCGAGACCTGTCCCACCGCGCCCTGCTGGAGGAGCACGGGGGGCGTTCCTCCGGCGGGCAAGGGCTACAAGTACTCGGACAAGCAGGCCGCCGCCGCGGGCGTGACGAAGATGCTGTTGAAGGGCGGCACGCCGGGCAAGTCGAAGGTGCTGGTAAAGGCGGGCAACGATGCGGCCAACGGGGAGACGGCGCTCGCCACGGGGATCGCCGCGTCTCTGACCGGGACCACGAGCGTGCAGATGCAGCTCGTGAGCGAAGCCGGGGCTTGCTTCGAAGCCACTCTCACCGAGATCAAGAAGCAGGAGAGCGTCGTCTTCAAGGCGAAGTAGGCTCTCTCCGGACGTGCTCCCGCGGCTCGTAGGGTGCGAGTCGCCGGGGCCGCTCCGCTCACCCGGCCAGGGCGTCCTCGAGCGCTCGGCGGAGTCGATCGGCGTCCGCCACCGCGATCGACGCGGGCGGTCGCAGATGGACGTCGAAGTACCGCATCAGATGGGCGTTCTCGTCGTCGACGCGTTCGATCGCGGTCGCGACCCGGTCGCGGGCGGCCGCGGTGAGCGCGGCGATCTGGGAGCGGGAGCACTGGATCCGCGCGACCGGGGCGGCGGCCGCCGAGGCGGCCACGAGAAAGAACACGACCGCGTCTCCTCCGGCCCGCTCGTCGAGTCCGCTCGCCTCCAGGACGGGCGTCTCCAGCCGCGCTTGGGTGAAGCCGCCGATGTGGAGCTCGGCGCTCGCGCGCTCCCGCATCCACGCGGGTGCCTCGGCGGCGCGGGCGCGGATCGCCGCGGCCCAGCCGGGCCGGGTCACAGCTCGGCCGGGCGCTTGAGCTCGCCCACCCCGAAGACGGGCAGGATGTTCTCCTCCTGGAAGCGCGGTCCGTCGGCGGTCGGCACGAACCATCCCGTCGGGCACATCGTGAGGATCTCGACGAGGGAGAAGCCGAGCCCGCGACGCTGGGTCTCGAGCGCAGCCCGCAGAAGCTTCTTCGTCTTCTTCGCGCCGACGGGCGTGTGCACCGTGCCTCGTGCGACGTACGCGACCCCGTCGAGGTCGCGCAACATCTCGGGGAGCCGGATGGGGTGGCCGTGGACGTCGGGGTCGCGGCCGTCGAGCGTGCTCTTCGATTTCTGACCGACCACGGACGTCGCGGTCATGTGCCCGCCCGTCTCGCCGAAGGTGGCGTTGTTCAGGCAGATCGCGGTGATCTTCTCTCCGCGCGCCGCCGCGTGGATGATCTCCTGGATTCCCTCGGTGACCATGTCGCCATCGCCTTGCAGCGTGAAGACCAGCCGATCGGGCAGGACGCGTTTCACTCCGGTCGCCTGAGCCGGCGCGCGCCCGTGCATCGCCTGCTGACAGTCGACCTCCATCAGCGAGGCGAACGCGGTGTAGCAGCCGATTCCGAGGACGCAGATCGCGTTCTCGCGTTCCTCCATCTCCTCCACGTTCTCCATCAGGACCCGGATCGCCGTCGGCTCGCCGCAGCCCGGGCAGAGCGAGTGGGTGTCCGTGCCGAGAAGCGGGGAGCGGGTGAACACTTTCTGCAGTTCGTTGGCCATCGCGGCTCCTCAGGCGGCGGATCGCGCCGCGTAGACCTCTCGCAGTCGCTGGAGGATGTGGAGGGCGTCGATCTCGGGTCCCACTCCGAAGCCGGAGCTGTCCATCGAGATTCCGCCGATGAAGTGGACGGGCGTGCGCCCCTCCACCGCGAGGCGTACGTCCTGCACCATCTGTCCCGCGTTGTTCTCGAACACCGCGATGGGGACGCCACGCGCGGCGACCTCGCGGAATCGGCCCTCCGGGAAGGGCACGAGGGTGTACGGGCGGACGAAGCCGATCTTCATCCCGTCCTCGCGCGCGAGCTTGGCGGCGTAGCGCGCGAAGCGCGCCGGAACGCCGAACGCGGTCACGACGAGCTCGGCGTCGTCCAGCCCCTCGGACTCGACCCGGACCTCCTCCGCGGCGATCGCCTCGTGGCGTCGAACGGCCATCCGCATCGGAGCCGTCACGTCGGTGCGCGTCTGGCCGTCGGGAAGCGGAGTGCCGTCCGGTGCCTCCGGAATCTTCATGCCGAGCGACGTCAGAAGCCGCGGGGCGCGGCCGCGCGCTCCGTCCGTCGCCCAATCCTTCTCCGGGAGAGGGCCCGTCGCGTCCGCGGGCGCTCCGAACGTCACGGTCTCGGACGTGTGGCTCAGGATGAAGTCCCCGAAGATCATGACGGGGTGACGCCACTTCTCGGCGAGGTAGAAGGCGCGGTACGCGGTCCCGACGGCCTCCTGGGCCGTCCACGGTGCCAGCACGATGCAGCGATTCGAACCGTGGCCGCCACCTCGAGTGCACATGAAGTAGTCACCCTGGCCGCGGCCCATGTTGACGATCACGGCCGGGATCCGACCGACGACCATCTCGGAGAGGCTCTCCTGCATGAGCGCCATGCCGTTGGTCGTCGACGCGATCATCGAGCGGACCCCTGCTCCGGTGGCCCCCCACACCATGTTGATCCCCTCGAGCTCGGCCTCGACGTTGACGCAGACCCCGCCCACCTCGGGCATCCGCCTCGCCATGTACTCGAGAACCTCGGTCGACGGTGTCATCGGATATCCGCAGTAGAAACGGCACCCGGCCTGGATCGCGGCCTCCGCGAGCGCGTGGCCACCCTCCAGGAACGCGCGAGTCGGATTCGTCATGCGGAGACCTCCCCGGCCTCGGCCGCTCGGCCCCGAAACACCTCGAAGCAGTAGTCCGGGCAGATCTCGGCGCAGAGCTCGCAGCCCGTGCAGCCGTCCCGAAGCTCGGGATACCGGAACCCGATCGCGTTCACGGCCTTCGACATGACGAGGACCTTCGGCGGGCAGACGGGGATGCAGAGCTCGCAGCCTTTGCAGCTGTCGACGAGGATGTCCACGGTGCCGATCGACTTCGCCATCAGTCGGCTCCGTTCCAGGCCGGAAACCGGCCGGCGATCGACGCGGCGGCCGCGGCGCCGGCGCGAAGGCACTCGGCGTTGGCCGGGATGGTCTGGTGCCGGTACGCGGGGAGGAGCTCGGCGAGCGAAGCCGCGAGAGCCTCGAGATCCACCAGCTCGGTGAGACGGGCGAACGCGCCGAGCGCGACGAGGCTCTGGGCCTGGTGGTTCTCGTGTGCGGCGGCAATGCCGGTCGCGTCGATGCCATACCAGGTGCAGTCGGGTCGACTCGGTGGCTCGTCGAAGATCGACGCGTTGTAGAGGATCGCGCTGCCCGGGCGGAGCTTCGCCTCGATCATCGCGAGCGCCGTAGGGTGCATCGCGATCGCGGCCCAGGCGTGCGGCACGATGGGCGGGGCCTCCACCGGCCCATCCGCCACGACCACCGTGCACTCGCTCGCTCCTCCGCGCATCACGCCCGAGAACATGCTGAACTGCATGACCTCGCGTCCGGCCGCCATTCCGGCCTGCGCGATCATCTTCGCTGCGAGCTGGACCCCCTGGCCTCCGATCCCCGTCAGTAGAACCTCACGATCCATGTCTCGTCCGCCTCGGGCCGATCGTTCGCGGGGCGGCGGGCCCGGTCGCGCCGAACGTCCCGTCTTGTGCAGCCTCTGCCCCCGTCGTATACCGAAGTTTTCCCGCGTCGAGCACCGCGGTTGATGTGCCCTGGGGCACACTTCGTGCGGTTTCCCACCGGGCCCTGCCTCCCGTCTCTGCAAACCCTCCCCGAGAAGAACGTTCGATGAGTCACGACTC
Organism: bacterium; assembly: GCA_030430245.1. Classification (GTDB taxonomy): domain Bacteria; phylum Desulfobacterota; class Binatia; order UBA12015; family UBA12015; genus VGTG01. The sequence continues at coordinate 1,230 of JAUIFY010000009.1, read as the reverse complement.
GCTCCCTACCGTACTGCTGCCGGGCGGCGGCGGCGACGCGGCGATCGGCGCCATGCGCTCGCTTCGGCGCGCCGGCTTCGAAGGCCGCATCGTCTCGACCGACGCGAACCCCCTGTCGACGGGCCTCTATCTGGCCGATGCGTACCACGTGCTTCCGCCCATCAAGGACGAGACCTTCTTCGATCGCGCGCTCGAAGTGATCGAGCGGGAAGAGATCGACGTCATCTTCCCGACGTCCGGCTTCGACACCCTCGTCTACAGTCGGCGCAAGCGGGAGCTGGAGGAGCGCGGGGTGGTCGTCGCCATGAGCGACTGGGACACCGTGGAGGCATGCATCGACAAGTGGCTCTTCTACGAGAAGACGCGCGACCGCTTTCCATTGCCCCACACCACGCTGGATCCCGAGAGCCGTACCGAGTTCCCATGCTTCGTGAAGCCCGTGCGCGGCAAGGGGGCGCGGGGCATCGCCAAGTGCGAGAACGCGGCCGAGCTGGCACACGAGGTCTCGCAGCGCGACGACCTGATCATCTCGGACTACCTGCCCGGCGAGGAGTACTCGATCGACTGCCTGTCTGATCTCGACGGGAGGCCGCTCGTGGCGGTGCCGCGAGAGCGCATCGCGGTGAAGGAGGGCATTTGCGTCAAGGGACGCACGGTGCACGACGCGGAGATGGAGCAGGCCTGTCTCGATCTCGCCGCATTCCTCGGCCTTCGCGGGCCGTCCTGCATGCAGATGAAGCGCGACGCGGAGGGGCGGCTTCGTTTCGTCGAGGTCAACCCGCGGATGGGCGGGGCCACGATCTTCGCGACGCTCGCCGGCGTGAACATCGCATGGCTCTTGCTCGAGCTGGCTCAGGGGCGTGAGGTCACGATCGAGCCGTTCCGCGAAATCACGGTGCTTCGCTACTACGACGAAGTGGTCCTGGACCAAGAACCCAAGTGAGGAAACCCGAATGAAGGTGCTCGTCTTCGGAGCGCATCCCGACGATCTCGAGATCGGCATGGGCGGAACCATTGCCAAGCACGTCGACGCCGGCGACGAGCTGATCATGATCGTCGGCACGGTGCCGTCGCAGCAGGAGCGCCGCAAGGAAGAGGCGCGAAGGGGCGCCGAGATCCTCGGCGGCGAGCTGCGCTTCCTCGAGATCGAGTCCGACGAGTTCGAGTACAACCGGAGGCTCGTCGGTCAGATCGATGCCCTGCTGAAGGAGATCGATCCCGAGCTGATCT
>JAUIFY010000283.1 GCA_030430245.1 bacterium | reverse complement strand
AGGTCGTCGCTCGGTACGACGCGGGGATTCTCTACACCGACGAGCGGGTCGGGGCGTTCCTCGACTGGCTGGCCGAGCGCGGTCTCCTCCAGGACTCGCTGATCGTGGTCACCTCCGACCACGGCGAGGAGTTCCTCGAGCACGGTCGCCTGGGGCACCAGCAGCTCCACCTCGATCCGAACCTCCGGGTTCCCCTGCTGTTCCACGGTGGCGGGCTTCGTCCCCGGGTGATCGAGGACACGGTCGAGCTCATGGACGTCGTGCCGACGGTCCTCGAGATCCTGGGGGTGCCGCCTCTCCGGGATGCGGTCGGGCGAAGCCTCTCCCCGTACTGGACGGCGGGGCACCGTCCCGCCCGCGGCGCCTACGCCGAGAAAGGCACGATGCCGGGGCAGCAGACCCTGATCACGGACCGCTATCAGCTGCTGGAGGATCGCCGCACGAAGGAGGTCGTCCTATACGACCTCCAGGCCGACCCCGGCGCGCAGAAGGACGTTTCGGCCGAGCAGCCGGACGTTGCCGCCCGGCTCGCGGCGGAGCTCTCGGCGCGCCGCGCGGACGCGGCGGAGCGGCTTCGGTCCGAGGGCGCGGCCGATGGCCCGGCCGCGCGGCCTATGAAGGAGAAGGTCCGCCGGGAGCTGGAGGCGCTGGGGTATCTCGAGCCGTCGTCCTGAGCTCCTGCGATCTTTGCTGGCCTCGGGCGATTTGCTACCACCGGGCCTGTCCGGGAACCGCCCGCACCGACAGAAGGGAAGCGATGATGAAGAGGATCAACTGGGTGACCGCGGTGTTCCTGATCTCCACGCCCGTTGCGGCTTCGGTGTGGGGTGGCCTCCGCGTGTACGAGCATGGCGTCACGCTCGCGCAGCTCGCCTTCTTCTTCGTCTACCTCGTCGTGACGGCCATGAGCATCACGGCCGGGTATCACCGCCTCTTCGCGCACCGCGCGTACGAGGCGCGTCCCTTGGTCCGCGCGGCGTACCTCCTCTTCGGCGCCGCCGCGTTTCAGGACTCGGCGCTCGCGTGGGCGACGGATCACCGTGCGCATCATCAGAACATCGATCGAGACGGAGATCCCTACAACGTGCGCCGCGGCTTCTTGTGGGCGCACATCGGTTGGCTGCTCGTGACGGACCACATCCGCGACCGTCGGGCTGCCCCGCCCGATCTCGAAGCCGATTGGATGGTCGCCGCGCAGGACCGCTACTACACGATCGTCGCGGCGGGCATGTGCTTCGGCTTCCCGCTTCTCGTCGGCCTCGCGGTCGGTGATCCTTGGGGATTCCTCCTGTGGGGCGGCCTGGTGCGCGTCGTCGTCGGCCACCACATCACCTTCCTCGTGAACTCACTGGCGCACACGCTCGGACGTCGGCCGTACGAGCCGGCCTTCTCGGCGCGAGACAGCGTGGTGACGGCGGTCCTGACCTTCGGCGAGGGGTACCACAACTTCCACCATCGCTTCGCGAGCGACTACCGCAACGGCGTGCGGCGCTATCACTGGGATCCGACGAAGTGGTTGATCCGCTCGCTCGAAAAGCTGGGGCTCGCATCGAATCTGCGCCGCGTTCCGCGGGAGCGCATCATCCTCGCGCGGATGCGTTCCGACGAGCTTCGCCTCCGCGAGCGGCTGCGCGATTGCTCGCAGGAGGCAGCCGAGTCGGTGCAGGCGCGGCTCGCCGAGATCTCGGCGGTCGTGGAGAACGCCGTGTCCCGGCTGGGCGCCCTCGAGCGCGAGTTCGCGCGCGCGCGCGCGAACGCCGCCGACGTCTCGAAGGAGCGTCTCCTCCACCTGCGGGCCGATCTCCGCTCGGCCCGGAAGGAATTCCGCGAGGCGTGGCGCAGCTGGACGCACGAGCTGGCGCGTCTACCGAAGTCGTTGAGTCCGGCCCCCGTCGCCGGCTGAGCGCTCGGCGATCGTCGCGAGCGACCGGGGCGCGGGGAGCATCCCCGCGACGCGAAGCGTGTCGTCGATCAGGCGCTGGACGACAGCGTGACGACGGAAGCTCACGTGGCCGCCGGGGTACCAGACGATGCGTGGCTCGTCCCAGTGCTTCCACAGGTCGCGTGCGTGGTCGGGCGGGACGATGCGGTCGGCCGTGCCGGCGAAGATCGCCCGCCGTGGGTGTGGCACGAGTGGCTCGATCGCGAGTGGCGACACGACCCGCAGCAGCTCGCGCACGTGCTCGAGGTCGAGTCCGCGGGCTTGGGCCGCCCGGGTCTCGAGTGGCGCGGCGTGCCGGTGGGTGAGCCGTAGGAAGTCGACCGCGGGGATGCCGGCGATCGCGGCGTCGAGCGGCTCGAGAGAGGCGAGGAGCGCGGCGTTGTAGCCGCCCAGCGAGAGGCCGTAGACGCCGATCGGCTGGTCGGTCCGAGCGCGGATCCATTCGATCAGTCTTCGGACGTCCCACATCGCTTGGGCCTCCGCGTGCACGGAGTCCAGGAAGTCGGGGCCCAGGTATCCGGCGCCGCTCTGGCGCCCGGTGCGTCGATGCCCGTGAAGGGGGAGGGTGGGGAACGCCACGTTCAACCCGAGGACGTCGTGCAGGCGACGGGCGCGGAACGCCTCGAACTCCATCCGGGGACGCCCCATCTCGTACCCGTGGAGGCAGACGAGCCAGGGGCGCGGGGCACCGTGGCGGAGAATCCAGACGTGCGTGCGCCGGTTCTCCGCGCGTGCGAGCCACCTCGCGCCGCCCGGTTCCTCGGGCCACGGCTCGTACTCGCTGTCGAACTGGAGATGCTCGTAGGAAAGGGTGCCGACCGTCGCGCGCGGCATCTCGACTGCCACGGGGGGCGGGGGGGGACGATGGAACGCCCTCGGGTCGTCGAGCCAACCGCGCTCCGCGTACAGCGCGCGTGCGTCCGCGATCTCCTGGAGGACGCGTCGGTGGAGGGCCTCGCTCGCTCTCGGGGTCCGGAGGGCCATGCTCGCGAGGATGACCTCGTCGAACGCGACCTCACCGTCGAGGCGCCAGGAGGGAGAGGGCGGCGGCACGTCTCGGGTGGGTCCTTCGAGCCGCACCGCGATTCGGCCGGCGCACAGAAAGGACAGGGCCGAGAGCGCGAAGAGCGCCGCGCCGCTCGCGAAACCGAGCCACGGCGCGAGGAGGAGAGCCGCGCCGGATCCGACCGCCGCGCCGAGCGCCATGAAGTGTGGAATGCGGAGGTCTCCGGGGTAGAGGAGGGTCGACGTCCCGGTGGCGAGGAGAAGCACTCCCGGAAGCAGGGACACCAGGAAGCCGAGGCTTCCGAACGCCGTGCCGCCCATGAGCCAGAGAAGGCCCGTGGCCGTCGGGATGAGCGCTGGGGGAGCCAGCCGAGAAGAGTCCAACATCGTCGTGGCTCCGATACCGTTTCCGCACGCCGCCTGTCACCCGTTCGGAGAGATCGCGGCGTAGACCCCAGGTGAGGGCGGCCGAGTTGCCGCACGAGCCTGGAGGGTGAGACATGTACGAGCTGATGGTGATTCCGGGAAGTCTGCCGACCGACTGGGGGTTCTCGTGGGAGCTCTCCGCGCACGTCGGTCTGGCCTCGCGTGTGGGCTTCGCGGTCCTCGTCTCGGGTCTGGCTCTGCGCGGGATGGTGCGCCGACTCCGTAGACGTGGCCCGGCGGCGGCGCTTCGCGTCGTCGGTCGAAGGATCGGGCAGGGGACCTGATGGGCCGTCCGCCCGACCGGCCTGCGAGTGACGCGACCCTCCTGCGGCGCGTGGCGCGCGGAGACGAGCCTGCGTTCGCGGAGCTGGTGCGTCGCCACGAGGCGCGCTTCTTTCGCGTCGCCCATCGAATCCTCGGAGACGATCGCGACGCGGAAGACGCCGTTCAGCTGGCGTATCTGCGGGTGTTCCGGAAGGCGAGCGAGTACCGGGCCGAGTGGGCCGGGAGCACGTGGCTCTACCGTGTGTTGACGAACGTATGCATCGACGTGTGGAGGAAGCGGCGGCGGCAACCGGTGGGCTGCGACGATCGGGAGATCGAGGCGATCGCGGGCGAAGCCCCATCGCGCTCGGCGAGGATGGATCTCCGGCGTGCGCTCGTGCGACTCCCGGCCGAGATGCGGACCGTCGTCGTGCTGCGGTTCTCCGAGGATCTCTCGTATCGCGACATCGCCCGGGCCCGAGGCGTCACCGTCAACACGATCAAGACACAGCTCGGACGGGCGAAGAAGATCCTTCGCGCGGAGCTCGAGGGAGGCGAACGATGATGGCACCAGCGCGGCACGACGATGATCTGCGATCCGCGTTCGACGCGCCCCCGGAGGCCCCGAGGGGGCTGTCGGCTCGCGTCGTGGACTTCGTTCGCGAGGCCGTGAAGGACCCGGGCCCCCTTCCGAGGCTCGACGTCGCCGCCACCGACGACGGCATCGCGCTCGTTCGCTTCGGCACGGGGCGGACGCGGGCGGCGTCCGCCCCCGCACGGCGGCACGTCGACCAGGCGCGCGAGGAGCTGGCGCAGTTCTTCGACGGCGAGCGCTCGTACTTCTCGGTCGCCATCGACTTCGCCGGGATGCGGCCCTTTCAGCGCGCGGTCCTGGATGCGACGGCCCGGATTCCTCTCGGCGAGGTGCGCTCGTACCGATGGGTCGCCGCCGGTGCTGGGAATCGCGACGCGGTGCGTGCCGCAGGCTCGGCCCTGCGCACGAATCCGGTGCCGTTGATCGTGCCGTGCCACCGGGTCGTGCGCACCGACGGCTCCCTCGGCGGCTACGCCGGCGGGGTCGCCCTGAAGCGGTACCTGCTGCGTCTGGAGAGCGAGATTCCCGATCTCGTCGGCCGCGAGTCGAGCCGGCGGGTCTGTCGGCTGGGGTGTCCGGCTTCGGCCGGCGTGGCCGAAGCCGAGCGTGTGGTGTTCGCGTCGATCGGCGAAGCGCGGGCGGCCGGCTACCGCCCGTGCGAGGCGTGTCGTCCCGCATGAGAGTGGCACCGGGTGGCGGTGCGACTCTCCGACGCTCTCAGAGCACCTCGTCCCAGACGCGACGTTCGTCCGCGTGCGGGTCGCTCTCGAGACGGCTCTCTCGATCGAAGATCAGCGTCGGGCGTCGGCCGACGTCGTAGGGTTCCCAGGCGCCGATGCCCGCGTGCGACGGGTTGCCGCTGCGGGCGAAGGCGATCCAGGCGTCCATCACGAGCCGGCTCAGCGCGTCCGCTTCGGGGCCACGCCCCGCAAACCGATCCATGGTCGGCGCGTCGAGAGTTCCGAACACGAACGGCAGCTCGATCGAGTGACAGGCACCGAGTGTCCCTCGGGCCGCGGGAGAGGGCCAGCTGAAGAGGTAGGAGTAGGTGTCGCTCTGGTGCGCCGCCTGCGCTTCGGCCAGCAGGTTCGCCGGCCGCCGGAAGTGGCGGTCGGTCTCGATCGCGTCGAACGTTTCCCAGGCTTGCCGGCCCGTGCGGTAGACCTCGAGGAGGCGATCCGTGGCGGATGCGGGATCGCCGGTGCCGAGACGTTCGAGTCGCGCGGCGATTCTCTTGCGAAGGGCTTCGGCGTCGAGCGAACGATGGCTTCGGAGGCCGAACGTGAACAGACGCCATTCGTCGCGTGTCGTGCCCGTGATGAGGTCGATGTCCCGTGCGGCTCCGTCTCGTACCGCGTCGAGCGGCGGTACGGGAAGCGTGTCGTCGTCCAAGGCCGGTCCGAACGGAAGAAAGACCCGGGCCGCGAGTTTCTCGTGCGCCTTGACGGACGCGTCGATCAAGGACTCGACCGGGACGCGCCGGAGGCGGTCGACCCCGGCGCCCTCCAGATCCAGAGCGCGGAGCATCTCGAAACGGACCCGGGTCGCGTCCTCGGGGTTCAGGACGCCCTGGGCGGCTCCGCTCTGGGCGATCGCCCGCCGGAAGAGTCCGCGTGCGGCCGGCATCGCCAGCAGCGTGGTCGCCGCCATCCCGCCGGCGGACTCTCCGAACACCGTGACGTTGTCGGGGTCTCCGCCGAACCGAGCGATGTTGTCGCGCACCCATTCGAGGGCGAGGATCTGGTCGCGCTGGCCGAGGTTGCGCGGGGTGTCGTCGAGATGCAGGTAGCCGAGCGGTCCCAGGCGATAGTTGATGGTGACGAGCACGACGTCGCCCCGCTCGACGATCGCGCGGCCTTCGTAGAGGGCCTGGGCGTTCGATCCGGTGCGGAAGGCCCCGCCGTGGATCCAGAAGAGCACCGGCCGGTCGCCGCCATCGCAGGCGGGCGTGAAGACGTTCAGGGCGAGGCAATCCTCCGACGGTTCGCCCGGGGCCATTCCGGGGAGCGGGCTCGGTGGTTGCGGGCAAGGAGGGGCGTTCTCGAGGCACGGACGGACGCCGGTCCAGCTTCGCGCAGGTCGCGGAGCGGCGAACCGCAGATCACCGACCGGGGGCTCCGCGTAGGGAATCCCGCGGAACGCCTTGTGCGGGCCGTGATCGACCCCTTCGATCCTTCCTGCCGCCGTCTCGACGATGAGCGCCATGCGTGGTCCATACCCGACGGGCGCCGCTCGCGCCGCCCTCGGTGGACCGCTCGTGATTCAGGGGCGCCAGTACACGGGATTGGGCAGCTTGAAGCTCGCGCGTGCGTGGCCCCCTTCGAGGTCGCTCCATTGGTCGCCGACGTTCAAGAGGATCTCGAATCCCTCGTCTTCGATCGCGCGCCGTCGCGCCACCTTGAAGGGAACGGCCGAGGGCTCGTCGTAGTCGTCCGGCTTCATCGAGAGTCGAACCCACTGCTCGTAGCCCGCCGCCCGCAGCTGTCGTTCGGTCGCGGCGCGAAGGTGCTCGCGGCGGCCCGTCACGAAGAAGACGGCGACACCCTTCCCGAGCGCGTGTCGGTACAGCTCGAGGACCCCGCGATGCGGCGGCGCGATGGCCGTGCGTGCCCACTCGTCCCAACCATCGGGGACCCACCCGAAGCCGAGGCGTTGTTGAATCGCGAACGTCGACAGAGCCGTGTCGTCGACGTCGAGAACGATTGCCGGGCGCGCCACCCCCGGGAGCTCGGCGTCGAGCCGGTCGCGCGCCTGGCGCGCGATCTCGTCGACCTGTCGGTCCCACTCGCCACTCTCGTGGAACGCGAGGATCGCCGCCTTCGTCTCGGCGAGGTGCCGGAGCTCGGTTCCGTCGGACAGTCGGACCCGTGAGCCGGCGGGGCCGGTGGTCGTCGGAGAGGCCGGCACGGGCGGCGGCGTGGCCGGCGCGCTGCACGCCCACGTCCCGAGGAGGGCGACCAGCGCGACGGCTCGCGCTCCGTGCCGGGCCCGGGCCGTCGCCCGCGTCGTACGCATCCGCCTCATCCGAGATCCGGTTGGAGCACGCGCTTCGAGGCGCTTCAACCGAAACCGGTGCGGATCAGGACGACGGTCGAGTCGAGATGGCCTGCGCGACGCTCTCGACCAGCTGGCGCGCCGTGAAGGGCTTGCTGATCGTCTGGCCCGCACCGAACGAACGCGCCGCGCGCAGCAGATCCGCCTTGTTGAGAACGGCGCTGCCGCCCGAGACCGCGATGATCTCGAGCTGGGGCCACTCCCGGCGAAGCTCGAGGATGGTCTCGAACCCTTCCTTCTCCGGCATGATCAGGTCGGTGATCACGACGTCGCACGAGAGGACCCGTTGGACCTCGACGCCGATGCGACCGTCGGCCGCCTGGAGAACTTCGTGGCCCGCGGGCTCGAGAGCCGTCCGCATCATCTCCCGCACCGTGGGAGAGTCGTCGATGACCAGTACGCGCGCCACAGTCGCTCCTCGAAGTCTGGATCGGCCGTCGGGCCCGGGAACTGGAGCCGGGGAATCGAGAAATCGCGGATTCGGAGTCCGTCGTGCGCAGCCTTCCCGGCATGCGCTTGGGAGGTTGCGCGGTGCCGCGGAACCGATATCGCTTTGAGTCGGCCCCGGTGAAGCGAGGCGGCCGAAAGGGGGAGGCACCGTGCTGATCGTGGCAGGAACCATCGAAATCGACCCCGCCGGTCGCGTGGCGCTCGAGGCGGCGTTCGACCGGATGAGGGAGGCGAGCCTCGCGGAGGCTGGCTGCCTGGACTACCAGGCGTACGCCGATCGCTCGCGGCAGGGGACCTACTTCATCTTCGAGAAGTGGCGGACGCAGGACGACCTCACCGTCCACTTCGGGACGTCGCACATGGCCGAGTTCGGGGCGGCGCTGGGATCGGTGGCCGTGCGCTCGATGCAGGTGAAGAAGTACGTGATTTCGACGGAAGGGGACCTCCCATAGGTCCGGAGGTCGCCGGCGGAGCAGAAGTCCCCGAGCGGTGGCGCGGCCTCGTCGGCTCGGTGGGCGTGCGCCGCGTGGGGCCGGAGCCTCCCGAGCACACGGGAATGAGGAGAGCGAGATCATGAACCTCGGCAAGATCGGAATCTGGGCGTTTCTGGACATGGTGCCCTCGGCTCAATCTCAGGAGGCCGCGCGCGAGCTGGAGGAC
>JAUIFY010000282.1 GCA_030430245.1 bacterium | reverse complement strand
CATGCAATCGAGCGCGACGGTGAGCCTGAATCCCGACGGCACCGCGAACGTCGTCACGGGCTCGCCCGACATCGGCGGCACGAGGACGGCCTGCGCGATGGTCGCGGCCGAAGAGCTCGGTCTCGAGATCGATCAGGTGCGACCGAACGTCGCCGACACCGACTCGATCGGCTACACGGACGGCACCGGCGGCAGTCGCGTGACACTCGCAACCGGCCTCGCCGTCTACGAGGCGAGCCGCGACGTGAAGCGACAGCTCCTCGAGCACGCGGCGCGTGGCTGGCGGGTCCCGACCGAGGAGGTGCGCCTCGACGGCGACGCGGTGGTCGGCCCCGACGGAGAGCGAAAGACCTTTCGCGAGATCGCGGCCAAAGCCGGGCGCACCGGCGGTCCGATCGTCGGCCGCGCTACCCTGAGCGCGAACAAAGTCGTCGGCGGGTCGGTCGCGGCGATGATCGTCGACGTGGACGTCGACGTGGAGACGGGAAAGGTGGACGTCGTTCGCGCGACCGTCCTCCAGGACGCCGGCCGGGCGATCCATCCCGCGTACGTGGAAGGCCAGATGCAAGGCGGCGCGGCACAGGGCATCGGGTGGGCCCTCAGCGAGGAGTACGTGTACGACGACGAGGGGCACCTGCTGAATCCCGGCTTCCTCGACTACCGCATGCCCGTCGCGAACGACCTCCCCATGATCGACACCGTCATCCTCGAGGTCCCGAACCCGGCGCACCCCCTCGGCGTGCGTGGGGTGGGAGAAGTCCCGATCGTGCCCCCGCCCGGCGCGATCGCGAGCGCGATTCACCGCGCCGTGGGCGTGCGCCTCGCCGAGCTTCCCATGTCGCCCCCGCGGGTCCTCGCCGCCCTCGACGCCGCGAACGAGCCCGCCGCGCGCTGACGACGGAGCGCGCCGGCGATCGATCAGCTCCGGCTGCGGGGGAGCCCGAGCGCGGCCTGCGCGACGATGCTGCGCATGATTTCGCTCGTCCCCGCGTAGATCGTGGGAGCGGGCGCGAGCCGGTAGGCGAACTCCAGGGCGCCGTCCGCGGCGGCCCCCGACTCGCCCTCGCGCAAGAGAGACTCCGGCGCCGCCAGGTCGAGGAGATCCTGCGCATCCTGCACGAGGATCTCGGTCTGGAACAGCTTCGACATCGGCCCTTCGCCTCGCGGGGGGCGCCCTTCGGCCGACACCCACAGCGACCGACGCGAGAGGACACGCGCCGCCTCGAAGTGCATCGCCGCGCGACCGAGGCGCTCCTTGACCCGAGGGTCCTCGATCGCCGGTCGACCGCCGCGCGTGGCCGCTCGCGCCCATGCGATCGCCGCGTCGAGAAGGTCGCGCTGGTGCTTCGGGTAGATGCCCCCGTGCTCCAGCTCGAGCGCCGAGGACAGCACGCCCCAGCCGTCGTCGACGTCGCCGACCCGGTAGCGATCCGGCACGCGCACGTCCGAGTAGTACGTGATGTTCGTCCGCTCGTCGCTGATCGTGTGCACCGCCTGGATCTCGATTCCCGGCGTGTCGAAGGGGACCAGGAACATGGTGAGGCCACGGTGCTTCTTCGCCTCCGGGTCCGTGCGCGTGAGCAGAAAGACGTACTGCGCGAGGTTCGCGCCGCTGGTGAACATCTTCTGCCCGTTGATGATCCAGTCCTCGCCCGCGCGCACCGCGCGGGTCTGCGCGGCGGCGACGTCCGAGCCCGAGCCCGGCTCGGTGTAGCCGAGAGACGTGACCGCGTCGCCGGCGACCATGCGCGGCAGCACCTCCCGCTTCAGCTCGTCGCTCCCGAAGCGCATGAGGATGGCGCCGACCATGCGCGTCGTCCCGAGCGCATGGGACGTCCATCCCGCGCGATGGAACTCCTCTTCGAGCGCGTGCTGATCGTAGACTCCACGCTCTTCTCCGCCGTACTCGCGCGGCCACGACGGGAACGCGAGGCCGGCGGCGGCGAGCTTCCGGGTGAAGCCCGCGTGGTGGCCGTCCCACGAGAAGTGGGCGTGCTCGCGGAGCTCGTCGGTGAGGTTCTCCTCGAAGAAGCGTCGAACGCGCAGCCGGAACGCGTCCGCCTCCGGTCCGAGTTCGAACTCGAGCGGCACGAGACCGACGTCGGGCAACGCGACGGCCGCGCCGCTCCACAAACGGTCGGCTGCTTCGAGGAGGAAGTCGTTCGGATCCCCGGCCAAGAGCGGCACCGCCTTCACGCGGCGATAGTACAGCTGCGGGTCGTACTCCAGCGAGAGGCCGTACCCGCCGTGGGTGTGCAGGCCACGGCGCGCCGCGCGCGTCCCCGCGATCGTAGCCCAGGCGAACGCCATCGACACGAGCGCTCCCGCCTCGGGACGCCGTCGATCGATCGCCCACAGCGCCTCCTGCACCATCAGCCACGACGCATCGACTTCGGTCGCCGCATCCGCGAGCGGATGCGCGATCGCCTGGAAGGTGCCGATGAGACGATCGAACTGCACACGCTCGCTCGCATACCCGGCGGCGATGCGCAGAGCCTCCCGGGCCATCCCCGCCGTGTACGACGCCGTGAGGAGCTTCCACTCCTCGACCGCGGCCGCGTAGGTCCGGGCCGCAGCGTCGCCCCGTGCGAGCGTTTCCATCCTACGCGCCCCGTCCACCGGCCACCGCGCGAGACCCGGCGCACCGAGGTTCCCCACGGCGGACGCGCCGGCGGGCCGCTCGAGGAGAACGACCGCGTCGTCCGCGCGCGCGATGAGCACGTGCGCCTTGGTCCCACCCGCCACGAGCAGATCACCGTCGACGATCGGAAGCGGCGCGAAGGAAACGAGCGCGTCGCCGGCGATGGCCGCCGCGAGTCGGTCTGAATCGCCGAGCTCCGCCAGGAGCCGACAGCCGACGATGGCCTCCGCGAGCGGACCGGTCGCGAGCCTCCGTCCGGCCTCGTAGAGCAAGATCGTCGCTTCGACCAGGCCGAGCCCGGTACCTCCCGACCCGACGGGCACGCGAATGCCGAACGCGCCCGTCTCGGCGAGCCGCGTCCACAGCGCCGCGTCGAATCCCGACTCCTCCGCCCGGCGCACTCTCTCCGAGCTCGACTCGGCGCCAAACAAGTCGGCGAAGGTGTCGCGCAGCAGCTCCTGCTCTTCGGTGAAGGCCAGGTTCATGTCTCATGGTCTCCCTGGGGGGCGGCCGTCGGGCTTGCGCCACGGCGAGTGCGAGAATAGGACTTTACCCAAGCGGAAACTTTAGTTCCAAGATCGATCTCCGCGGACCGGTCGGCCGCGCCGCCGACCCGGCCGATCGTCACCGGCGCTGGATTGCGAGCGAGGATCCCATGGCTGAGCCGACCACGACCCTTCTTCGAGCCCGCGGCGTCCTCGACGTCGATGCGGGCGAGATCCTCCAGCCCGGGCACGTTCTCGTGGAAGGCAATCGCATCTCCGCCGTCGGCGCCGGCGCGGCGACCGCGGCCGGCGCGCACGAGGTGATCGATCTCCCCGAGCTCACGCTCCTCCCGGGGCTCATGGACATGGAGGTCGACCTCGTGCTCGGCGGACCGGGTGCCGGACTCTCGGACCCGGTGCGGCTCGACCCTGCGAAGATGACGCTGCGCGCGGCGGCCAACGCGCGGCGCACCCTGCGCGCGGGCTTCACGACCGTTCGCAACCTCGGACTCTTCGTGAAGAGCGGCGGCTACCTTCTCGACGTGGCACTGTCCGAAGCCATCGAGGCGGGCTGGGTCGACGGACCGCGCGTGGTCCCCGCCGGGCACGCGATCTGCCCGACGGGCGGACACCTGGATCCGAGCGCACAGGCCGGCCTCGCGCCACACATGATGCCCCTGTCCGTCGAGGAGGGGATCGCGGACGGCGTCGACCAGATCCGTCACGCGGTTCGCTACCAGATCAAGCACGGCGCGAAGCTCATCAAGTGCTGCGCGTCCGGTGGTGTCATGACGGCGACGGGCCCTCCCGGCGCCCAGCAGTACTCGACCGAGGAGCTGAAGGTCATCGCCGACGAGGCGCATCGGCGGGGCCTCAAGGTGGCCACGCACTGTCACGGCGACACCGCGGTCCGCGCCGCGCTCGAAGCGGGCATCGACTGCATCGAGCACGGCTTCATGATCGGAGACGAGACGATCCAGATGCTCGTCGACAGCGGCACCTTCCTGGTGAGCACCAACGCACTGACCGAGAACTGGGACGTCTCGCGGCACCCGCCCGCGCTCCAGGCGAAGGCGGCCGAGGTGTTCCCGCAAGCCAAGGAGTCGCTCTCGCGGGCGATCGAGGCGGGCGTGAAGATCGCCGCAGGCAGCGACGCGCCGGCCATCTGGCACGGGCGCAACGCCGAGGAGCTGGCCGTGCTGGTCCAGCGCGGCATGACGCCGCTGCAGGCCATCCGCGCGGCGACCATCGTGGGCGCGGAGCTGATCGACGCCCCGGACCTGGGCCGCATCACCCCCGGCAAGCTCGCCGACGTGATCGGCGTCGCTGGCGATCCGCTCGCCGACATCACCGTCACGCAGCGGGTTCCGTTCGTCATGAAGGACGGAACGATCTACAAGCGCTGACCGCGGTTCGCGATCACGGCAGGACGACCGGAAGCGTCTCCCAGCCTCGCACGGTGGAGGTCGGCGACAGCTTCGCCCGATCGCGGTCGACCTCCCATTCGGGGAAGCGCTTCAGCACCTCCTCGAGAGCGACGCGCGCCTCGACGCGGGCCAACGACGCGCCGAGGCAGAAGTGGATGCCGTACCCGAAGGAGAGGTGCTGCGCGACCTCGCGGTGGATGTCGAACCGATCGCCGTCCGGAAAGCGTCGGTCGTCACGGTTGCCCGATCCGATGAGGAGCATCATCGCGCTCCCCTCCGGAACGCGTCGCCCGTGGTGCTCGACGTCTCGGGCCACGTACCGGGCGACGTGCGGCGCAGGCGGCTCGAAGCGCAGAAGCTCCTCGATCGCTCCGGGGATCAGAGAGGCGTCCTCGACGAGCTCGGCGCGTTGGTCGGGGTGGTCGGCCAGCACCTTGCCCGCCCAACCGATCAGGCGGGTCGTCGTCTCGTTCCCGGCGCCGGCGACGACGTTCAGGTAGGTCAGGATCTCCTCCCGACGCAGTCGGCGAACCGTTCCGGTCTCGTCTTCGAACTCGGCGTTCAGGAGCTCCGTCATGAGGTCGTCCGACGGGTGCTCCGCGCGCCATTCGATGTAGTCGGCGAACTCCTCTCCGGTGGGCAGACCCTTGTCCGAGTACTCCATCGGCTCGCCCGGCTTCGTCCGGAGGCTCGCGTCCGCCCGGTCGCGCACGGCCTCCTGGTCCGATTCGGGGGTGCCGAGAAGCATTCCGATCACGCGCATCGGCATCTGCGCTCCGAGATCCGCGATGAAGTCGAAGCCCTTCGACCCCTCCAACGGATCGAGGCTGCGCGCGCAGAAGTCGCGGATCTGCCCCTCGAGCGCGTTCATCTTCCGGGGCGTGAAGACGCGGGAGAGAAGCCCGCGATGGACGGTGTGCAGCGGCGGATCCTCGAAGATGACCACGCCGGGCGGCACGGGAAGGTCGGCCTTGATGAACTCGATGATCGCGCCGCGGCCCGAGATGTACGTCTCGTGGTCGACGAGCCCCCGCTGGACGTCGTCGAACCGGCTCAGCGCGAAGAAGTCGTGTGCCTCGTTGTAGTAGAGCGGCGCTTCCTCGCGAAGTCGACGGAACGCGGGGTACGGATCCGCGTTGAGCTCGACGTCGTAGGGATCGAAGTACGGCTCTCGCTGCGACGCCATGACGACTCAGCCCGCCCCGAACCGATACGAGATCTCACCGCCCCAGGTGCGGGGGAGACCCGAGTAGTTCACGACGGTGCCGAACGTCGAAACGGTCGGCGTGGAGAACAGGATGTACTCCTCGTCGGTGAGGTTCTTGCCCCACAGAGCGACCTGAGCCCGATCGTCCCAGAAGTCGTAGGAGAGCCGCGCGTTGAGCAGGTTGTAGCCCGACTGCACCGACTCCCGGATCTCGGGGCCGTTCAGGTGGACCCGGCTCTGGTAGTACCACTCCACGCGAGGCGTGACCCATCCATCCAGAATCTGCGCATCTCCTTCGATCGGCATGGAGTACTGGATCGCGAGGAAGCTCGTAAACTCGGGGACATTGTTGAACGTCTGCCCGGCGCGATCGATGAGCGCGTCGTCGTAGTCGCTGATCGCGTTCGGGAAGCTGTCGTACCGGGCGTCCGTCACGCCGATGTTGCCGGTGATCTGAAGCCCCTCGACCGGAAACGTCACGGCCTCGAGCTCGAACCCCTTGGTCGTGGCCTTCGCCGCGTTCTCCGTGATCCGCTGCACCGCGATGTTCTCGCCGGTTCCCTCCGTGGTCACGGAGATCTTCTGGATGTCGTCGTAGATCGCCCAGAAGAACGCCGCGTTGAAGACGAGGCGGTTGTCGAGAAGGATGGTCTTGAAGCCAAGCTCGTAGCTGTCGAGCGTCTCGGGATCGAACGCCGCGGCCAGAGTCGCGTCGTCCCCGCTTCCCTGCGCACCGGGCAAGGCGTTGAATCCTCCACCTTTGAAACCCGCCGAGTAGGTGAAGTAGCCCATGAAGTGGTCCGCCCAATCCGGCAGCAGGTCGACGGGCACGGTCGACGCGATGCTCGCCATGGGCGTCCACTTCTCGAACAGCTTCGAGTTGGTGACGGAGTCCGGCGGGGGATCCGCCGGGAAGATGGGCGCCCCGTCGTAGATCGGACTCCCTTCCTCGAACGGACGCGCCTGCTTCAAGCTCAGCTGCTTGTGGTCCTGCGTATACCGGATGCCGCCCGTGACGCTCAGCCACTCGAAGATCTCGGCCGTGGCCTGAAGGTAGGGCGCCCACGTCCAATTCTTGACGCTACTAGTGGCGGACGTCGAGGCCGATTGCAGCGGTGGGCCGACCGCCGTCGTGCGGTTGTCCTCCGCCGTCTCCCACTGCGCGAACAACCCGGCGACGAAGACCAACCTTCCGTCCAGAGCACCGCCGTTCACCTGCAGCTCGCCTTGCGTCTGCTGCGCGGGACCGGGCGCCCCATCCAGGAAGCCGCCCCCCGCCGTCGACAGATTCGCGGCCCACACCGACGTGCCGTCGACGTCGAACCGCAGCCTCGTCGTCTGATGTTGCCACGACCCCAGGGCCTTCACCGCGAGGTCTTCGAACACCCAGGCGTCGCCCACGTCGTAGTTCAAGACGCCCCAGGTTCCCGCGCTCTCGATGTCGGAGATCGATGCCAGCTCGGAGGACCAGGAGAAGAAGGTCGTCGCACGACACGCGGGGAAGAGCCCCGGCGTCAGCCCCGCGACCGGACCATCCTCCCGCACGACCCTGCACTGGCCTCCGAGGCCCTTCGAGTTCGAGCGCCCCCACATCCCCGAGAGATCGAAGGTCAGGTCGTCCATCGGGAGGAAGCGAAGGCTGCCCAGGAACGCCATCTCGTTGATGTCGCTCGCATAGTCGTCCCGGAAGGTGTTGTAGAAGTATCCGTCGCGCCGGGTCGAGAAGAAGGCGACCCGACTCAGCAGCAGATCGTCCACGACGGGAACGTTGAGCATGATCTCCGAGTCGAACCCGTTCAAGTTCCCCGGGCGGATCATCGCGGACGCGGCCAGCTCGGGCTGAGGCTTCACGGTCGTCACGTTGATCGCGCCGCCCACGCTGTTCTTGCCGAAGAGCGTCCCCTGGGGCCCGCGCAGGACCTCGATTTGCTGGACGTCGACGACGTTCAGCAACGAGCCGGGCGCCCGCGGAAAGAAGACCCCGTCCAGATAGAGTGCCACGCCCGGATCGAACTGGATGTCCGGGCTGCCCGTCCCGACGCCGCGAATGCTGAACAGCGCGATGTTGCCCTGCCGCTCCGTGGCCACGTTCAGGTTCGGCACGAGCTCGCGAACCTGATCGATGCGCTGAACGCTCGACTGCCGGAGCGCCGAGGCGCCGAGTGCCGTGACCGCGACCGGAGTGTCCTCGAGGGCCTCCTCGCGCTTGCGCGCACTCACCACGATCTCTTCGACTCGCGCCGTGGCCTTGCGGCCCAGGCCTGCCGCGGTTCCTCCGTCCTCTCTCGCCTCTTCCGCCTGCGCGCGGGCCGCATCGATCTCGTCCGTCGTACCCACGGGGCCGTCTCGCTCGTCGATGCCGCGCTGGTACGCGGCGGGCGCTTCGACGGCACCTTCCTCCTGAGCGCGACCGACGTCCGCGACGAGAGTGAGCGACAGGACGACGAGCGCTCCCGACAGCCATGGGGTCTTTCTCGCGTCCAGCGCACGCGGCCACTGCTTCCTCGCGGGGATCACCAACCGTCGCCTCCCTTCCCTCGGGCGAGGTAGAATATGCCTCTACCCAGAAGGGAGTCAACATTTCCCCTCGTGGCACGAATGATTCCAAGGCGAGCGACGACGGCGATCTCCCCAGCGGCTCAACCGCCGCGACGCTGATGTG
>JAUIFY010000281.1 GCA_030430245.1 bacterium | reverse complement strand
GGGGAATGTGTTCGTGGCGGGAGACTTGAGCCACAACGCGTTCCAGATCACGCCGGGCGGCACCATCACCCGAATCATCGACAGCAGCGGTGATCTATTGAACATGCTCTTCCGCCCGTTCGGCGTCGCTGTCGACGGCTCGGGGGACGTCTTCGTGGCGGGCATCGGTCTGAGCAATGCGTTCCGGATCACGCCAGACATCATTCCCGACCTGGTCACCCGCATCCAGATCATCGACAGCACGGGCGATGGGCTGAACGTGCTCGACACGCCTCTCGATGTGGCCACGGATGGCTCCGGGAACGTCTTCGTGCCGGGAAGCTCTAGTGACAACGCGTTCCGGATCACACCGGGCGGCGCGATTACGCAGATCATCGACAGCACCGGCGACGGGACCAACCCGCTCGAGGGTACGGCGCGTGTGACCACCGACGGCTCCGGAAACGTCCTCGTGGCCGGAGCGTTCAGCAACAACGTGTTCCGGATCACGCCCGACGGCACGATCACGCAGATCATCGACAGCACCGGCGATGGAACCAATGGGTTCGCTGAAGCCGCAGGTATCGCCACCGACAGCGCGGGTCGCGTCTTCGTGGCCGGAGCATCCAGCCACAACGTGTTCCGGATCACGCCGGGTGGCACGATCACCCAGATCATCGACAGCACCGGCGATGGCATCAATGGGCTGAGCTTTCCGCGGTACGTCACGACCGACAGCGCCGGCCGCGTTTTCGTGAGCGGGTCCGATAGCTCCAACGTCTTCAAGATCGAGCCCGTCTCCGCGGGCTGCCCCGCGAGTCCCGATCCAGGCTGTACGACCGGCTTCGAGAAGGGCGTTCTCGTCGTCAACGAGAAGAAGGCCGGCAAGGAGAAGATCGTCGTCAAGCTCACGAAGGGACCGGCCATCATTCCGTCCGACCTCGGCGACCCGACGATCGCGATCGGATCCGAGTTCGCGACGTGCATCTATGACGACGCGGACGCCCTCGTGGCCGAGCTCGTCGTCGATCGCGCCGGCGACCTGTGCGGCACCAAGCCGTGCTGGAGGAGCCTCGGTGACGATCCGCCCACCGGCAAGGGCTTCCTGTTCAAGGACTCGGCTCAGGCCTCCGATGGCGTGAAGAGCCTGCTCCTCCGGGGCGGTGACGCGGGCAAGTCGAAATCGATCCTGCTCGCGGGCAACAACGCCGCCAAGGGCCAGCTGGAACTACCCACCGGAATCCCGGCCGCGCTGCTCGCGACCGGGAGCGTTCAGGTCCAGGTACACGGCAACGATGCTTCGGCCTGCTATGCGAAGACGCTGACGGAGATCGTCAAGCAGGAGGCTGATCTCTTCAAGGCGAAGTAGGAAAGCGCCCACCACGAACGGACCGCCGGGGAGCCGTCAGACCGCTGCGACCGCGAAGATCTGCCACGAATCGCTGACGCCCGTGAGCGTGTGTGTTCCGCGATCTTCGAATTCGATCTTGGAGCCCACGGCGAGGTCCCGGACGGTCCGCGATGCGAGGACCTCTCCGGCATTGGACCCGACGAACACGAATCGTTGAGCTGCCAGAGAGCGGACGGCCGTTTGGCCATCGGCACCGCGGCCATTCGTGCCGGCTCGGAGTGCTTCGTCCCGCGATCTTCTCTCTTGCCGGGAGACCTGCGGCGGAAGTATCCTGGGGGCAGGGCCGAGGCCCCTGAATCCACTACCAACTTCCGATCCACAAGGAGTTCTCCCCATGTCCCGCACCCAGGCCGCAGCCTTGCTCGCCGCGATCACCGTTTCGCTGCCGTCGCTCGCGGCGGCGATCGATTTGCCCGTGGTCTACTCGATCGACGGCAAGCAGATCAAAGCCGCTACCGCAGATACGCTCGTGACGTTCGATCTCTATTCGGACGCGGCCTGTACCGCACTGATCCACACGGAGACGATGGCGCTTGCCGACGTGGGTGGCATCGAGAAGGTCATACTCAAGAAGGTCAAGAATGGCCCCAAGCTGCCCAAGATTCTTCGCTTGAACGCGGTGTTGGCAGGCGTGTCCCCAGGAAGCGCGCACTATCTCGTGGTGACGGGCACGGGGATCGTCGCGGTGGGCGATGCCTGCCAGGTCCAGGCCGCCGGAGTTCCGGGGGCGGACGGAGCTCCAGGAGCGGACGGTTTGGCCTGTTGGGATCTCGACGGGAACGGGGCCTGCGACCTGGGAACCGAGGACATCGATACCAGCGGAAGCTGCGATGCACTCGACTGTCAGGCTCCTGGAGGGCTCGCGATCACGAAGATGATGGTCGGCCGCACCAACAACTCGGTCACTCTCGTGGACGCAGGCGGTGTTCTGCGCACGCTGGATCTCGGAACCTGCGCGGATGGCGCCGTTTGCGTCGACCCGAGCGGACACATCGCTCTGGCGGACGCGACGGCCGTGAGTGGGCAGGACTCAACGCTGCATTTCAATATCGACGGATCACCGAGTATCACCTGCACTCTCTTTCACTCGGATGACGACACGCCGCGGAGTGGCCTGTATTTCTCCACGGACAACGGCAACGGCTACGCGAGCATCTGGGGCAATAGTACGACCCCGACGTTTTCGCTTCGCCGAGAAGGCAACGCTGGGTCGGTCCTCGACAACTTCTCCGGGTACGCAATCGTCTGCCTCTAGTCTCCCCGAGACTCGTTCGGATCCATCCATCGATAGAACTGCGCCGATCCTCCAGATGAACGGTGGGGACTCCGTTTCAGGCTCCCAGCGGCGAAGAATCGAAGCGCCCGAGGGGAGAGCTCTTTCGACGGACTGCGGGAGTGGGGGGGCGAAGCAGGCGCGTTCTAAGGGCAGGGTGTGTGGGGCGTGCGCTCGACGAGGATCGGCGTCGGCTGGACCACACCGGTGATCACCGGAGGCAATCCCACGGGGTGCTGGATCTCCACGTCGGCGGAGGAGGTGACCCGCCCCGCGATCTGGACGGGGCCTCCCGAGTCGATGCTGATGCCGAAGAACCCATCGGCGGCGCGGCGGGCATCGACGCGCGCACCCGCAGGGATCGTGACGCCGCAGTCCGCCGAGAGCTCGATGCTGCCGTCTTCGTTGAAGAGCCCGGCTCCGCTGGATTGGGAGGTGATCCGGCCCTGCAGCTCCAGGGTCTCCCCGTCGAGGAAGATGTCGCCACCGATTCCACCGCTGGCGGTCGCGCCCCGGATCAACGTCGGCCCCCAGCCGGCCATGTCGATCGTGCCTCCGGAGCTTTCCGCACCCGAGGTGCGCGCCGAGATGCGGCCCGTTGCGGTGAGAGGGCCCGCGCTGAAAACGTCGGCGATACCACCGAAGCACTCCCGTCCGCGTCCCGCGATGTCGATCCGTCCTCGAAGCTCGAGGGAGGTGTCGGCGGCGATCGCGATCTCTCCACCCTCGCAGCCTCTGCCGCGACCGTTGGCCACGATCGACCTCGCGACGACCATGGGACCGAACCCGGAAAAGAGCTCGACGCGGCCACCGAGCCCTCCGCGCGCGTGGATCGGCGCGTCGAGGTCCAGGCTGTCCCCGAAGATCGAGAGATCTCCGGCGATCCCATCCCCCGAGGCGTCGAGCTTGATGCGACCACGCACCGTGACCGCGAAGCCGTCGATGAGTACTTCGGCTGCTCCCTTCGCGTCGAGCACCGCGTTCAGGAACACGTCGCCGTCCGCGAGCAGATCGACCAGCGTGGCGCCCCTCAGGTCGAGTCGTGCCCTCCCGGTCGGGCTGCCGATGGTGATGTCGCCGTCGGTCGTGTGAAGTTGAAGCGTCGCGCCGGGCCCGAGCGCGCGGATCCGTGCTCCTGGCTCGATGATCAGCTCGCGCGCCGACAGGGTCACCGGCCCGATGCCGGCGTTCAGGAGGAGACGGCTGCCGCGCGCGAGGCGGAGCGTGGCCGTGCCATAGTCGCCGGTGCCCGCTGCATCGATGGCCACGGTACCCGTCACGACGCAGGGGTCCCCGGTGCAGAGGGCGCCGGGGCCAACCGCGGCGACCGGCGCAGCGCAGAGAAGGCTGGCGAGCACGAAGAGGGCAAGTCGTTTCATTCCGTGGGATCCTCTTTCTGGGGGGTGGGGCTTGACGGAACTCAGCCTAAGCCGCTCGAGCGGCGCCCTTCAAGTAGCTATTTCGTTCGTGCGCCGTCGTGAGTGCCGCGAACGCGGTCGGCCGCGGGGACGGCCGGATCGGTCGGCACCGTAGCGTCGGCGAGGAGTGGCTCGGCGGTCGTCGTGAAGGCCTGCGCCGGCACGATGCACGTCCCCACCGCAGGCTCCGAGTCCGGAAGCGACCCCGCATCGACGCAGACCGTGTCCGAGTCCGGCCCCGTCTTGTGCCGACCGCGGAGGCCGTGCCACAAGCGGTCCAGGCTGCGGATGGCGGACGGAGGGCACACGATGGACATTCTCAGCGGGATTCGCGTCGACCTCGCGCCTCGAGGGAGGCACGGCTGAGCCCACGACGCCCCCACGTTCTCGCACCGCGGCGGAGGCCGGCGCTCCTCCTCGCGGCGGGCGCGATCGGACTCGTGGCGCCCGCGACGGCGTGGGCCAGCAACGGTGGGGCGGAGGCCGCGACGACGTGGCTCGCGCTGGGGGCCGTACTTTCGGCCGCGATGATCGCGGGCGATCTGTCCACCCGCCTGAAGCTGCCGGCGGTGCTGGGGGAGGTGGTGGCCGGCGTCGTCCTCGGGAATCTCGGTCTGATCGGGATCGAGGGCATTCCCGACCTCACCGAGGTCCCGGGGCTCGCGTTTCTCGCCGAGCTGGGCGTTCTCATGCTCCTGTTCCAGGTGGGGCTCGAATCGACGCTGTCGGAGATGCGTCGCGCCTCGTCGCGCGCGGCGTTGGTCGCGGCCATCGGCGTCGTCGTTCCGTTCCTCCTCGGACTCGGCGTGCTGGGCGTCGTGACGCCGGAGACGACGCTCGCGCATCGGCTCTTCGTGTCGGCGGCCATGGTCGCGACGAGCGTGGGCATCACGGTCGGGGTGCTCCAGGATCTGAACGCCGAGCATCGGCCGGAGGCACAGGTGCTCCTCGCGGCCGCGGTCCTCGACGACATTCTGGGCCTCGTCCTGCTCTCCGCGATCGTCGCCTTCGCCACGAGTGGGGCGGTGCCGACGTTCGCGACGATGGCGACCACGGTGGGCTCGGCTCTGGCGTTCCTGGTGGGCTCCCTTCTCCTCGGGCTCCTGGTGCTGCCGCGGTTGTTCGGTCTCGCGGCGAACCTCCGTGTCTCGTTGGTTCTGCCGATGGTGGCGCTGGGCTTCTGCCTTCTCCTGTCGGGGCTCAGTGCGGCCCTCGGTCTCGCCGCGATCATCGGCTCGTTCGCCGCGGGGCTCCTTCTGGACGAAGCCCACGTCCGGCCGTTCGGCGCGAAGACGGTTCAGCCGATCGAGGACTTCGTGAAGCCGATCACGGCGTTCTTCGCGCCGGTCTTCTTCGTGTACACGGGGCTGAGCGTCGATCTCTCCACGCTCTCCTTTCGAGCCGTCGTCGTGTGTGGCGTGCTGACGCTCGTCGCTCTCGTCGGCAAGCTCGTCGCAGGCTGGGGGGCGGGCCCCGCGGTCGACCGACTCACCGTCGGCTTCGGCATGATGCCCCGGGGAGAGGTCGGCCTGATCTTCGCGAACGTCGGCGCGACGACGATCGTGGGTGGTGCTCCGGTCCTCGACTCTGGGAGCTACGGCGCGGTCGTCGGCATGGTCTTGCTGACGACGATGATCGCTCCGCCGCTGCTGGCCGTTCGCGTCCGCAAGCTCACCCCTCGACTGTTCTAGCCACGGTGGGCGCGTCACGCGTCCGAGGAGAGGAAGGGGGCGACCTCCCGTTCGAAGAGGTCGAGCATCTCCCACGAGTACGACGGGTCGATGCCGGCGAGAAGAGGGCTCAAGTAGAGAACGTCGTCCTCGGCGAGCGTGCGGGCGAACGCGATCGCCTCGTCGGGACCGAGAACCCGGTAGGCGTCGCTCTGCTTCGCGGTCTCGGCGGTGATGTCCTGCGCGTACGGTCCGGCGGGTCGGCCGTACGCTTCGATTGTCCACGCGGAATACGATCGGAGCTGGTGCAGGACGTGAGGGAGTAGCCGGTCCCAGGCCTTCTCCGGCTCCTTCGAGACCCAGAGGAAGATCGGTCCCTGGCGTGGATACGGCCCGGGGTCGGGCTTGCCGAGCTTCCGACACTCGTCGCGGTACGGCTCCCAGAGTCGCGGGTCGAGCGGCGGGAGCCAGCCATCGGCGATTCGCGCCGCGCGACGTGCCGAAGCCTTGGTCGCGCCTCCGAGCAGGATCGGAGGTGGCGGATCCGGCTTCGGGGTGACGCGACAGCGGCGCCCGTCCCACTCGAACGGCTCTCCGGTCCACGCGAGCCGCAGGAAGCGCACGGTGTCGCCGACGGTCTTCCAGCGATCCTCGAGCCGCCGCCCGTACGATTCGAACTCCGTCGGTCGATAGCCGCCGCCGATGCCCAGAACGAGCCGACCGTTCGTCGCGAGTTGGGTGACCGCCGCGTCCTCCGCGAGTCGAGCCATGTCGTAGAACGGTGCGAGGATGACCGACGTGCGCAGCTCCAGGCGCTTCGATCGAGCGCCCATCGCCGCTGCCAGCGGAATCGGCGACGGATTGTATCCATCGTCCGAGCAGTGATGCTCGCCGAGTCCGATCGTGTCGAATCCGACGTCGTCGGCCCAGGCCACCTGATCGAGGGCGGCCGCGTAGAGCTCTCGGGCGGAGGCACCGAAGGCGGGCGCACGCATGTCGTAGGTGAGGATCTTCTTCATGCGAGCATGAGCCCGGCCCATCGCGGCGTTGTCAAACCACGAGGGGATCCGTATCCACCGGGACATGTCGACTCGCCCCGCGGCTCTCGAAGGAATCACCGTTCTCGACTTCTCGACGGTCGGCCCGGCGACGCGGTGCGCGCGGATCCTCGCGGATTTCGGCGCGCGGGTCATCAAGGTGGGTGTGCCGCCGAAGAAGCTCGGGCTCCAGACCCAGCCCGCGTTCTGGAGCTACTCCGCGAACCGCGGGCTCGAGCAGGTGCGAATCGATCTGAAGGCGCCCGAGGGACGCGACGCGTTCCTCGCGCTCGCCAGGAACGCGGACGTCGTGATCGAGAGCTATCGCCCGGGCGTGATGAAGAAGCTCGGGCTCGCGTACGACGACCTGAAGGCGATCAACCCGCGCCTCATCCTGTGCTCGACGAGCGGGTTCGGCCAAGACGGTCCGGCGGCTCTGCAAGCAGGCCACGACATCAACTACCTCGCGGTCGGCGGGTACCTGCACACGAGCAATCGCCGGGGCGACGGGGGCCCCCCCATTCCCGGCGCGACCGTCGCCGACAGCGCGGCGGGGGGCATGCACGCGGCGCTCTCGATCTTCGCGGCGCTCCTGCGACGCGAGAAGACCGGCGAGGGGGAATATCTCGACGTCTGCGTGGTAGAGGGGGTCTTGTGGCTCACGTCGCTCTACGTCGACCAGTACCTCGCGACGGGGGACTCACCGGGGCCGGGTCACGACGTCCTCACCGGGCGCTACGCGTGCTACGACGTCTACGGGTGCAGCGATGGCAAGTGGCTCGCCGTCGGCGCGATCGAAGGACACTTCTACGCGAACCTCTGCAACGCGCTCGGTTGCGAGAAGTGGCTCGAGAGCCAGTACGACGACGCCGTCCAGGACCAGATTCGCGCCGACTTCGAGCAAGCGTTCGCGAGGCGCCCTCGGGACGAGTGGGCGGCCGAGCTCGCGCCCGCGAACACCTGCGTCGCACCGGTCCATACGATGGACGAGCTCGCCCGGGACCCCCAATTCGAGGCCCGAGGCATCTTCTGCGAAGCCGAGCATCCGGTGCACGGAACGTTTCGCCAGGTGGCTCCGGCCTTCGCGGGCATGGAGCGCCCCGACGGCCCCGTTCGCGTTCCCGACTGGAGCCAGACGAATACCGACGAGCTCCTCGCCGAAGTCGGAATCACCGCCGACGCGATCGCCAAGATGCGCGAGGACGGCGTCATCGGCTGATGGCTGCGGGTGCCGCGGCCGCGTCCTCAGCGCTCTCACTCGGGCGACGACGCGCGGACGCTCGCCCGAGCCGCTCGCCCGACGGGCGTTCATGGCGGGACGCGGGCCACTGCGCTAGGTCTCGGCGCATGCTCGAACGGGACTTCACCGAGGAACAGGCTCTCTTCCGCAGCTCCTACCGTCAGTTCCTGGCCGCCGAGGTCGTTCCCTACATGGAGGAATGGCGCGCCGCCGGAATCGTCGATCGCGACGTCTTTCGACGAGCGGGCGAGCAGGGCTTCCTGATGGTGTGGCCCGAGGAGAAGTACGGCGGGATGGGCGACGGTGACTTCCGCTTCGAGCAGGTGATCATCGAGGAGACCGCGTACGCGCGCGCCGCCGATTGGTACAACACGCTCCACAGCCGCCTCGTGGGCCCCTACTTCACGCGCTTCGGAAGCGCG
>JAUIFY010000280.1 GCA_030430245.1 bacterium | reverse complement strand
ATCTACGAGGCGACGCCGTATTGGTCGGGCGACGAGTACGTCTACAAGGGCATCGCCGCGTCCATCTGGGAGTTCGGCGACAATCGGTCGCTCCGAGCCGAGCAGATCGGGGCGCCGATCGATCTGCCGAATCCGGTCTATCCGTTCCTGGTCGCTCCCGCGTTCGCATGGCGCGAGGGCTTCTATTCGGTCGTCCGTCTGGTGAACGCGGCGATCATGAGTGCGGTCGTCTTTCCCGTCCATGCGATCGCGCGCACATGCTTCGGGCCGCTGTGGGCGCTCGCATTCGCTCTGTTCTCCGTGTGCCTGCCCGCGATGGGGCTCGGCGCCTACATGGTGACGGAGGCCGCGTTTCATCCCCTCGTCGCCGTCGTCGCGTGGCTGTCCGTTCGCGGGCTTCGCGTGCCCGGGCGCGTCGCACGCGATACGGCGGTGGGCATCGCCATCGCGGTCGCGACCGGCGTGCGGCCGACCGGGCTGTTGCTCCTCCCCGCGTATCTGGGAGCCGTCCTGATCTGTGCGGTCGTGCGCGGGGAGTCGCGCGGGCTCCTCGCTCGTCCGACCTGGCTCGCGGCGGTCTTCGGCTTCGGGGGAGGCTCGTGGCTTCTGCAGTGGATGCTTCGTGGGCCGGGCGACGGAGGAGTCGGAGTCTACTCCGTGGCGGTCGGCTCGGGAGGGATCGAGCTGTGGGCCGAGATGCTCCGCTCCGACCCCATGGCGCCCGTCCGCCTCGCCCTGGGCCACGTGCTCACCGTGGCAATTCCCTACGCGTTCTTCCTCGGCGCCCTTTCCGTCGCCGGGGGGCGCCTTCGCTCCCTGTTTCGGTCGCGGCCGGACGAGCTTGCGGTGGTGGCCGTCGCAGGCACGTTCTTTTGCGCGATGTTCGCGACGGCGATCGCCTTCACCGCCTACGTCGCGCCGGCGGACCTCGGAGGCATCGATCGGTGGCATTCGCGCTACTACTTCATCACGTACCCCCTTCTGGTGATCGGCGGCGCGGTCTGCGGTCGCAGGTTGGCATGCGAGTCGCGGCGGCTTCGGCGGAGGGTGGCTCTCCTCGCGACGTCGATCCTTGCGGTGGGAGGAATCGTCCTGGTCGCGACTCCGATTCCCGACGGCGCCTGGTTCGGGTCGATCGTCGACAACATGGACGTGCAGTGGATGAAGTACTGGCCCGGCGCCTACGCGCTCCTGGCGGTGGGAATCGTGATGGCGACGTTCCTGTGGGTCGAGCGACGGGCGGGAGCGCTTCGGGTGGCAGGGCTCACGGCGATCCTGTGGGTCGCGGTGGTGACCAACGGCGTGGCGGTCGAGGCACACGTGGGGGACCCACCGCCTCCGCTCGCCTGCGGCCGTGCGCTCGCGCCGCTCGTGGCGGAACCCGATCGGTCGTTCGCCGTGTTCGGCCGGCGCCGCGAGCAGATGGTCGGTCTCGGGTTTTGGCTGCCGAGAACTCCCGCGTTGTCGGCGTGGGCGAAGTCGGGTTCGGAGTTGGAGCGGTGGCTCCGAAGCGTGCAGGAGCCGCTCGACTTGGTTCTGGTGAACGGCGATCTGCCCGGCCCGCCGGGGGGGCGGCTCGTGCAGTCGTCGGGGGAGTGTCGAGCCTATTCGATGGCGCGCTGAGCTTCTTCGCGCAGGGGCGCGGTCTCCGCCGCGAAGTCGTCCCAGCGCTTGAAGCCGCGTCGCTCGTAGAGAGGCACACCGTCGTACGGACGAGTCCGCAACCGCTCGATCGCGATCGGCTGTACATCCTGGGTTCCGCGGAAGAGGTGGTGGGCCAGCACGAACGGGAAGAGTCCGAGCCAGGCCTTCCACTGGGACGGGTACGAAAGGCAGAGGCGGAGCGAGCGGGTGCGCTCACCGAACCCGAGGGGTCGCGATCGGATGGGTCCGTTCTCGGGGAGCGGCGCGAGCACGCGAAAGAAGGGCCCCGGTCGTCGCGCGCCGGTGTAGAGGGGGAACTGCAAGATTTCGCCCCGGGAGCCGTCGCGAGCCCAGGCAACGACCCCGAGCACATGGGCCGCATCGTGATCCTGGTGTCCGCCTTCCCACGCCGGGACGTAGATTCGCTCGATGGGAGCCGCCCGGCGGAGGACCTCTTCGAGCACCGCGAGTGCCGGGTCGAGTCGCGTGGACAGCTCTCCGTCGCGAATCGCGACGTCGCGGCCGACGAAGCGCACGTCCGAGTCCTTCACGCCGAGTTCGCGAAGAACGGCAAGACTCTCCTCGGCGCGACGGTCCACGGACCGTCCGCCGAAGCCTCCGTCGGTCAAGTAGAGGCACTTCACGGATATGCCGCGCGTGATGGCGTCCCCGATCTCCGCGAATACACCGAACTCGTCGTCGGGATGGGCGAAGACGAAGACGTTCGTGGGTGTGCTCATGTCGACGGCCGATGGGCAGGGAACGTGTGACGAGGGGTCGGCCGGTTCTCGAGGCCCCGGACGCCGCCGTGGGTCAAGAGCTCGAAGCTCCGGCGGCGGCGCGTCCGATCGGCTGGCGCCGCGCGACGAGAGCGGGGTGGATGGCTCTCTTCGGCGTCGCCGCGATGTCGAACCCCACGAAGGCCAGCAGGAGCTGAAGGCCGATCACGACGGGCAGCGCCGCGAGCATGACGGTCCCCGCGGGCGTCGTCACGCCCGCCAGATGGGACCCGATCCAGTGTCGGATGCCGTAGCCCGTTCCGAACGCGACGAGCAGCACACCGACGACGAGCTCGAGGGATGCCAGTGAGAAGTCTCGGAGGAAATAGTTGTAGAGCAGGCGCTTCGCGGTGTTCTTCGTGTGATTCGCGAGGAACTCGGGGATCACGCGGCTGATCGCGAGGCCGCTCACCTCGTTTGCGTAGTGGGAGTGCATCGGGATGTCGACCACGACCGCACGGGTGATGTTCAGGCGGAACAACATGTCCGTCTCGAAGAAGTAGCGTTTGCTCAGGAGACCGCGAGGGAGATGTCGCGCCACCTCGGCATGGAGCGCCGTGTAGCCGTTCGTGGGGTCGAAGCTGTCCCAGTAGCCGGCCGACAGCTTGGTCATGAAGGTGAGGATCGCGTTGCCGAGAATCCGGACGCGCGGCATCTCGTTCAGGCGCGTCGGATCGTGGAAGCGGTTCCCCTTCGTATAGTCGGCTTCGCCGTCCAGGATCGGCCGGACGAAGCTCGGCAGAAGCTCCGGCGCCATCTGTCCGTCACCGTCGATCTTGACGAGGATCGTCGCCCCGTCCTCGAGGGCGGCGTCGTAACCGCGGACCACGGCTCCTCCGACACCGAGGTTCCGCTCGTTTCGCAAGACCCGCACGCGTGGATCCGAACACTGGGCGTCGACGAGATCGCCGGAGCCCTCCGGACACGCGTCGTCCACGACGTAGATCCGCCAGCACTCGGGCCCCATGCGGGAGAGGACGTCGAGGATCGTCTCGGACACTCGGTAGCACGGCACGATCACCGCGATCTTCTCGGCGTGCGCGGTCCCGTCTGTGGCCAGGTCGTCCATGCGGCGGCAGGGTCGATTCATCGCATCCGCGGCAGTGATGCAAGCGACTCAGATCCGTGTGCGGATGAATCGACGAACGTCGCGGAGCGTCTCGTGCAGGAGGGGCCGCCGCGGCTTCCGGGCGATGAGGCGCGAGTCGTGCCAGAGATTGCTGCTGTCCGTGTATGGCCCGTCCTCCCACGAGGTCGCCACGTCGATGGGCTCGAGCCCGGCGTAGAGCGCCAGGGCCCGCAGACCGTCCGGGTAGAAGCGCCAGCAGTCGACGGGGTAGCGGTGCTCGGGGCCCGAGGAGGGGACGAGCAGACAACACAGTCCGCCGGGCTTCAGAATGCGGTCGAGCTCGTCTGCGGTGCGCCAGAACAGCTCGGTGTGCTCGAGGGCCTGGCCCGAGACGACCACGTCGAACGAGCGCGTCGGAAACGCGCTCCAGTGATAGGGCTCGGTCACGACCACGTCGACGTTCCGGCCGCTCTCCCGATCCATGCCGACGTACGTCCACGACGGCGCGTCGAAGATCGGTCGGAACGAGCCGTTCACGTCCAGGCTACCGTAGTCGAGGATCTGCAGCGCCTCGGCCTCGCGGCTCGAGAGGTGCTGGTCGCGGAATCGCCGCATGAGGTCGTACGAGCTCTGATGCATGGCGTTCAGCGGCGCGTGGGGCGGAGCGATCGGATCCACTCGAGCGCACGCCAACCCTTCGACTGCTGAATCTCGTCCAGCAGCGTCTGGAGTGCGTCCGCGTAGGTTCGCGCTTCGTCGAAGTCGCGCCGTGTCGCTTCGAGCTGGGTCTGGAGACTCGCGACGTCCTCCTCGAGTCGCCGTTCGAGCTCGCGCTTCTCGAGCGTCAACTGATCGATCCTCTCCTGCGCGAGCGCGTAGTCTCGCGAGGCGGGCCATCCGAGCTCGACGGAGACCCGGCGCTCGGGCCCCGGGGGCAGAGGCTCGGCAAGAGGGATGACGAGGAACGGGTCGTCGGTCGTCATCAGCCACCCTCCCTCCCGGCCGATCGGAGCCATGCCGGACGAGGTCGTCGCAGATGCGATCTCGTCCGGCGACGCGAGGCGAAGAGCGGTTCCGGCGGCCGTGTGGACCTCGAGGGAGTGCACGTGCACGAATCCCGGTCCTTCCGCGGGGTCCAGGCGCAGGGTTGCGATCGGGGGATCGTCCGGCAGGAAGAAGTGCAGTCTCTGGCGCTCCGAGCCGAGGGTGCCGAACGCCGCCACGTGCTGTGCTTCCTTCGACGAGCCTCCGGGGACCGACCAGTACAGCTTGGCGCGAAAGCGCAGCTCCGGCGGCGTACCGCGCCGGAGAAGCGCCTCGCACTCCTCGTCGGTCATCGCGCCCGGGCTCGTGCGTACGACGAACTGGTAGGCGAGCGCGTCGGGATTCTGCAGGAGCTCGTCGCGGAGCGAGTCCGAGAGTTGGTCGAGCCGTCGGGAAAACTCACTCGTCTCGGGCATGCGGACGATCGTGTCGATGCGCTCGGTGCGCAAGCCCGCGTCGCGCAGAAGCGAGAGAACGTTCTCGCGCGTGAAGAACCATCGATGCGTGCGGTCCAGGATGCCGAACTCGCGGTAGGGGAACCGGCCGTCGAGCAGCTCGAGGACGACGCCCGCGTAGCTCACGTTGGGGAGCGAGACCAGGATCTCGCCTCCGGGCCGAAGACGTGCGCCGCACTGGGCGAGGACGGCTCCGGGGTCCTGGAGGTGCTCGAGGACGTCGGCCGCGACGATGGCGTCGTAGTGCCGGCCCTCGGTCAAGGCGGCGATGTCCGCGTCGTCGAGGTCGGCTTCCCAGACGTCGCGCGCCCAGGGGCGGGTGGTGGCGGCCAACTCGGGCGACCGCTCGATCGCGTCGACCCGACAGCCGAGCTCGGCCGCGAGGTGTCGCGTCAGGGTGCCGGGGCCAGGGCCGAGCTCGAGTACCTCGGTGCCCGGGGCGATGCATCGCGCGACGGTCGCGAGCGAGTCCTTGCCCGTCGTGTCGAGTCGCGTGGGGGAGGGGGGGCTCGAGACGGCCACGCTACGGCCGCCTCGAGCGGTTGGTCTCCCGAGGGGACATGGGGCTCGATTACCACACGGCAGGCGGATCGAGCCACACGAGCACGTTTAGGGGGCAGGCTCCCTGAAGTATCCCGTGGCGTCGAGCACGAAGTGCGAGGTGAGCCCGGGAGGGTCCGTCGCCACGTAGACGTTGAGATCCGGATCGCCGGCGCCCAGCGGAACGACGCCGCCGTTGCCTCGCACGTCGCCGGTCTGGAAGTTGATCGCCGAAACCGTCGGCAGGCTCGTGCCGGCCGGGTACAGGGTGAGGAATCCGTTTCCGCCCGGAGTCACGACGGTGACGTTGTAGGAGACCGCGGTTGCATCGCCGGGGATGCCGCAGTTCGTCCGCACGGTGAGCTGGCGACCGGGCTCCACCTGAGCGGTCACCGGAGTCGCCGGTCCGTCGGAGCGGCTGTCGTACAAGCGGCACGGGGTGATCGGGAAGTACTGGCTCTGGGCGAGAGCGGGGCCGCAGAACGCCAGGACCGAGACGGCAGCACCGAGGGTGACTCCCGCCCACCTATGAGTTGATCGCTTCATGGCCATGCTTTCCTTGTCGTTTACTCGAAGTAGCCGTTGACGTCGAAGACGAGGTCCAGGGTCCCCGTCGGGCTGAAGATCCGGAGGTTTCCGCTGCCGTTCGAGGCCAGCTTCAAGAATGCGTTGTTGTTGGTGATGCCGCCGACGCCGAAGTTCACGGCGCTCACGACCGGGAGGAGATCGTCGGCGGGGAATGCGGTGACGAAGCCGGCTTGCGAGGGGTTCACGACCGAGAGGATGCCCGAGACGGCGCGGGCCGTGGCGGGCACACCGCAGTTCCCGCCGACCGCGAAGACGCGTTCGACGCCCGCGAAGATCTGCTCGGGGCCGCCGCCGCCGGGGCCGTTGTCGGTGAGAGTGTTGAACGCGCGGCACGGGGTGATCGAGTAGAAGTCGAGCGGCCCGATGTCGCCCTCGTACATGGAGACGGGGACCTGGACGAGGCCAGCGCCGACCTTGTCGTCGTCGCCGACGTCCTCGATGTCGATGGCGGAGGCTTGAAGCCACTGCTTCGCCTCGGCCGCCGTGAGCGGCGCGAGTCCGTTCTGGTCGCGCCAGTCCTGCATGAGGGCGACGATCGCGGCGACGTGCGCCGACGCGGCCGAGGTCCCGTTGAACGTCCAGTCCGAAATGAAGTCGAACTCGGTCACCGTGAAGTTCTCGACGATGCCGGGGCCGCCGACGTCCGGCTTGAGGCCGCCCGACGCGGCCGGGCCCTGCGAGCTCGTCTCGGTGACCTCGTCCTCGAAGAATGCGTCGACCTCGGAGACCGTGATCGCGCTCGCGACGACGGCCAGGTCGGACAGGCTGCCCGGCGTCGTGACGAAGAGCAGCTCGTCGACGCCGGTGCCGCACGCGATCCGGAAGTCCGGCCACTGCGGAAGAACCGTCGGGTGGTCGGTGTAGCGGAGCGAGATGTAGTGGTACTGCTCGTCGAAATCTCCGTCGAAGAGGTTGACCTGCTTCGTGAAGAACCCGCCGAGGTTCGTTTCGGTGCCGGAGACGGGCGTGACGCCGCTGTCGCCGGGGCAGATTGGCTCGTCGTGCTCGGAGCCTTCGTCGAACCTGTGTAGGCGGAACTTGAAGTCCGTCGGATCGAAGCCCGCCTCGATTGCGCTCCAGCACGTCAGGTCGAAGGTCTCGGCGTCGTAGTGATCGTCGTCGAAGGTGATCGCGTTGAGGGCGCCCTCGTCGAACACGTCCTCGAACTTGTGGTAGTTCGGGTTGTCGCCGTCGTTGCAGATGTAGCTCGCGTGCCCGGAATCGCACTCCGCGCAAGGGAGGTACTCGTCGGCGATGTGCCGCTTCGCCTCGTTGCCGGCCGCGACGACGACGATGGCACCGAGGCTGACCGCGTAGTCGATGTCGTCGGTGAAGCGGTTGGTGCCGCCGCCGTCCGTGCCGGTCGGGTCTGTCATGCCGTCGAACGTACCGGCCGGGTCGCCCATCGTTTCGATGTGTGTCAGCGGAACGTGGATCACGTCGAAGCCGGCGTCGGCAGCATCGCGGATCGCATACTCGATTCCGACCGTGCTCTTCACCGCGTAGAGCTTGATGTCCGCGCCCGGGGCCATCTCGTAGACGACCTCGGCCGAAGCCGTGCCGTGCTCGCGGTCGCCTCGCGCGTGGACGGAGATGTTGTTGAAGGTGGAGCTGCTCGAGTTGGCTTGTAGGAATTGGCTGCTGACCGGGATCGTCGGAAGCTCGTCGTTTGGATCCGCGATGACGTTGTCGAGCGCCTGGTAGTCACGGTCGATGATCGCGACCGACACGCCCGATCCCGTGACGGCCGGGGCCATCCCGCCCGCGTGGGCGAGGTCGGCGCCGGTCACCTCGATGCCCTCGCTGTCGAACAGTCCCGCCGGCACCGGAGCGATCGGCGTGCGGATCTTCTTGATGAACGGCAGCTTCGCGAGCTCGCGCTTGGCCTCGCGCGGCATCCACACCTCGAGGGTGTCGAAGTTGACGACCGCGGAGGGCCCGGTCCGGACGCCGTGGCTCGCGAGGATCTCGAGCGTCTCCGCCAGGGTCTCGCGCGGGTCGAAGGAGCGGAACAGCGGCAGGTTCGATGCGTTGGCCTCGGCGATCGCCCGGATCCGATCGGCGCTTGCGGCGCGGTCGGCCTCGGGGAGACCTGCCGCGTGCAAAACGATGTCGACGCGGCGGAGCTCCCCACCCTGCGTCGCGTCGGCCCGGGCCGGGCTCACGGTCGCGAGCCAGGCGAGGAGGGCTGCCGCCATGAGGCCGGCGAGGAGGAGCCAGGACGTCGGCTCGGAGGCGCTCGCCGCCCGCGCGGCGCAGATCGGCCGCGGGTTTCTTTTCCTGCGAAGGTTCAACGGAGTCTCCTTGAGTGAGCGACGCGGAGAAGGAGAGGGGTGCAGGGAGT
>JAUIFY010000279.1 GCA_030430245.1 bacterium | reverse complement strand
GCATCCGAGCGCTTCGAGAAGAATCTGTTCTCGGAGCGCCGGTCCGACGAGAAACCGCATCTCGTCGTCGTGGAGGACGAATCCGCGCAGGCCGACTACGTCGTCGAGCAGGTTCTCTCGAGCCGCGAGGCGGGGCTCGAGCTGAAGCAGCAGGCCGTGCTGTTCCGGACCTCCCATCACAGCGCGGAGCTCGAGCTGGAGCTCGCCCGGAGAGAGATCCCGTTCGTGAAGTACGGGGGCCTACGGTTCCTCGAGGCGAGTCACGTGAAGGACCTCCTCTGCATCCTTCGCTGGGCCGAGAACCCGCGCGACGCGATCGCTGGATTCCGAACCCTGCAGATCCTTCCCGGGGTGGGCCCGGCGACGGCCCGTCGCCTGCTCGCCGCGCTCGAGCGAAATCGATTCGACGTGGGCACACTGCGCCGGCTCGACGTCCCCGCCGCCGCGGGAGCGGACTGGCCGAACACGTGCGCGCTCTACGAGCGCTTGCGCGACGGCGAAACCCCATGGGCCGGTCAGGTCGAGCTCGCCCGGCTCTGGTACGAGCCGCACCTCGCCCGGCTGCACGACGACGCGCACATCCGGATGGGTGATCTCATCCACCTCGAGGAGATGGCGGCCGTGGCGCCCAGTCGCGAGCGCTTCCTCTCCGATCTGACGCTCGACCCACCCGCCGCGACCGGAAACGAGGCCGGCCCACCCCGCCTCGACGAGGACTACCTCGTCCTGTCGACGATCCACTCGGCCAAAGGCCAGGAGTGGAACGTCGTCCACGTGCTCAACGTCGTCGATGGCTGCATCCCGTCCGACATGGCCTGCGGGCGGCCGGAGGAGATCGAAGAGGAGCGCCGGCTGCTCTACGTCGCGATGACCCGCGCCCGCGACCACCTCCACCTGATCCACCCGATGCGCTTCTACGTGCACCACCAACCGCGCGACGGCGATCGTCACCTCTACGCCCCGCGCTCGCGCTTCCTCCCCGACGGGCTACTCGATCGCTTCGAGAAGCGCGTGGCCGGCCCCGCCGTCGACGGTGATCCCGCCGTGGCCGACGGCCCGGCCCGCATCGACGTGGGAGCGCGCTTGCGCGGCATGTGGGATTGACGTTCCCTCCTCCCCGGTGAGGCGAGAACTCGGCGCAGAGCGGAGGCGGGCGCTCCTGGCGCCACGGGCCCTGGCGGTCGTCGGGGTCGTGGCGTGGATCGTGGCCGCAGCGGCCGGCCCGGAACCGCCGGAGCTCGTCGCCTTCGAGGAGGACGTCCGCCAGCGCACCGACTGGGCGCGACGAACGCGTGCCGATCACGGCCCCGATCCGTTCCGGCTCCTGGCGACGGCCGTCCCCGACCGTCTGGTGGGACTCCTCCGCGGCGCCGACGCGATCGTTCTTCTCGACGAGGCGGGACACGAGCTCGCCCGCGCCGACGCACCCGCATCGCCCACCGGAATCACGCGAACGGCCGACGACGAGATCCTGGTCGTCGGGGAGGCGAGCCCGCTCCTCGCTCGATACCGGATCGAGAGCGACTCGATCACGCCGGTGGAGCGCGTCGCGCTTCCCGACACCTTCGGGCTCCGCGACGTCGCGCGACTCGGTGGGCACGTCGTCGTCCTCGACGCGACACGCCACCGGATCCTCGTCCTCGATCGATGGGGAACGACACCGGTTCGCATCACGCCGTGCGAGGGCCCGATCCGCATCACACCGGTCGGCGACCACGCCGTCGCGAGCTGTCTCCTCGAGGGGAGCCTCGTCGTTCTCGACGCCCGGGGCCGCGAGGTCGCCCGGATTGCGCACGACGGGCCGCTCTGGTC
This sequence comes from bacterium, assembly GCA_030430245.1. Classification (GTDB taxonomy): domain Bacteria; phylum Desulfobacterota; class Binatia; order UBA12015; family UBA12015; genus VGTG01. The sequence goes on along the minus strand of JAUIFY010000279.1, from coordinate 6,653 downwards.
GGTCGCCGGTCACGAACGCGACGGCCGGCTCCGGCTGGCCGCGGGCGGCGTCGAGGACCGCCCCCTGGACCGGAGCGACGGCACGTTCGGACACATCGACTCGTACGTCTTCGTCTACACGGTCGATCCGACCACCGGACGCGCCGAGCGCACGCACGAGATCAACGTCGCGGCTCGGGGCGTCGTGACACCGAAGTGGGTGGCTCTCGCACCCGACGGGCAATCCCTTCGGCTTCGCGTTGCCGGCTACGGCTCCGAGGGACTCCTCACCCTGGACCTCGCCGACGACGCGGACGCGCCGGTCGCCGAGCGTCGCTCGCCCCTTCCTCCGGGCACGACCGACCTCGTGGCCGGGCTCAGCGCGAATCCCCTGCTGGACGCCTGGGTCCCGGTCGAGCCGACCGCCGCCCGCATCGAGGTGACGCCGCGCCCGACCCGCAGTGCCGCCTCTCGCATCGGCGAGGCCCTGTTCTCCACGACCCTGATGGCCCCGTGGAACGACACCACGGGCCCGCGGAGTCGGTTCACGTGCGAGACGTGCCACCACGAAGGATACGTCGACGGACGCACGCACCACACCGGACGGGGCGACGTGTTCGCCACGACGAAGCCCCTCGTGGGGCTGCACGGGAACCGACCGTACTTCTCCCGGGCCCTCGATCCCACGATGGCCCGCATGACACACAACGAGTTCCGGGTGGCCAACAAGGCCAGCGGTCGCGACCCATGGTTCCCGCTCCACCGAGACGACGTCGCGTGGATGGGGGAGCTCGAGCAAGCACCCGAGCCGCTCTCTCCGGTCTTCCTGCGGAAGTCTCTCATGACGTATCTGATCGAGCTCGAGCACGTGAAGAATCCTGCGACCCGAGGGCGCAGCGGGTTCTCCCCACTCGAGCGTCGCGGCGCGGGCGTGTTCCGCGATCGCTGCGAGGGCTGTCACGCCGCGCGTCTGGTGTCCGACGATCCCGACTCGCGAGTGCCGTTCGAGGGATGGGAGGAGAACCTGTTCGGCCCGGGAACGATCGTCTGGGGGCGCCTCGGGTACGAGAAGACCGGCGTCACGCCGTACGTGCACGAGAGCGGCGCTCGCGTCCCCTCCCTGCGACGGCTCCACAGGAAGCGGCCCTATTTCACGAACGGCTCGGCCGCGAACCTCGACGTCGTCCTCGAGCGCATCACCACCGAAGGCGGCGAGCTGCAGCATCGCCCCGGGCGAGCGCACGCCCCGCTCTCGCGGGCCGACCAAGACGCCTTGCGCGCGTTCCTCGAGATCCTGTAGGAGGCGCCGCCTCGCCTCGTCAGCGCGGGCGCCTCCCGCGCAGCTCCTGCAGAACCGGCATCTCGCGAATCGCCTCCTCCGAGAGCAGGCTCCAATCGATCCCCTCGGGCGCGGGCGGCGGAGCGTCGACCTCGATCACCTCGTCGGGCGTCGCAATGAGACGCACCGGCAAGTCGTTCGGGTCGCGGGGCATGCTTCGCACGAGCTGAAGCGGATGGACCGTCGTCGCGACCGGTACCGGCGGATGGCCGAGCTCGCGCAGGATCGCGTACTCGAGATCGCTGTACCCCTCCCCCTTGCCGCACCGCCGCCCGTCCCGCGTCACCGCGACCGAGCCCGCGACGATCCAATCCATCCGCGGCAGCTTCTCCAGCGAAACGGGCTCGGCCCAGGCGCGCCCGCGCGACAGACTCGCCGCCTCGCGAATGCGATCCGCCGGGATCTTCTTCGGATCGAACCGGAAGAACCCTCCGCGGAGCCGCGGGGTCGGCAGGAAGAGGGTGATGCCGGCGCGAAGCGCGGCCTCCCGCAATGGACGCTGCGGCGCGTCCGGGTTCACCTTCATCCGCCGCACGCGCGCGAACTCGGGCAACGCGAGAAGCCGCTCGGCCGCCTCGCGCGCACCGGCGAAGTTGGGGATGCGCCCATGCGGCGGAAACGGAAACCGCGCCACTCCGTCACGCTCGAGGCGATCCCAGATGCGTCGACGGATGCGCGCCTTGCCCGCCTTCGAGCTCACTCCCGGCACGCTGCGAACGCCATCGACTGCAGTCGGTAGCGCCAGTCGACGAAGTCGTCCGAGATCTCTCCATTCGTGAGGAACGTCCACGCGATCCGTCGATCCGGATCGGCGAAGGTCTCCTGCCCGCCCGCGCCCCCATGTCCGAACGTGCGGAGGGTGCTGCCGTCTCCGTGAAATCCGAGCGAAAACCCCGTGCTCCAACGCAGCGGCCAACCCACGGTGCCGTCGAGGTCGCCGGCCCGATTCGTGGGCGCCGTCGCCGCCGCGAGACCTTCGCGGCTCACGAGCTCGACGTCCCCGCGCCGACCGCCCAGAGCGAGCACGGAGAGAACCGCGGTGAGGTCGCGGGCCGTCGCGATTCCCCCCGCGGCGGGAAGAACCGCGCGATGGGTCGCGGGCCGGTTGAACACGTGGGAGAGCTCCGGCATCTCGGACACCGCCCCGATTTCGGGCTCGATCGCACCCGCGAACGCCGCGGCGTCCTCGCCCGAGCTCGCTTCGTGCCCCGGCACCACCACTCCGGTCGAGCGCGCGACACCCAGGTTCATTTCGTTGTAACACCAGGCGACGCGGGCCTCGAGACGTTCGTCGTCGGGCAGCCCCACGTGGATGTCGCGCAAGCCGAGCGGCTCGAACACCTCGTCGCGAAGGAACGCGCCGCAGTCGCGCCCGTCGATCCGCTGGATCAGCTCGTTCACCATGTGGCCGAAGTTCATCGCGTGGTAGGCGTTCTTGCTTCCGGCGGGGAACGAGAGCTCGACCTCCTCCATGGCTTTGCGGATCGCGGCGCGGTCGCTCCAAAGGCGCGCCGTCAGCCAATCGGGCCCCCCGGGGAAGCCCGCTCGGTGGCTCAGAACGTGCCGAATGGTGATCGCCGCCTTCTCCGGCATCACGCGCGCGAACTCCGGCCAGTAGGCGACGACCGCTTCGTCGTAGTGGAACGCGCCTCTCTCGTAGAGCATGAGCATCGCGAGCGAGGCGAGAGCCTTCGTGCAGCTGAACATGACGAAGAGCGTGTCGTCGCGCACCGGTTCCTCGGTCCGGTGGCGGGCGACGCCACCGCCCACGTCGAGGACGCGCCGCCCGTCGCGAAAGAGCGCCATCTGTGCGCCGTGAAAGCGCTCGCCCGTCTCGCACGTCTCCCCGAAGGCATCGGCCATGCGCTCGATCTCGCCAGGCTTCATACCGACCTCGGCGGGATCGACTTCCGGATCACGACGCCACATGGTCATGCCACACCACGCGCCGTGACCACGCGCAACCGAACCGGCTCCCGTCCCCCTCGCGCTCCGGCCCCCCGGCATCGGGGTCGCGCCCGGAGCGTCCGATTACACTCCCGCGAGCTTCCCGCCCGCCGCGGTCCAACGCTGGATCATCTCGGTCGCTTCGTTCGGATTGTAGATGTCCTCCTGGAACGACCAGAGCCCATCGCCCGCGTACTCGAGGATGGTCACGTTCCCGAACCGGTAGACCTCGTCGCCACCGGCCGGGTCGGGCATCTGCTGCCAGATGTACGAGGCCACCCGATTCCCGTCGATCATGTACCACTCCAACGGAAAGTACATCATCGGAACCGGCTTCATGACCTCGCAGATCACGCTGCGAATCGCCTCGCGGCCCCGCTGCTCTCCGAAGTGGTGCTCGAGCCAAACCCCGTCCTGGGTGTGAAGGTCGGCCCACGGACTCCAGGCTCCGGTCTCGGCACAACGGTCGCCCATGGCGATGAAGTCGTGGAACGCGGCGTCCACCTCTCGTCGATCGAACGTAGGCATGTCGAATCTCCTCAAGAGCCCCGCGGCACCCGCTCGAGCGGCACGCCACCCTTGAAGACGGCGCGGATGCGCGAAAGGTTCGTGATGTCCTGCGTCGGGTCCCCCTCGACGAGGAGGAGGTCCGCCTTCGCGCCCTCCCGCACGACACCGAAGTCGGGCGCGTCCTTCTCCGAGAGAAAGCGCGCGGGGGCGAGCGTGGCCGCGCGGATGGCGTCCGCCGGCGAGAGGCCCGCGTCGACGAGCAATGCGATCTCCCGGTGCAGGCTCGCGCCCGCGACGAGCCCCGCCTGGGTGTCGCTGCCTGCGAGAATCGTGACGCCGGCCTCGTGCAGTCGGCGCACGTTCTCCTTCGAGCCCCCGATCACGCCGCCCAGCGAGCGCATGCGGGAGAGATCGAAATCCGCGGGCACCTCGTTCATCGCGACCAGGTCGCCGGGGTCGGCGATCTGCCGCTCGAGCTCGGTCGGCACGTGCGGATCCCCGAACGCCGCAAAGGTCTCGAACACGACGAGCGTCGGCGCCATCGGGATCCCGAAGCTCGCGAGCCGAGCGAGGTCTTCGTCCGTCAGCCGTTCCTTGTAGACGCCGTGGACCCAAGCCGCGATCCCCGCCTCGCCCGCGTCGATCGCATCCTGCGCGCTCCCGATGTGCGCGATGGCGCGGACGTCGTGCTCCTTCGCCTCCGCGATCGCCGCGGCGAGATTCTCGTTCGAGATACGCGGAGCCCCTGGAGGCAGGCGGTCGACCGCCACCTTCATGACGTCGGCGCCCATGCCCGCGATCTCGGCCGCGGCCGCCCGGGCCTCGGTCGGAGACTCGACCTCGCGTGTCATCCGCGGAAGCACGTACCAGGCGAGAAGACGCGGGAGGCTCTCGCGGAAGATCGCGACCGGATGACCGTCCTTCGCCGTGACGATCGGCCCCGCCTCGAAGCTCGTGGGCCCGAGCAGCTCGCCCGAGGCGAGCTGCTCCCGCCGCTCGTACGCTGCCGGCGCCACCGAGCCGGCGTCGAGCACCGTGGTGACGCCCGCGTAGAGGAACGCCTGGAGGTTCGCCTGGTCGTCCGGAAGCGAGAAGACCCAGGGCGGGCCGGTCGGCGAGCTGACGTGCACGTGCATGTCGACGAGGCCGGGCACGAGGGTCGCGCCGCCGCCGTCGATCCTCGTCGCCCCGCTGGGCGCCTGGACCTCGCCCGCGGGGCCGATGCGCGCGATGCGTCCTCCCTTCACGAGGACGTCACGGCCGTCCTCGACGTCGCCCGACTCGACGTCGAGGACGGCGACGTCTCCGATCAGGACCGCCGAGGGCGGATCTGCCGGCAGGCGTACGATCGGCGGCGCCTGCGTGCAGGCCGAGAGAAGGGCGCCCCCGAAGAGGGCGATGCTCAGTGCGCGCGCAGGAGACATGGACATCCTCTCCCCTCTCGCGACGCGCCCACCGCGTCAAGCGCGTGGCATGACGGGCGGACTTGTGGGAAAGTGCTCCCTCGGAGAGAACAGCATGCAGTTCCCGCAGCCCACGAAGGAAGAAGCGTCGGTCTACCTCGAGGACACCGACAAGGCCCTTCCCAGCAGGATCGACGTCCGCACGCGATATGCCTTCTTCAAGACGATCGCGCGCGGAGGGAAGTCGATCATCCAATCCTGCAAGGATCTGCACCTGTCGCGGATCATCTGCTACAAAGAGCTGCGCAAGGAGCTCGTCGACAACGAGATCGAGCAGCAGCGCTTCCTCCGAGAAGCGCGGGTGACGGCGATGCTTCAGCACCCAAGCACCGTGCCCGTCTACGAGCTCGGCCGAAACAACCGCGGACACCTCTACTTCACGATGAAGCTCGTGCACGGCTACACCCTGCGCGAAATCGTCGATGTCAAGTATCGAGACCGCTACGACCTCACCCAGCTCATGGACGTCGTCGAGCAAGCCGCGCTCGGCCTGGCATACGCGCACGCCCACGGAGTCGTCCACCGCGACATCAAGCCCGAGAACATCCTCGTCGGCCCGTTCGGCGAGGTTCTCCTCCTCGATTGGGGACTCGCGAAGGTCTGGGACCGCGAGGGCGTCTCGAACGAGCCGCCGCCCTCCGAAGACCTCATCAAGAGCGAAGACGTGACGATCACGCGCCAGGGGAAGCTCGAGGGAACGGCCGCGTACATGTCCCCCGAGCAGATCGAGCGCGACCCGGGCATCGACGGTCGCACCGACGTGTTCAGCCTCGGCACGATCCTGTACGAGATCCTCGCGGGAAGCCGCCCGGCGAAGGGCGAGACGATCCAGGCGGTGATCGAATCCGTGCGCCGCGACACGCCACCGAAGCCCTCGGAGGTCTCCAAGTATCAGGTGCCGAAGCGCCTCGAAGAGATCTGCATGGCCTGCATCGAGAAGGACCCGGACGACCGGATCGCCGGAGCGGCGGCCTTGGTGCGCGAGCTCCAGCAGGGCTGGTAGAAAGCGAAGAACGGGGCCGCTTGCGCGACCCCGTTCTTCTACACACGGAAGCGGAGCTGCCGACTCAGCCGAGGGCCTCCTTCGTGGTCTTCACGATCGCCGCCGCCACCTTGTACGGGTCGGCGTTCGAGGCCGGGCGACGGTCCTCGAGACGACCGCGCCAGCCGCCCTCGAGCGTCGCGATCGGAATGCGGATCGAGGCGCCCCGGTCCGACACGCCGTAGCTGAACGTGTCGATCGCCTGCGTCTCGTGCTGACCGGTCAGACGCTGATGGTTGTCGGCGCCATACACCGAGATGTGACGATCGATGTTCTTGCCGAACTCGTCGCAGATCCTGGTGAACGTCTCTTCCTTGCCCAACTCGCGCATGGGCGTGTTCGAGAAGTTCGCGTGCATGCCCGAGCCGTTCCA
>JAUIFY010000008.1 GCA_030430245.1 bacterium | reverse complement strand
GCTTGGTCTCGGAGGTCGAGCTGGTCCCGCCCGCGCGTGAGGAGCGTGCCGAAGCCTCCTTCCGTGAGTCGGCGAACCAGGGCAGAGCCGACGAGCCCGCGATGGCCCGCGACGAAGATGCGGCTGTGTGGATTCATCTCCCGGCTCACTTGGTGCTCTCCCGGTGCTCGGTCGGTGGGTTCGGCTGCCGGTCGTTCGATCCTCCCCGCACGACCTCGCAGTCCTGGAGCCAGGCCTCGAGCAGATCGGCTTCGACCGTATCGAAGATCTCCTCCTCGATGAAGGCCGCGTAGCAGGCGCGGAGATTCGCCGGAGCCTCGCCGGCCCCCGGGAGCAGAGGGAGTGCGTCGAGGCGGCGCGCCATGCGCGCCCCCTCGAGATACAGCTCCTGCTCGTCGCGGAGGTCGCGCAGGAGGTCGTGCTCGTTGCGTTCCTGGATCATCTCGGGAGGGTGGAAGACGAGACCGTACTCGGATCCGAAGGCCCACAGGCAGCGCTGTGCGATGAATCCGCGCCAGATGTCGGTGGCGCGGAAGCTGCACGTCGCGGGCAGGTACATGAGGGGCAAGGCTTCGGGCCACCACCACGTGCTTTGGCTGTTGAACGGACAGTAGCTCCCGGCGGGGAGCCATGCGCTCTCTCCTCGGCGGAACGTGAGGTCGCCCCCGAAGACGAGCCGCCAGACCGCATCCACGTCCGCTGCGCCGTCGACGAGGCTCTGCTGGATGGGCGCGCGTCGCGTCGTCGCCTCGCCCTGCCAGACGGGCGTGGCATCCCGAAGTGCATCGAGCGGATGCCCGCGTGGCCAGATGTACGTGTCGGTGTAGAGCGCGTAGACGTTCACCCACGGCTGGGCCCGGACCGCGCGCGCGGCCACGTCGAGAGTACGAGGGCTCCAGGAGGGCGCAGGTCGGTTGTCGTCGTCCGTCTCGAAGATGGTCCGGGCGCCGCGATGCATGAGCTCGAGGTAGCCGAGGTTCTTGCGCGCGTAGTGGTTGGTCGGGAGCCGCGCGGCGAGGGCGAAGCCGCTGCGCCCCTGGGCCTCGAGGTCGAGCAGCTCGGCACCCGCGAGCGGGTAGGTCGTGGGTCCCTTGGCGTCGCCCACGACGAGGAGCGGAACGCCGGAGTCCTCGAGCGTGCGCGCGAGATCGCGCGTGCACGGCGTCGGCCCCTGGATGGTCGTCAGCGTTGCGTGGAGGTCAGTGCGCATGGTCGCGGCGAAGCTGCCACAGGATGCGGAGCGCCTCCAGGACGCTCGCCGATCCGACGCGGGGGCTCGGGTCTCGATAGGAGATCGGCACCTCCGTCCATCGCCAGTCGTGCAGCATGTAGCGGATCTCGGTCTGGAAGAAGTGCGCGCGTGCTCGCACTCCGCGGGCCACGACGTGCTCCAGCGCGCGACGCGTGAAGCACTCGTAGCCGCTGGTCATGTCGCGCATCCGCGTACCGAGCAGGGCGTTCGTGATGAGGGTTCCGCCGCGGCTGAGGGCGTAGCGGCGCAGGCTCCCGCGGTAGCTTCCGCCGTCGACGAAGCGCGAGCCCGCCGCGAAGTCGACGCCCCCCTCCATGCGCTCGAGGAAGCGGGGAATCTCGTCCGTGCGGTGGCTCGCGCCACCGTCCATCTCGAGGATCCAGCCACAGCCGTCCTCGAGGGCGGCGCGGTAGCCGGCGAAGTACGCGTCCACGACCGAGCGGCATTCCGGCGCCCACACGAGTCGCACGCGCTCATCCCGCGCCTCCCAGGCGGCGACGCGATCTCGAGTTCCGTCACGGCTGACTTCGTCGAGGACGCAGTGCAGGACGTCTCGCTCGGTCAGGTGGACCAGGATTCCCGTCACGAGATCGTCCACCGTCGCCCGCTCGTTCGCGAGCGGCACGACGACACCGAGCTTCGGGCGCATCACGATTCTCACTCTATCCGACGAGCGCTCTCGCGGCTGCTGGCGTCGACGTGCGACCCGCGCTAAGGCACGCCGAGGCTGTCGTGTTCGTCGACCGACGTTGTCAGGGCGCTCCGGGCGAGCCGCCCGGTTCTCGGTGTACCGAATCGCGGAGCTTCGGCTCGTGATCGACGCGGGCGCCCGCGCGTTCGCTCTCGTCCTGTTCTGCGGGGCGGTCGTCGTGCTCGTTCTCGCCGCTCGCGTGGACTACACCGGTTCGGACTCGCTCGGCTCGCTTCTCGTGAGTCAGTCCGTCCTCGACCACGGTACGCTTCGCTTGGATGCCTACGGCGAGAACGTGGTGCGGTACGCCAACGTCCTCGAGGCGAAGGGAGGGCACGTGTACTACTACCCGCCGCTCGGGACGTCGTTGTTCGCGATCCCGTACGTCGCCGGGTTGAACGCGCTCGGCTGGCGCATGCCCGAGCACGATCGCCTCGCGCAACGGTGGCTCGCCGCGGGCCTGGCCGTCGCGATCCTCGTCCTTCTGTTCGCGATCGCGCGCGTGTGGCTGCCGTTCTGGCCGAGTGTGCTCCTCGCCGGGGCGTTCTGGGCCGGTACGTCCTACGCGAGCACGATGGCGACGGCGCTGTGGTCGCACGATCTCGCGGCCGTCGTCGCTCTGGCGGCACTGTGGCACGTGCTTCGGGCGAGCGAGACGGGTGGCGCGGTTCATGCCCTGGTGCTCGGGGTGCTGCTGTTCTCCGCCTATCTTTGCCGCCCGACGCTCGCGCTGCTCGCGCCCACGCTGATCCTCTTCGTCGCTGCTCGCGATCTGCGAGGCGCGATCCGGACGGGACTCGTCGTCGCGTTGCTCCTCGCCGGGTTCTCCCTCCTCTCGTGGGCCGAGTTCGGAGAGCCACTTCCGGGGTACTACATGCCAAAGCGGCTCGACGGTGGGAGCTGGTCGACCGCCGCCTTCGGCAATCTCTTCAGTCCGGCACGGGGACTGTTCGTCTACTCGCCGTTTCTGCTCTTGCCCCTGCTGATGCCGGGAACGACGAGGGAGGCACTCCGAGGTCGCGGTCCGGTCGCGATTCTCCTGGTCTGGCCGGTGCTCCACTGGATCGCGGTCTCGAGCTTCCCGCACTGGTGGGGTGGCTACTCCTACGGGCCCCGGTTCATGGCCGACGTCCTGCCGGCGCTCTACGTGTTCTTCGTGGTCTTTGCGGCGAGGGTCCTCTCGCGATCGCGGCCGACGGCCTGGCTGATGGTCGCGCTCTTGGCCTGGGGCGTCTTCGTGCACGCCGTCCAGGGGCTCTACAACCCCTACACGGCCTACTGGAACACGATGCCGTCCATCGACGAGGCGCCGGAGCGGCTCTTCGATTGGAGCGATCCGCCGTTCTTGCAGACGAGTGCGTCGTGGGACGCACGTGCCGAGCGACTGGATCGTGCGGCGGTTCGGGCTGCGCTCGCGGCCTACGACGCGACGATTCCCGTCGGCGAGCGGGTCCCCTTCGATGCGTCGAGCGTCGTCTTCGCGGGCTGGTCGCACCCCGAGGCCGAGCACCGCTGGAGCCGCGGGCACCTCGCGGAGATCCACTTCCGCCTCCCACCGGGGGAGCGTCCACGGCGCCTTTCGATCGATGCGCGGACGATGGGGCAGCAGAGTCTGACGCTCGAGCTCAACGGCGCGACGTTGTTCGAGGCCGCGCGAGGTCCCGCCGCTTTTCCGCTCGTGGTCGACGTGCCGGCGTCCGCCTGGACCGGCGGCGACGTGCAGGTGCTGCGGCTACGGCTGCCGGATGCGCGCCCCCCGGGGCGGGCGGATCCGCGGAAGCTCGCCGTGGCTCTGCGCTGGCTCGCGCTGGACTGAGGTTCGCGGCGTCTCGGAAGACCGGTGGTCCGCGGCGATCGCACGGCCGTGCCCGCGCCACACGGCGCGTGGCGCGTTCGTCGCGCCGGCGTCAGTCGCGGAGGTCGCCGGGGAGGCGCCAGTGCATGAGGTCGCGAGATCGCGCGAGTCCGATCTTACCGTGGCCGCGGCCGGCGAAGCTCTCGTGATCGAGGGAGCCCGAGTAGGAGAGGTAGAAGAAGCCGTCGTGGGCGCGCCAGTCGGTGAGGAAGCCGGTGTTTGCGTGCATGACCCGGTTCCAGTCCTCGTAGGGGATGCGCAGCTGCGTCTTGTGGCGCCAGTGGCTCCAGTCTTCGACTGCGCTGCCGTCGCCGACGGCAAAGTCGTAGAGGAAGGGCTCGTGGGAGCACGTGTAGATGCTTCCACACCGGAAGCCCTCGGGATCGCGGGCCGTCGCGAGCATGTGGATGCGCCCGTCGACCTCGATGAACTGTCCGTTCTCGGCGAAGCCGTGAAACGCTTGCTCGGTGCCGGCCACCAGCCGGCCGTCGACGGGCCACGGCGCCGTGAGGTCGTCGTCCGCCGTGATGGCGATCCACGGGAGGTCCTCCACGCGCCACTTGAGGAGGAGGTGAGTGCGGCCGTTCTTGCGGGCGAGCGCTCCGTCGATGATCGATCGCTCCTCGAGGACGTTCGGGGCGATCTCGACGCGGGGCGTCCATGTCAGGAGATCGGGCGTCGTCGTCCAGAAGAGGCGCCGGCTCTCCGGGACGAGCGGGTCGGGGTGCTGGAAGACGACGTGCCAGACGCCGTCGTGGAACGTCAGGTCGGGCGAGCCCAAGCCCCCCTCGGGGGCGGGGATCTCCTCCCAGCTCCGCCAGTCGTCCGAGCGCACGTACGTCGGGACGGCGACCGCGTGGTCATCGTCGTCCTCGAACGCGATCGAGCCGATCACCCAGAAGTGGTCGTCGTGGAACGCCATCACCTGGTCCTTGATGCGGCGGTCGTCCCAGCCGACGACCGGGTTGCGCAGCGTGCCCCAGTCGATGAAGTCGGTCTTGGGGGAGGTGGGGCGGCCGCCGAACTGCGACTGCACGACGTACATGGCTTCGCGTCGGTGCGCGCACAGGAGGCATTCCTCCATGGACGCGAGGTCGCGTCCGCACGAGTCGACCGACGGAACGTGCACCTCGTCGCACGCGTCGCGGATGGCCTCGCGGAACACGCGGGCGGATTGCGCGAGAGCGTCGGCCGTCTTCCGGTCCGTGGGCGATGCGACGACGCCGTTCGCGACCTCTCCGAAGCAACGTCGTGCGCGTGACGCCACTTCCTCCGGCGGAGGGGCCAGGAGGCAGTCGGCGATGGCGCTCGCCTGTGTCTCGAGGAGATCGACCGAGGCAGCGCCCACGCGGGCGCGGCACGCGCGGGCCGACTCGTCGTCCAGCGGCAGGAGGTCGCCGTACTGCTCGCGGAGCAGGAGCTGCGCGGCCTCCCAATGGTCCGCGCGGAGACACTCTACCAGGCCGTCCACGGTCTCCGAGCAGGCGGCCAGCCGTGCCATCGTCGCGTCGTCGCACGCCGCGCGGATCTCCCGCTCGAAGTCCTCGGCCGCGCGTCGCGTCGCGGCCGCGGCGCGCTCGTCCGACGGCTCTCGGAACGAGCCGGTCGACAGCGCGCGGAGTCCGACGCACGGGTGGACCGGATCTCCGGCGACCTCGGGGCCCGGGTGATTCGTATCGACGCAGGCATGCTCGCCGCGGAGCAGGGCGACGACGTAGGCCGTGCCGGCCCGCGCGATGGCGGCCTGGCACGTCCGTTCGGTGGCGGCGATCGTGTCGGGCTCGAGGGGGCGGAGCGTGGGGCAAACCGCGAGTCCGCGGGGCCCCGCGAGGACCTCGGTGAGGTCGCTCGGGGGGAGGGCCCGGTCGGCGCAGCCCGCTCCCGAGAGCGCGAAAAGGGCCCCGAGCACCGGACCGATCTGCCAGCGACGCATCCCGGGACCCGCTCCTATCACAGTGGCGCCGGTTCGGGCTTGACTCGCCTCTCGAATACGTAGTAGTCGTACGTACTACGCAATCGAGACGAGTCTCGGGAGGAAGGCCATGTCGACCGAAGAGCGCTATACGAATCGCCCCGATCCCCTGAAGTGGGACGTCACGCAGTCCTTCGACACCACGTTCCGGTGGGAGTACGACGACGGCCGCGACAAGCTCCTCGGCCTCTACGACAAGGGGAAGCGGCTTCAATGGGACGCCGCCGACCGCATCGATTGGTCCCGGGATCTCGATCCCGGCAATCCGGCCGGACTGCCGGACGAGGTTCTCGGCATCTACGGCAGCGACATCTGGGAGGGCCTGGACGACGCGGCCCGCACCGAGGTGCGTCGCCACTTCCAGTCCTGGCAGCTGTCGCAGTTCCTGCACGGCGAGCAGGGTGCGCTCCTCTGCACGGCCAAGATCGTTCAACAGGTCCCGCACATGGACGCCAAGTTCTACGCGTCGACCCAGGTCATCGACGAGGCGCGGCACGTCGAGGCGTACTCCCGCCTCCTCCACGAGAAGTACGACCTCGTCTATCCGATCAACCCGTACCTGAAGGCACTGCTCGACGACACGCTCACCGACTCGCGCTGGGACATCACCTATCTCGGCATGCAGGTCCTGATCGAGGGCGTGGCGCTCGCGGCGTTCGGCATGATTCGCGACCACGCTCAGAACGAGCTCGTCTCGTCCGTCACGGCCTACGTGATGCAGGACGAGGCGCGTCACGTCGCCTTCGGTCGGCTGGCGCTGCGCGACTTCTATCCCGAGCTCACGCAGAAGGAGCGCGACGAGCGTGAGGAGTTCGTCGTCGAGGGCTGCTACCTCCTACGGGATCGATTCCTCGGAGACGAGGTGTGGAAGACGCTCGGGCTGCCTCTCGACGCGTGCAAGGGCGCGACCGACCGGTCCGAGTTCATGAAGATGTATCGTGCGGCGCTCTTCACCCGAATCGTGCCGACGATCAAGGACATCGGTCTCTGGGGGCCGCGGATCCAGAAGGCCTACGCCGACATGGGCATCCTCGAGTACGCGGACGCGGATCTCGAGGCGCTCATGGCGAACGACGAGCAGATCGCCCTCGAGTACGACATGCGTCGCCGGAACGTCGAAGAGGTCGCCGCCCTGGCGCAGGCGAGCTAGTAACGAGGGCGTGCCCGTCGAACGCCCGACTCCGACCACGGAGCCCGAGCCGCCCGCGCGACTCAAGATGAAGGATCTCGAGGCCCGTACGGGGGTCGGTCGGGAGGCCATTCGCTTCTACATTCGCGAGGGACTGCTCCCCGAGCCCGAGCGGCCCGCCAAAAACGTCGCCTGGTACGATGAGGCGTTCGTCGAGCGGATTCGCTTCATCAAGGAGCTGCAAGAGAAGCGCTATCTGCCGTTGAGCGTCATCCGTCGGATCGTCGCCGACGACGAGGAGCTGTCGCGGACCGAGGTCGACGCGCTGCTCGAGCTCGATGGCAAGCTCTTCCCGCAGGTCGAGGGTGCGCCCGCTTCCGAGGGCGAGAGCGTCGCGAGCGTCTCCCGGCGCTGCGACATTCCGCCGGCGGACATCCGCGCGTTCGCGGCCACGCGCGCGATCGAGATCGCGAAGAAGCGCGGCGCGGACTGGCTCGAGCCGTCCTCCCTTCAGCTCGTCGAGATCTGGGCCGAGCTGCGCCGGGCGGGGTTCACGCCGGACGCCGGGTTTCGCCCCGAGCAGTACGGCATCTACGTCGACATGGTGGAGTGGCTCGCGCGTGAGGAGCTTCGCTTGTTCACCAAGGGTGTCGCCGGACGCGTCACGGGGGAGGCGGCGGTCGACATGGCCGAGCGCGCGATCGATCTCGTCGGCCAGATCATCGTGCAGCTTCGGAAGAACATCCTTCTGCGGCTCATCGCCGAGGGCGACGTCGAACCGCCGAGTCGTGGCCGCAAGCGTGCTCCGAAGCGTGGATAGACCCGGCGGAGGCGGGGCTCCGTCCGAGGTCGAGCTGGCGGGTGGTCGCCTCCGGCTCTGGACGGGCTTCTTCGGCGCGGCAGAAGCGGATCGGTTGTTCGACGAGCTCTGGGCCGGCGTCGCGTGGGAACGGCACCACGTTCGGATCGCGGGGCGCCGGATGCCGTCGCCGCGGCTCTCGGCCTGGTACGGCGTTCCGGGGGCGCGCTATCGCTACTCCGGGGTGACCTACGAGCCGCTGCCGCTCCTGCCCGCTCTGGAGTCGGTGCGGCGGCGGCTGGAGGAGTGCCTCGGAGCCCGCTTCAACTCGGTCCTCGCCAACGCGTATCGCACCGGTGCCGACTCGATGGGCTGGCACAGCGACGACGAGTCCGAGCTCGGTCCGCGTCCGGTCATCGCGTCGGTCAGTCTGGGCGCGGTGCGCCGCTTCCGCCTGAAGCACCGTGATCGCGGGATCGCGCCGGTCGCGTTCGACCTGCCGCATGGATCACTCCTCGTGATGGACGGGGACACCCAGAGCCATTGGCGGCACGCGGTTCCGAAGACCCGTCGCCCCGTGGGCCTGCGCCTGAACCTGACGTTCCGCGAGATCGAGATCGGCGAATCGTCGCGGTCTTGACGGCGGAGGATCCGCGCGCGACGAAACGACGTGCCGACCTTTCGGAGAACGGATGAGTGACGCGGGAGATCTTCGGTTCGTTGCGCGAATCAGTATCGTCGCGACGATCGGCGGGTTTCTGTTCGGGTTCGACAGCGGCGTGATCAACGGGACGGTCGAGGGGCTCCGGACCGCGTTCGACGCGGACAGCGTCGGGACCGGATTCAACGTCGCGTCCATGTTGCTGGGCTGCGCGGTGGGCGCGTTCTTCGCCGGTCGATTGGCCGATGCGTTCGGGCGGCGCTCGTTGCTGCTCGTCGCGGCGATCTTCTTCGTGGTGAGCGCCTGGGGGTCGGGTGTCGCCGGCTCGTCGGGCGAGTTCGTCTTCTATCGGATGCTCGGAGGGCTGGCCGTCGGCGCCGCGAGCGTCATGGCCCCGGCGTACATCAGCGAGATCGCCCCGGCGGAGCTTCGCGGTGGACTCTCGACGCTCCAGCAGATCGCGATCATCACCGGGCTCTTCTTCGCGTTCGCGAGCAACTACGCGCTCGCCGGAATCGCGGGATCGGCCACTACCCCGCTCTGGCTCGGGTGGGAGGCGTGGCGTTGGATGTTCTGGGTCGAGATTGCACCGGCCACCGTCTTTCTCGTCGCGCTGCTGTTCATCCCCGAGAGTCCTCGCTTTCTCGTCTTGAAGGGCCGCTCCGCCGATGCGCGCACGGTGCTCGCGCGCCTCTACGGCGTCGACGCCGCCGAGCGGAAGGCGGCCGAGATCGATGCGTCTCTCGCATCGGATCGTCACCGACCGTCGCTTCGCGACCTGCTCGACCCGGAATCGGGAGGCGTTCGTCGCATCGTCTGGGTGGGCATCGGCCTCGCGACGTTCCAGCAGCTCGTCGGGATCAACGTGGTGTTCTACTACGGGGCCGTCCTCTGGCAGTCGGTCGGCTTCTCGGAGAGCAACGCCCTTCTCATCAACGTCATCACGGGTGCGGTGAGCATCGCTGCGTGCGCGGTGACGATGGTGCTCATCGATCGGATCGGTCGGAAGCCATTTCTGTGGCTCGGTTCGATCGGGATGGCGACGACGCTCGGCACGATGACGTACGCGTTCGCGGACGCCGCGGTCGGGCCGGACGGGAATCTCGTGCTCACCGACACGGCTGGGGCGGTCGCGCTCGTCGCGGCAAACGCCTACGTGTTCTTCTTCAACCTGTCGTGGGGGCCAGTCATGTGGGTGATGCTCGGCGAGATGTTCCCCAATCAGATTCGCGGTTCGGGGCTCGCGGTCGCCGGCCTGTTCCAGTGGGCGTCCAACTTCGCGATCACGATGACGTTCCCCATGATGCTCGGGTCCGTCGGGCTCGCCGGGGCGTACGGCTTCTACTCGGCGTGTGCCGTCGCGTCGGTCTTCTTCGTGCTCTCGATGGTGCACGAGACCAAGGGAGTCGAGCTCGAGCGGATGCAGGGCTGATCAGTCGTCCGCGCTCTTCGCCTCGGCCGTCGTCGGCGGATGGTCCGGACCGAGCGACACGATCAGCGAGTCGATCGGCCCCGTGACCCGGCCGTAGTGATTGTCGGCGACGATCGCGAGCTCGCCGTTCGGGAGCCAGGCCATCGCTTCGAAGTTCGGCCCCGCGCTGTCGGTCCCATAGAGCGAGCCCAGCATCTCGGGCTCGATCACGCCCTCGCGCGGCGGGAGCGCGATCGTGAACCCCAACAGGTGGCTCGTCCCGAAGTGGCGCTCGATCGCGCGGACCTCGATGCCGTCGTCCGTTTCGCGGCAGGTGAGGGCGGCGAGCTTTCCGCGGGAGCTCGTGAGGTGTAGGCGGTAGGCCGTCCACACCTTCTCCTTCGGGGAGTAGACGGCGATCGGTCCGTGGCGGGTCCGTCCCTGTGCCATCGCCATCTCCAGCCCCGCGACGAGGTGGCCGCCCGCGAAGCAGAGCCCTTCGATGCCCTTGTTGGGATGCGCATCCAGCTTCCAGGGAGCGTAGGGAAGGACGATCCGATCGTCGACGCGAAAGACGTCTCCGTCGCGTCGCGCGAGGAGGATCTCGTCCCCGGTGCGTGGCCGCCGCGTCTCGGTCCCGAGAGCGACGCGGCCGTCCGGGAGCCAGGCGATCGCCTCGGTGTCGTGGGTGCGGGGCACGCCTTCGATGGGCACGGAGGAGCCGGCCGGAACGAGACGATCGCCGTCGCGCCGGAGCGGGACGAGCCGACGCTCGCGCTCCGGTACGGCCCAGATCACCCCATCCCCATCGATCGCGAGCCCCGAGAGCCCCGCGTGCCGGACCTCGATCGTGCCCGACGTTCGAGCGAGCTGTGGCGGGTCGTCCGCTACGGCCGGTCCGGCGCCGAAGATCGCGGGAAGGAGCAAGAGGGTGAGAACGACGCGCGACATGACCGTCCGCTCCCTCCTACGACGAACGGTCGCGTCGTGCCACCTCGCCGCGCCGACGGATACCGCCCGTCTCTCGGCGGGTATCCCGAAGACGGGCAGTCCCCGCCGACGGACGGACTTTGCGCGGGCGGTGGGTCTTGCTCGACCGGAAACGCCGCGTCCGGCGAGTCTCTTCAGTCGATCTCGTACCGCTTCAGCTTGTCGTAGAGTGTGCGGAGCCCAATCCCGAGCGCCTCGGCGGCCTGCTTGCGGTTGCCATCCCATCTCTGCAGGGCGCGTACGACGGCCGCGCGCTCGAGATCGGCGAGGGTGCCGTCCGTGGGGGTGTCGCTCGGTGCGGTCCCGGTGCTTCCCGTCGTCAGATGCGCGGGCGCGATCGGTGCTCCATCGGCGAGGATCACCGCTCGCTCCAGAGCGTTTCCGAGCTCGCGGACGTTCCCCGGCCACGGCGCGGCGGCCAGATGCCGCGCGGCCTCCGGAGTGAGCGACGGCTCCGCGATGCCGATGCGCCGCGCGATGGCGGGGAGGAGCGTCTCCGCGAGCGGAAGGATGTCGTCGCGCCGTTCGCGCAGCGGGGGCAGGTGAATCGGGAACACCGACAAGCGGTGGTAGAGGTCGTCTCGGAACCGGCCATCGGCGATCATCGCTTGAAGGTCGCGGTTCGTTGCCGCGATCCATCGGACGTCGACCCGGAGGGTCTGGCTTCCGCCCACGCGCTCGAAGCTCCGGTTCTCGAGGACGCGCAGAAGCGCCGCCTGCAGGTCCGGCTTGAGCTCGCCGATCTCGTCGAGGAAGAACGTGCCACCGTCGGCGAGCTCGACCCGTCCTCGCCGCCGGTCGACCGCCCCCGTGAAGGCTCCCTTCTCGTGTCCGAAGAGCTCGCTCTCGAGAAGGCTCTCCGGGAGCGCCGCGCAGTTGACGGCGACGAAGGGGCCGTCGCGTCGCGGACTCCACGCGTGAATCACACGCGCGGCGACCTCCTTGCCCGTGCCGCTTTCTCCCTGGAGCAGCACCGTCGACGTCGTCTTCGCGACCTTTCGCAGCGCATCTTCGACGGTCGTCATCGACGGCGCGCCGTACGAGAGGCGGATGCCCTCGCGTTCGCGGCTTCGGACCCCCTCCTCCCGCGCGTCGGCGAGGGACCGCCGCTCGAGCGCGCGGGACACGACGAGTCGGAGCTCGGCCGGCCCGCTGATCGGCTTCTGCAGGTACTCGAACGCGCCGAGCTTCATCGCCTCGACCGCGCTGTCGACGCTCCCGTGTGCCGTGAGGACGATGACCTCGACCTCGGGCTGCGTCTGGCGCAGCCTTCGAAGGAGCTCGATTCCGTCCAACCGCGGCATCCGAAGGTCGGTCAGGACGAGGTGAAACCCCTCGGCACCGAGTCGGGACCATGCTGCCTCGCCGTCGGGAGCCTCCGCGACGTCGTGTCCCTCTGCGCCGAGTGCGTCCGCCAGGAAGCTGCGGATGTCCTCTTCGTCGTCGACCACGAGAATGCGGGCCATGTCGGCCTCCTACGGAATCACGACCTCGAACTCGGCGCCACCCGAGTCGAGGTTCCGGCCACGAATCGTTCCTCCGTGGAGCTCGACGATGCGCCGTGCGACGGCGAGTCCGAGCCCCGTTCCCTGGACCCGGTTCGTCACGAAGGGGTCGAAGATGCGCTCTTCCTCGCCCACGGGAATGCCGTCGCCGGCGTCGCGGACGGCGATCACGAGCCGGCCGCCACGTTCGGCGATCTCGACCGACGCGGGGAGTCCATGGGGAGAAGCCTCGGCCGCGTTCCGAAGCAGGTTCACGAGGACCTGCTGCATCCGGCTCGGGTCGAGACTCCAGGTCGCGGGCGCCTTCGAGGTGTCGGTTTCGAATCGGTCGAAGTCGATCTGCGCGAGGGACTCGTGCAAGAGGGCCTCGGGAGAGACGTTCGTGCGGTTCACCTCGCTCGACCGGACGAGACTCAAGAGGTCTTCGGTGAGCGCCTCGAGCCGGATCGCGGATCGAACCACACGGTCAGCGCCGCGTCGCTCGCGTGCGTCGTCGGGCAGCTGCTCCGCGAGGATCTGCGCGTTCCCCTTCAGAGCGGCGAGCGGGTTCCGGATCTCGTGGGCGAGCACCGAGGCCATCTCGCCGAGGGTGACGAGCCGACGGTCGCGCTCGGCTTGCTGTTGGAGCTGCTCGGCGCGGCGGCTCAGGCGGAAGAGAACGAAGCCGCTCACGAGGAGGGCGACGACGGCGATCAGGGCGACGATCCCGCCGCGCGTGACGGAGGACTGCAACGCCTCGGCCTGGATCGGCTCGAACTCGATCACGACGGGTGGAACGTGAGGCGCGCCACGCGGAGGCCCGTCGCGTCCGGGCGGCGGACGGCGGAAGTCTTCGCCGAAGGCCGGGTGCGGGGGCGGTCGGACTCCGCGTGTCGGAGGTTCGTCGACGCCGCGGCCGGCGCCCCGTCGCCCGGAGGGCGGAGGTCCGTCGAATCGTCGTGCCGGGGGCTCGAAGCCGTCGAGCGGCCGGCCCGTCGGTGGTCCTCCTCCCGGGAGACCGGGACGCTCGGGCTGGTCGACCATCGCGATGTGATCGCCCACCGTCACGGCGCGGTCCGGCTTCGTATCGCGCAGCATCTCTCGCATGGCGGGCCCGGAGAGGAGACAGTGTCCGACCCGCTGAACGCGGTCGCGGCGCGGAAGTCCGATGCACCGCAGTCCGAACTTTTCGTTCTGCCGCAGCACCTCGTCGAGGTGCTGCTCGATCTCGCGCCCGTAGCGGTGGTGCTCCCGTTGCACGGCATCGAGCAGGCGCCGGCCCTGACCGATGGTGAGCGTCTCGGCGGACCGCCGCGCGCCGACGAAGCTCTGTAGCGCGGTTGCGACCAAGGCGACCGCGATGACCCCGAACGCGATCGCTTGCGCCCAGCGGATGCGGCGAAGCGAGGTCGTGGGATCGGTGTTGGGCGCGTCGCTCATCGGGCAGCTCGTTTCGCAAGCGGCATTCCATACGGAGCGCGCGGAAAACGCCAGCGACGGCGGCGTGCAGGAGCAGGTGCGCATGCGGATCCCGCACGAGGACTGCGGAGTCCGCACCCCGACGGCGTCGGCGTCGCGCATCCGCGTGGCGTTTTCGGGTGGCACGCGGCTCGCACTGCGGTGCTGCGCCGACTTTCCGGCAACAGCAAGGAGACCACAGGATGAAGCGCATTCGAGTTTCGGCAGTCGTGCTCGCCGCCGCGTGCTCGTTGGCTGCGAGCGGTGCGGACGCGTTCCCGGGCGGAGGCCCCGGAGGCTCGACCGGTCAGGGACGCTCCGGCGGCCATCGCCCCCCGAGCTTCGAAGAGCTCGACGTGGACGGCAATGGAGCCGTCACCGAGGACGAGTTCCTCGCGCCCATGCTCCAGCACGGCGAGGAGCGGTTCTCGAGGATGGACGCAGACGGAGACGGAAGTCTGACGAGCGACGAGCTGCGACCGCCCTCGGGCGGCCGTGGCGCCGGACGGGCGGTGCAGCGATGAAGGCGGTGACGAAGGCGCCCGAAACGAGAGCCTCGCTCGCGATGGCGTTCCTGATCGTGATTGCGTCCGCGGGGTGGATCCTCCTCTCGGCGTTCGTCGGCGACGCCCGCGCACAGCGTGGCGGCCCGCCCGGCGGCCCGCCGCCGGACGGAGCGGGCCCCGGGGCGGACGCCGACGGGCCGGGATCGAACGACGTCTCTCCGGTGCGGCGCATCGAGCGTGCCGGCCCACGGCGTCCGGCCCCGCCGGCGGCCGGACCGCTCTTCCGGACGATCGACGGATCGGACAACAATCCGATTCGCAGCGACATCGGTTCCAGCGAGACCCCGCTGCTCCGCCTCGCTGCGGCCGATTACGCGGACGGCGTCGCCGCGTTCGCGGGAGAGGACCGCCCGGGCGCCCGGGAGATCAGCAATGCGGTCTGCGCGCAGAGCGAGTCGCGTGAGAACGCGCGACGGGTCTCGGATTTCCTCTGGCAGTGGGGACAGTTCCTCGACCATGACATCGATCTCACGGACGGCACCGACCCGCCCGAGCCGGCGGCGATCACGATTCCGAGTGGCGACCCGTTCTTCGATCCGACCGGCACGGGAGCGCAGTCGATCGACTTCAACCGCTCGCTCTACGAGGTGGATGGTGAAGGCATCCGTCAGCAGGTGAACGAGATCACGGGGTGGATCGATGCGTCGAACGTCTACGGCTCGGACCCGGAGCGCGCGGAAGCCCTACGCACGAACGACGGAACGGGGCGGCTGCGCATGAGCGAGGGCCGGCTGCTGCCGTTCAACGACGTCGGCTTGCCCAACGCAGGCGGAAGCAGCGACGCGCTCTTCCTCGCCGGTGACGTGCGTGCGAACGAGCAGGTCGGCCTCTCCACGATGCATACCCTCTTCGTGCGCGAGCACAATCGGCTCGCGAACCAGATCCGCCAGAACGACCCGAGCCTGAGCGGCGATCAGGTCTATGAGCGGGCGCGGCGGATCGTGGGCGCGCAGATGCAGGTCGTCACCTATGAGGAGTTCCTGCCGGCGTTGCTGGGGCCGGACGCGATTCCCCCGTACGACGGATACGATGCCCAGCTCGACGCGAGCATCGCGAACGTCTTCTCGACGGGTGCGTATCGATTCGGTCACAGCGCCCTCAGTCCGCAGCTCCTTCGCCTGGACGCGAACGGTGACGAGATCGCCGCGGGGCACCTGCCCCTTCGCGATGCGTTCTTCGCGCCGCAGCGGCTCACCGACGAGGGCGGCATCGCTCCCGTGCTGCGCGGGCTGGCCGCGCAGGTCTGTCAGGCGATCGACCCCTACGTGATCGACGACGTGCGGAACTTCCTCTTCGGACCTCCGGGGTCGGGGGGCTTCGATCTCGCGTCGCTCAACATCCAGCGGGGTCGTGACCACGGCCTACCGAGCTACAACGACGCGCGCCGCGCGTTCGACCTCTCGCCCGCGCGTACGTGGGGCGACGTGACCGACGATCCGGAGATGGCAGGACGCATGGCGGCGGTCTATTCCGGGGTCGAGGAGCTCGATCTCTGGGTCGGAGCGTTGGCCGAGACGCCGGTGGCGGGCGCGATGGTCGGCGAGCTCGTCCATGCGATCCTGAGCGAGCAGTTCACGGCGCTGCGGGATGGCGACCGACTCTGGTACGAGCGCACGCTCGGCCCGGCGATGCGTGCCGAGGTTCGCAATACCCGGCTCTCCGACATCATCCGTCGGAACACCGCGATCGACGACGAGCTCCCGGACGACGTGTTCCACGTTCCAGAGTCGTGACGTCGGTCCGACGCGCAGGCTAGGACTCGGGGGGTGGGGCCGTCCGTCGCGGCTCGCGCGACACGTAGACGGTTCCCCCCTCGGGTCCGCCCTGGGCGCTCGAGAAGAGTGCGCCGCCCTCGGCCGCGACCGAGATGCCGAGATCGGCGCCGCCCACGGGGCGGACGGTGAGGCGGTTCACCAGCGTTCCGCTGGTGCGATCGAAGAGGTAGACGGCGCCCGAGCCGGGGATGCCCTTCACCGTCGTGTGGGGTGCTCCGACGGCGATCTCGTTTTCCAGCAGAGCGAGCGAGTACCCGAACATCCCGTCGTCTTCGAGCGAGAGTCCTTCGTGCAGCCGATGAAGAAGCGCGCCGCTCTCGACGTCGTAGACGTACGCTGCGCCGGCGCGGTCGAACGCGTTCGGTGCCCCGATGACGGCCACCTCGTCGTCGGTCGCGATCGCGGCGCCGAACGTGCTGCCCGGCCCGGGGGCCGGCTCCTCGAAGGTGTGGGTGAGCTCTGCCGTTTCGGGGTCGAAGGCGAAGACCTGGCCGGCGTGCGCCACCCCGTCCACCGTCGCGGCGGGAGCCCCGACCAGAAGCCGACCCGCACCGGAGGCCAGTGCCTGCCCGAGCACGAGATCCTTCCGGGGGCGGCGGAAGACGTGCCTCCGCTTTCCGGTCGAAGCGTCGAACTGGTAGGCCGCGCCCGCTCTGGTCTCGCCGTCCACGTTGGTCGCGGGCGCGCCGATCACGAGGGTGGGACCTGCGAACGTCACGGTGGAGCCGAATTCGGCCTTGGGGAGCGGGGGACTCTCGGTGAAGGAATGCAGGAGGCGGCCCGTGTTGCTGTCGAAGAGGTACGCGGCCCCCGCCAACTCGACGCCCGCGGTCTCGTGTCCGACGGCCCCAACGAGGAGCCGGTCGCCCTCCAGATCGAGGGAGAAGCCGAACAGCGCGCCGTCGGTCGGGTCCGGCGCGTCGATCTTTCTCTGCAGGGCCAGCGTCGCGCGGTCGAACAGGAGAACGGCTCCGGCCTTCCGATAGCCGGCGACCTTCGCGTGCGGCGCTCCGACCGCGATCTGATCGTCCGAGGCCGCGACCTTGTAACCGAAGAGGGCCCGCTTTCCGACCTTCTGCGTGGGGATGGCCTCCGGCGTGGCCATGTTCGGAGGGGGTGGAGGGGAGCACGCGAGTGTGCCGATCGCGAGCAGAGTCGTCGCGACGAGCCGCACTCGGGCTCGCTCGTTCACGCGGGGAGGTTGATCGCCTTCGGTTCGGTGAACGCGCTCTGTCCCTCGGGGCCGAACTCTCGTCCGATCCCGGAACACTTGAAGCCACCCAGGGGCGCGTTCGGGTTTACCTGCCATCCGTTGACGGTGAGCATGCCCGTGCGGACGCGTCGCGCGATCCTCTCGCCCCGCTCGACGTCCGCGGTGAACACGGCTCCGGCCAGACCGTAGATGGAGTCGTTCGCAATCGCCAGTGCTTCGGCCTCGTCGCGACAACGGATCACGGAGAGCACGGGGCCGAAGATCTCTTCGCGCGCGATCCTCATCGAGTTGTCGACCCCGGTGAAGACCGTGGGCTCGACGTACCACCCCGTGCTCAGGTCGGGGCGCCCGCCGCCAATCTCGACGCGGCAGCCGTCGTCTCGTCCGCTCTGGACGTACCCCTCGACCCTCGTGCGCTGGCGCTCCGCCACGAGCGGTCCCATGTCGGTCGCCGGATCGAAGGGGTCGCCGACGCGCAGAGCGGCCACGGCCTCCACGAAATGCTCGACCAGGCGGTCGTGGATCGGGTCGGTCGCGACGACGCGCGTCAGCCCGAAGCACTGTTGTCCGTTCGTGCCGAACGCGCTCTCGAGCACCGCCGCCACGACGACCTCCGGGTCGGCATCCTCGAGTACGATCGCCGCCGATTTGCCTCCGAGCTCGAGGCTGCACCGTTTCAAGTGCTCGCCACAGATCCCACCGACGCGACGGCCCGCCGCCGTGCTGCCGGTGAAGGTCACCTTGTCGACGTCGGGATGCCGAACGAGGTGCTCGCCGATCTCGCGGTCTCCAGGAATGATGTTGAAGACGCCGGGAGGGAGCCCGAGCCGATCGACGCACTCGGCCACGACGTAGCCGTTCAGCGGGGTTTCGGGCGGAGGCTTCACGACGACCGTGCATCCTGCCATCAGCGCGGGGATCGACTTGATGAGCGTGAGGCTCAACGGGCCGTTCCAGGGGACGATCGCGGCGACGACCCCGACGGGCTCGCGCAGGACGATCGTCCGGCCTCCGACCAGAGAGGAGCGCTCGTCCGACCACGTGAAGGCCATCGCCTGATCGATCAGCATCCCCACCATGAAGCCGGCGCCGTGCGCCTGGATCGCCGCCATTCCGGAGATCGGGGCGCCGACTTCGCTCACGAGAATCTGGAGCAGATCGTCGGCCCGCGCCTGAAGGTGGTCGCCGAGGGGCCGGAGCGCGTCGGCGCGCTCGGCCACCGACAGACGAGGCCACGGGCCCTCGTCGAACGCGCGGCGGGCCGACGATACCGCTTTGTCGACATCGTCGCTCGTCGAGATCGGTACGCGACCCACGAGGCGCTCGCTGCTCGGGCTCACCACGTCGAGCGAGGACGAGCCGGTGGGCTCGACCCATTCACCGCCCGAATAGAATCCGTCCCACGACCACATGGCGCGGATGCTCGGGGCAAAACGGGGATGCGTCAAGTGCCGCGCGGTCCGCCGGGCGGCGTGACCGTGGAGCGCTTCTCGCCGAGGAACCCGGCGCGCACGACGACCGTGTCGCCCGGTGCGAGGAAGGCGCCGGCGTCGGCGCTTGCCGCCATCGCTCCGACCTTGATCTCGGCCGAGGGGTCGACGAGGGCCATCGCTCTCTGGATCCATCCCGGCGTCTGCAGCGCGACACCCGGAGGCGTCCCGGTGATGACCCAGTCGTTCGGCTCGAAGCCGGCGAGGTCGAAGCGGTTCGCGATTGCGAGGAGGATCTCGCGCGGGCCGAGGATGATGTCCGCCGAGGACGCGCTCTGGCGCACGTCGCCGTTCACCTCGGTGACGAGCTCCACGCAGACCCATCCGTTCGCCTGGTGGACGTTCGGGACCCACATCCGGTCGCCGACCGGAAGGAAGCCGGGGAGCCCCTTGCCTTCGGCGAGGTAGTCGACCGTGCTCGCGAAATCGGGGGACATGCCGATCAGGATGCGCGCGGTGACGTCGTTCGCGACGAAGAAGCCGACCGGAGGCGCAAACGCGGGATCCTGCAGCGAGGATTTCGCGATGGGCTCCAGGACCGCGATGCCGACCTCGACCTCGTAGTCGAGCAGGGGAGGGATGTCGCCCAGGCTCTCGTTCAGCGCGCCGGCGTGTGCGCCGTCGAGATTCGCCGCGCCGGCGAGAAGCGTGGCGCGGTCGGGGAAGGGGATCTCGTCCGTCCGGTTCACGGAATGGGGACGCTTGCGAAACAGGGGCGGGCCCGCATCGGGATCGTACAGGCCGGGGGACTCGGCGATGTGTCCCGCGTAGCTCAGCCCCAGGCCGTACACGGCGCCCGGTTCGCCGAGGGGCGCGAAGCGTCCCCGGCTCGGGTCGAGGCACGTCACGTCGGCGGGTGCCGGGTAGGTGAGGAACGGGCGCGTCAGATGGAGCCAGAGTCCGGCGAGGGCGAGGAGCACGATGCACCCGCCGATCGTCAGGGCACGCTTCATCCGTCGCCGACTTCCACACTTCGGTGTCCCGAGCAAGCCGTGCGTCCTACCGGGTGCTTCGCGTTGCTGGCGCGTCGCGGGGATCGTGGCACGCGAAGCATTCGCGCACGGTGCCGAGCGACCCGCGCTGCCGAGTGCCGAGTGTGCCGTCAGCCGTGGACGACGCCCAGCGCGCGTCCCAGAGCCGCCATCATCTCGCTCGCCGAACGTCGCGATACGGCGGCCGTCGGGATCACGGACGAGCCGTGGAACGTGCCCGGATACTGGTGCAGCTCGACCGGGACGCCGGCTTCGAGAAGCCGCAGCGCGTAGCCGATCCCCTCGTCACGGAGGGGATCGAACTCCATCGTCGAGATGTATGCCGCGGGCAGCCCTCGCAAGTCCGTGGCCCGGCCGGGCGCGGCGTACGGCGACACGTCGCTTCGATCGTCGCCGAGATAGTGCTTCCAGCTCAGCTCGGCGCTTGGTCGGTTCCACATCGGGGTGTCGGTGAACGCGCGCATCGAGGGTGTGTCGAGGCGATCGTCGATCACCGGGATGTTGAGCAGCTGGAAGCGGAGCTCCGGGCCGTTCCGGTCGCGCGCGGCGAGTGCGATGGCGGCGGCGAGCGCTCCGCCGGCGCTGCCGCCCATCACGGCGAGTCGTCGGGGGTCGACGCCGAGATCTGCGCCGTGGGACGCGATCCACTCGAGGGCGGCGTAGCAATCGTCGAAGCCGGCCGGGAAGGGATTCTCCGGCGCGAGCCGGTAGTCGACCGAGACGACGGTGACGCCCAGGTCGGCGCAGCTGCGCAGCGCCCCCTCGTGCTCGGTCTCGACGCTCCCCACGCAGAATCCGCCGCCGTGGATGTAGAGTACGCCGGGTCGATTCGTCGTCGTGTCCGTCGGCTGGTAGACGCGGACCGCGACGTCGGGATCACCTGGCTTGCCGGGAATCTTCCGGTCGTCCCAGGCGACGTTGGTCGGCGGGGTGCCGGTCGGCATGTTGCCGAGGATCTCGGCCAGGCCGGCGCGCGCGGCCGGCACGTCGTCCATGCCTAGCGAGGGAAGGTGGGGGATGAAGGGCGCCAGCTCGGGGTCGTACGCACGGTCGCTCATGCGCGCGAGTCTCGCCGAGCCGTCGGTCGAGGGCAAGGCACGGCGCTTCGGACGAGGCTCCACACCGATCGGCCGGCTTGCTGGCACGACCGTTCGAGCCGGGAGCTTGAGACGGCCCCTGCGGGTGATAGGGGTGCCGCGTGTCGAACCCCCACCAGGCGCGGCTCGATCGGTACGTGCCGGGGCGCGCGATGCGGCGCGCGATGCGGGGCGCGTGCCGGGGCGCGATGCGGGGGGCGTGCCGGGGCGCGATGCGGGTCGAGGTGGCCCTTGGCGCGATCGACCGGGGGCGCCTCGTTCTTCCGCGACGGCCGGCGTGGCCCGTCGCCGTGCGGCGGTCGATGCCTGGGCCCGTGGTCCCGCGCCCGACGGGAGTGTCGAGCTGAATGGTCGCGCGTGAGCGCCGGATCCTCCAGGTGCTGTTCTTTTGCTTCGGCCTGAGCACGTTGCTTCTCACGCCTCCGCTCCAGGTCGCGGACGAGACCGTCCACTTCTTTCGCGCCTACTCGTTGGTGACGGGAGAGAACGCGTCGCCCGAAGGGTCGGCGCCGCTGCCCCGGGCGTTGACGGAGTTCGCGCACGTCATGGTGCCGGACATTCCGTTCCACCCCGAACGTCGCTACCCGGTGGAGCGGCTGTCGCAGGGGTGGTCGATCCGGGTCGATGCCGACGACGTCGCCCCGGCGTGGTTCCGCAACGCCGCGATCTATCCTCCCGTGAGCTACGTCGGTCCCGCCGTCGTGTTCGCGGCGCTCGAGCCGTTCCATCCTTCGCCGTTGCTGCTGATGTACCTCGGTCGGCTCGCGAACCTCCTGATCGGCACGGTCGCCCTCGGCGTCACGCTTCGTCTCGCCGGATTCCTGACCGCGTCGCTGGCGGTGATGGCGTTCTTTCCGATGACGGTCGCACAGACCGCGAGCCTCTCCGCCGATGCCGTCACCCTGAGCGCGAGTTTGCTGCTCGGCGGATGCCTCGCCCGCTTCCTCGAATCCGAGCAGCGCCTGGGCGGCCCCCGGCTCGCCGCGTTCGCGTCTCTCGGCCTCGTGGTGACGCTCGCCAAGTTCGGGTACTGGCTGCTTCCCTGGGCGATCGCGCTGGTCCCCGCGGCCCGCTGGGGCTCGTCTCGCCGGAAGACCACGTGCCTCGCGCTCTTCGGGGTCGCGCAGATCGTCGCGACGGCGGGCTGGCTGGCTTCCGTGGGCATCGAGGTCTCGCTCCCGCCCGGCGTCGATCCGGATGCCCAGATCGCCGGCCTCCTGGCCGCCCCCTGGCGAATCGCGACGGTCGCCTTCTGGACCCTCGTCCACGGCGCCGGTTGGTTCGTCGGCCTGGTCGGCAAGCTCGGTCACCTCGACACCCGGATCCCGGCCTGGTTCGTGGTCGCATCGTTGCTGACGCTCCTCGCGACGCCCCTCGCATCACAATGCGCGCCGCGCGTCTCCACGTGGGGATGCGTCTGGCTTCTCACGCTGTGCGCGGCGACGATCGCGATCATCAATGGCGCGATCTACGCGACCTACACCCCGGTCGGCAGCCCGCGCGTGATCGGCATGCAGGGACGGTACCTCCTCCCGCTGATGCCGCTGGTGATGGTGGTCTGGACGACGACGGTCGCTCGCCCGACCGACCACCTCGGCTCGCTCACCCTCCGGAGCACGCTTCGCACCTACGGCCTCCCCGCCTACGCAATCGCGAGTTGGCTCGTGACGACCTCGTCGCTCTGGCTGCGCTACTGGGGCGCCGCCTAGCAGGGGAGGAGGGGACGTTCGTTACCTTTTCTCCATTCGTTACCTTTTGGCGGGAAAAGGTAACAGCCGCGAAAAGGTAACGAACGTCCCCTCCTCGGTTCGTCACTTGCGGTAGGTTAGGGGTGGGGTGCGGGTGCCGATCAGGGGTTCGTAGGGCTTGCCGGCGCGGCGTTTGGCGTGCTCGCGTTTGGCGGTGGCCACCAGGTTGGCGTCGAGGAACAGGTCGACGGCCGTCGCGGCGAGGACCTTCGCGGCCTGGTGCATGCCCTTCGTGCCGATCGAGGTGCCGCCGGCGGCGACGGCCTGCCAGCTGTGGGGGGGAGTGCCGGGGACCCAGGTGGCGGTGCGGACGCCGGTCGTGGGGACGACCCAGCTCACGTCGCCGACGTCGGTGGAGCTGCTCGTGAGCTGCAGGGCGAACGGCTGGACTTCGACGACCGAATCGATGTCGAGGTCCGGGGCATCCAGCGACTCACGGAGCTTCTCCGCGAAGGCCCGCTCCTCCGCGGAGTACTCGAAGCTGCCGATGCGCTCGAGGTTCGCGTGTGCGCGTCGCGACAGTGCCTCGTTCGGAAGGAGGCTGTTCACGCCGTGGATGATCTCGTGCTCGACCGAGGTGCCGGTGCCGCGCGCGGCGCCTTCGGACGCTTCGACGACCCGGGCCCAGATCTCCTTCAGGACCGACGGCTCCGGGTGGCGGACGTAGTAGAACACCTCGGCCTCGCCCGGGACGATGTTCGGTGCGTCGCCGCCGCGGGTGACGACGTAGTGGATGCGCGTCTCCTGGGGCACGTGTTCGCGCATCAAGTTCACCATGAAGTTCATCGCCTCGACGCCATCCAGCGCGGAGCGGCCGCGCTCGGGGGCGTGTGCGGCGTGCGCCGGGATGCCCGTGAAGCGGAACTTCGCCGAGCGATTCGCGAGCGACGTCTTGTACGACACCTCGTTGCGGTCGAATGGATGCCAATGCAGCGCGACGTCGGCGTCGTCCAGGAGGCCGTCGCGTGCCATGTACGCCTTGGCCGCGCCGCCTTCTTCGGCCGGCGTGCCGTAGACCCGGAGTGTTCCCGGTGTGTCGGTCTTCGCGAGCCAGTCCTTCACCGCGAGCGCGGCCGCGACGGAGCCGGCGCCGAACAGGTGGTGACCACAGGCATGGCCCGCCGCGCCTTCGACGAGCGGCTCGCGTGTCGGTTGCGCCTTCTGTGACATGCCGGGGAGTGCGTCGAACTCCGCGAGGATCGCGACGACCGGCGCGCCCGAGCCGTACTCGGCGAGGAACGCCGTCGGCATCCCGGCGATGCCGCTCTTCACGGTGAAGCCGTTCTCACGCAGCGCTTGCCGGAGAACGTTCGAGCTCTCGACCTCCTGGTACCCCACCTCGGCGAGCTCCCAGAGATGGAGCGCACGCGCCGCGTGCGCGTCGCGGTTCGCGTCGACATGGGCTTCGACGTGCGCGTGCCCGTCGGTCGTCGGGCTGGCCGTTGCGCGCGACACCATGGCCACGAGCCCGAGCGCCACGGCAGCGAGCAAGGCGGGGTTCCGAGACTCGATCCTCAAAACCGGATTCCCGCGCGCGCGATCAGCGCCCGCCGGCTTCCGAACGCGCCGGATACCGCGACGTCGAATCGGTGGAACAGAACGGCGCGGAGGGCGACGGCGCCGTTCCACGGGTTCTTCTCCGCCACCCGGAAGTCGATGTCGATGGTCTCGTCGCCGAACTCGAACGTCGATGCGCGGAGCGTCGACTGCCGATAGTAGTTCGCGCCGACCGAGATCGCGCCCTTGAGCTTGCCGAGCACGTGCTCGTATCCGATCCGCGGGGCCACCGCGAAGGTCTCGACGTTCTCGGTGAAGATGTTGAGGTCGCTCGTCACGTACGTGACGTCCACGAGGCCGAAGAAGTTGTTGTACGCGCCTCCGACCAGGCCGCCACCGCCTGCCGTGTAGCCGTGGAACTTCTTGTCGACGTCCAAGGAGAGGTTGCCGAACTCCGGCAGGGTGACGCTGAAGTCGAGCTCTCCCGTCGTGTACCCCGCAACGCCGTAGATGTTCAGGAACGGAAGGATCCATGCGTCGAGCACCCCGACGAACGACGTCGAATCGTTGCGGAGCTGGCTGAAGTCGTCGCTCGGAACGTTGAAGGTGCGATCACGGAACGTGATCTGGTTCGACGTGAAGAGCTGCTTGTTCCATTGCTTCACGAACACGAAGTCGAACCCGAGGGGCAACGGCAGCCGGTCCGCGAACTTGCCGGCGAGGCGCTTGAAGAGGGGGAGGTAGGACTGGAGCCGGCGCTCGAGTGGCCCCGGCTCGAAGCCGACCGTGGCGATCTCTTCGAGGCTGCGCCGGCCCGGCTTGGCCTCGTCGGGATGGTGCGGGCGGTCGAGGAGGGGCGCGGTCGATTCGAGCTCGGTGGACTGCTCGTCCCCGTCGGCGGCGATCGGCTCCGAGCCCGCGGTCGGGGGCGCATCGGAGCCGTTCGCCGATGCGTCCGGCGCCGCCGCCTCGACGGGGGGCCTCGGTTGCCCGGGGTGGGTATGCTGCGCCCGCGCACGTTCCGCGGTGATCGCGAAGCCCACGGCCGCGGCTGCGATGACGAGTGGGAGCGCCCGAGCCACGCGCCTTGCTGGCACACCCTCGGAGATTCGTAAAGAGACCGACGGTCTCGACGGTCTCGGTACGGTCCTCCGTCGACCAAGGTCGAGACTGCGCCCGGTCTCAACCGATGGGCGCGAGCGGTGCGCGGGCGAGCTCGTGCGCCTCGGCTTCGTCGATCCCGAGAAGTCGCAGGGCGTAGGCGGCCAGGTGCTCGTCGATCGAGGAGGTGGCGGTTCCGACCAGCTTCGCGCGCGTGCCTTCGAGGATCATCCCGAGGATGGCGATGGCGAGGCTGGTGGGGTCGTGGATGACGAATCGCCCCTCTTTTCTGCCGCGTCCGACGTCACGTTCGGCCCGATGCAGAAAATGCTGCGTCAGCTGCGCGCTCGCGTTCGGTGCGCGCAGCACGAACCAGGCGAACACGGGGTCCCGATCGGCGACGGCGAGGAGATGCCGCACCGCGGTCGCCAGGATGCGCGCCGGATCCTCCATCCCCTCGGTGAGCCGATCGAGGCTGCCTCCGACCGACTCGAGGCCCGAGGCGAGGACCTCGTCGACGATCGCCTCCTTCGACGCGAAGTGATTGTAGAACGTGCCGAAGCCGAGGTCGGCCTCCTCCGTGATCTCGGCGATGGTCGCGGCGTCGACGCCCTTGCGCGCCATGACGGCGCCCGCGGCGGCGACCAGGCGCTCCCGATTCCGCTGCTTTCTTCGACCGCCGCGCGTGGCCGCTTTCGAGGCGCCCGCCACTACGGAACCCCGCGCATTCGAGCCCGCATGATGACATGATCATTTTCGATGGAAGGATCGAATTCAAGCGGCGCGGCGCCGGGCTCCTTTCGTGGGGCCTGCTTGCATGGCACGACTAGCGACATGGAGTCGGAGAGCGCGCCGTGCGCCTGATGCGAAGGTGGCCGCGCGGTGCCGCTGCGGCTGCCGCGGCCGTGGTCGTCGCCTCGTGCAGCGGCTCGTCCCGCCGCGGGGAGCCCGCGCTGGAGCAGGCCGACGACCCTTGGTTTCGCGCGGGTCAGGAGGCGATCGCCCGCAACCGCTCGGTCGAGCGCATCGGTGGCCGGGCCAAGAACGTGATCCTCTTCATCGGCGACGGCCTCGACGTGCCCACCGTGACGGCGGCGCGAATCTTCGAGGGCCAGCAGCGCGGCGCGCCGGGTGAGGAGAACCTTCTGAGCTTCGAGAGACTCCCCTACCGGGGGCTCCTCAAGACGTACAACACCAACCAGCAAGTCGCGGACTCCGCCGGCGCGGGCACCGCGTTGCTCTCCGGCGTCAAGACGAAGGCGGGTGTGGTCGGTCTGGACGAACGTGTCGTGCGCGGGGATTGCGCGTCCGCCGAAGGACGCGAGGTTTCGAGCCTCTTCGGGCTGGCGCAGCGCGCGGGTCTGGGCACGGGCATCGTTACGACGGCGCGCCTGACGCACGCCACGCCGGCCGCGGCGTACGGGCATTCGGTCGAGCGCAATTGGGAGTCCGACGGGGACGTGCCGCCCGAGGCCGCCGACCGCGGATGTGTGGATCTCGCTCGGCAGCTCGTCGAAGGGGCGGTCGGCTCTTCGCTTCAGGTCGTTCTGGGCGGCGGGCGAGGGTACTTCCTGCCCGGCGACGCCGACGATCCGGAGGGCGTGACCGGGCTCCGGAGCGACGACCGCAACCTCGTGCGCCAGTGGGAGCGCGACCATCCGCACGGGCGCTTCGTGTGGAACCGCGATCAGCTTCGTGCGATCGATCCAGCGACGACCGATCAGGTTCTGGGGATCTTCGGCTCGGATCACATGGCGTTCGAAGTGGACCGCGACCCGGGCCCCGCGGGCGAGCCTTCCCTCACCGAGATGACGGCGAAGGCGCTCGATCTTCTCGAGCGTGATGGCGAGGGCTTCCTGTTGCTCGTCGAAGCGGGACGCATCGATCACGCGCACCACCACGACAACGCGTATCGTGCGCTCGCCGCCACGGTCGAGCTCGCGGAGGCCGTGCAGCTCGCGCTCGATCGCACCGATCCCGAGGATACCCTGATCGTCGTGACCTCCGACCACGGGCACACGATGACGATCTCGGGGTACCCCACGCGGGGCAATCCGATCCTCGGACTGGTCGTCGGCAATGACGCGTCGGGGAATCCGAAGACCGAGCCGATGCGCGCCCTCGACGGCAAGCCGTACACGACGCTCAACTACGCGAACGGTCCGAGCGGTCGGCGCGGGTCGCGTCCCGATCTCTCGGCGTGGGACACCACGAAGCCGACGTTTCAGGAGCCCGCTGACGTTCCGTTGTCGATGGAGACGCACGGCGGCGCGGACGTGCCCTCGTACGCGCTCGGCCCCATGGCGCACCTGCTCTCGGGGACCGAGGAGCAGAGCTACGTCTTTCACGTGATCGTCTACGCGGCCGATCTCGGCCGTCGCCGCTGAACGCGGCCCCCTGGCTCTCGCTAGAGCAGCTTCGTCACGGCGATGTCGGCGGCGAGGCCGATCAGGAAGAGCATGCCGAAGCGACGGTTGTACCAGAACGTGATCGCCACGTACCAAAGCGGCCAGATTCCCTCGGGCAGCTCCGGGGGCGGGGCGTCCGGACGGGGCTCCTTGTAGATCTGCCAAACGCGTCGGAGCGACGGCGCGGCGCCGAAGCACAGCAGCATGGCGACGTTGAAGTAGCCGACGGCGACCAGATACGCGACGACACCGAGTTGGGCGATCAGCATCCCGAGTACGGCGTAGCGCGACCGCACGTCGCCGAGGATCACCGGTAGCGTCCGGATCCCCTTGGCTTCGTCGGCGGGAAGCTTGTCGATGTGTTTCCCGAAGAGCACCGCCGTCGGGCCGAGCGCGTACGCAACGCTCGCCACCGCGACGTTGTTGCTCCATTCCCCTGTGACGACGTAGTACGTGCCGCCCACCATCAATGGCCCCCACACGACGAGGACGGCGGGTTCGCCGAGGCCGATGTATTTCAGCGGCCACGTGTAGAAGAGAACGAAGAACGCGCCGGCTCCGAGCAGCCACAGGACCGCGTCGCCCCGGAGTGCGACCAGGTAGACGCCGACGGCGAGTGCCGCCACGCCCGTGACCACCGCGTAGGTGACGAGACCTCCGACGGACAGGAACCCGTCCTGCACGGTTTGCGGACCGTATTGGGTGCGGAAGTAGTTCCCCTCGTCGACGCCCTTCCAGTAGTCGGTGAGGTCGTTCACCAGATTGTTCGTGGCGTGCGCGAGGCACAGGCCCAGCGTGCAGAGCCCGAAGAGCAGGCCGTCGAACTTCCCGGCCTTCGCGGCGAGAAGTCCGGCGAACGCCGCCGACGTGAACGTCATCACGATGACCGCGGAGCGCGTCGCGATCAGCCATCGCGAGACGATGTCGAGTCCGGCCCAATCTTCTTTCGTGATTCGGGGCATGACGGTGAGCGCCTTGCCCCACATGGCGACATTCAGCATGGGAATCCCCCGTGGGTTGTCGAGGGTATAGCCAGGGCGGCGGCGGGGAGCGAGTCCCGGCTCGGACGGCTCGTGTGCCGGGCCGCGCGGCGGGCTAGAGTGGTTCGGTGACGACGAGAAGGCTGGCCGACGAGCCCTACGTGAGTCTCGAGACGTTCAAGCGCGACGGCTCGGGCGTGAAGACCCCGGTGTGGGTCGCGCCGCTCGACGGGAGCCTCGTGCTCTTCACCGACGGTACGTCCTACAAAGTGAAACGCGTTCGTCGGGATCCCCGTGCACGCGTCGCGCCGTGCGACGTGCGGGGAGGCATCACCGGGGACTGGGTCGACGGCACCTGCTCGGTCGTCGACGATCCGGCGCGGGAGGCGCGGGCCTACGATGCGCTGTACGCGAAGTACGGTCTGCAGATGCGCGCGATCGACTTCTTTTCGTGGCTGTTCGGCCGGATCGGGCGGCGCGTCGTGCTCGAGGTGATGCTCACCGACGGCGACGGCTAGTCTCGGGCCCCGACCGAAGCGGGCGCTTCCCTCCGGCGGTCGGCCCGGTCCCCCGGCGCGTCGCGATCGGCGTGGAGACGGGCAGGCGACTCGCCGGTCGCCTTTCCCGCCCGCGAACCGAGTCGGCCCGCTCGCCGCGGACGCCGAAGCTCTCTAGTCCGGGTCGGTCAGGTAGACGCGGCCGAGAAGGAGGAACATCGAGTTCTCGGTGCTCACGCCGGCCTGGATCGCGCAGGCGTCGCAGAACCCGTCACCGGCACCCGGGCTCGAGTCGCACGTCGCGTCGTCCCCGACGCCGCGGCAGGGCGCACCGACGTCGCCCTCGGCACATGCCACGGGCTCGCAGGCGCCGCTGCTGCGGAGCTGGTTCTCGGGAGTGCGCGAGGAGCGCGTCACGGTCTCCGGATCGGGGGAGCCGTCGTCGGCGACGCCGTTGTTGAACAGACCGCAGAACTCGATGGTACGCTCGGCCGGGTCCTCCGAGTCGAAGGCGAGAGGCGGATCCAGGCGAAGGACGACCGGGTCGTTGTAGACCAGGTTCTCGTAGAACTTCGAGCCGTCGGGAAGCCACGCCTCGAAGTGCTTGCCGAATCGGTGGGTGTGCTGCGTGATCTCGGTGATGCGCGTGCCTCGCTCGAAGGTCATCGAGTTGCAGTAGCGGGCCTCGGTGAACGGCGGCGTGCCGGCCGCCTGGTAGAGGCTGCCGAAGTGCACCGGGATCGGTATCGAGACGTGGTCCTGCTCGTCGGCGAAGAGATAGTTCAGACGCGCGTTCATTCGGTGGTCCTCGGGCGTCAGGTTGAACGCGTGCGAGTTCCAGTAGATCAGACCGCGCAGTGGGATCTCCGCGTAGACGCCGTCGCCGAACTCGGTGTAGAGCTGCGCGCGCTGGGCGCCTCCGATGCCCTGTACGTCCACGGGATCGACGGACGCACTGAAGTCGCTCGGGCCGTAGCCGAAGCACGTGCCGACCTGGAGAGCGCTCGCGCAGATGCCGTCACCGCAGGAGGTCGAGTCGGTGGGCTCGCAGGTCTCGCCCGCGCGTGCGCCGCTGGCGCAGGTCCACTCCCCGTAGGCGGGGTCGTGCACCCGGTCGGGCGGCACGCCGGGCGCGAACAGGATGAGGTGGTGGCTCTGCGGATCCTGCCGCATGTCGAAGCCCTTGTACCGGAACATCGTGCCCGTCGGATCCTTGTACCGGTCGGGCACCTCGTCGGTGAAGTCGTAGTACGACGCGAAGCAGATCTCGGTCTCGGACGACGCCTCGAGCGTGAACTGGGGCATCACGAACTGCACGCCCTCGTCCGGTGCGGGCGGCGGGAGAGGCTCGATCGTGATCGGGGACGGATCGGGGAGGCAGGCGTCGATCAGGGCGATCGTCGATTGGATGACGCCGTCTTCGGGAGCGCCGGAGTAGATCCAGAGGCGGATCAGCTCGAGCTCGTCTTCCGAGAGCGGCTCCTGTCCGTTGGGCATCGTCGCTCCCGCGACGTCGAAGCGGTCGGGCTGGGTCGCGGCGGCGAGCTTCAGGAAGAGGAGGCTGTTGTTCGTGCGGCCCGGTTGGACGAGCGGCATGTCGGCGATCTGCCCGGGCTGGTCGTAGAGGCTCGCGTAGGCCACGTCGGCGGAGAGGTCGAGCCCGCCCGCGGCCGCGCCTCCGTGGCAGACCTGGGCGGTGCAGCCGCGGCGTTCGAACACGATCGATTGGATCGCCTCGAACGTGCTGTCGAACGACTCCGCGCACTCCGGGTCGCCGGGCTCGTTCGGCGCGGGCTCGGCGGGTGGGTCGACCGGAGCGGTCGGCTCGCTGCCCGGCACCGTGGTCGTGGCGCTCGGGCCGGTGCTGCCGTCGCCACACGCGGCGACGGTGGCCGCGAGGCACAGGGTGACGATCCTCGTCGAAAGCTCGGTCATGGGCGATCCCCCGCTGTGGGCCAAGAGATCGGCCCAGGCGTCCGTGTTACGCCATGCAACCAAACCAGGGCAAGCGCGCCGCCGCGCGCCCGGCTCGGGGCGCGTCCGGTACCGCCGCGACCTGCTCGGAGCGCGGCCGGTACCCCCGCATTCGCTCAGGGCAGGAGTCGGACTCCGGTCGCGATCATGGAGACCTCGCGTCGCGGGCCGGTGACCGCCGCCGGATCGCCTCCCGTGGTCTCCTCTTCGTAGTGCCGGGCCATGTCGGCCGAGAGCGTCTTCACCTCGACCACGCCCTCGACCAGCGCTTCCCGTCCGCTGCAGTCGGTCGGGACGAAGAATCCGTAGTCCTTGAACCGCACCCGAACCCGCGCATCGCCGTCCTGCAGGATCGTCCAACAGCCCTTCCTCTGGCAGACGTCGGCGACCCGTCCGCGGACGAGGACCGGCTCGTCTCCGATCGCTTCGGGACGCTGGACCACCTCGCGCAGCGGCGTTTCCCGGGTCAGCTTGATCGGGGCGCCGAAGCCTTCCGAGGCCGGCACATGTCGGACGCAAGTGAGAAGGACGGTGGTGAGGACGGCTCCGTGAAGGATGCGGCGCATGGACGGTCCCTATCCCATCGGGACCGGGCGTTCACGGGCGCGCCCGGCCTTCGCTGACGCGAGGTCAGTTAATGAACAAGTGTCATTGACAAGACGTGCGTCAGTTGCGAGGATCCAGGCATGTCCGCCCCGCAAACCGCCCGCCTGACGGCGCGGGACCGTCAGCGCCTCGGGACGCGGCAGCGCCTGTACGACACGGCGCTGGCCGCTTTTCGCGAGCGGGGCTACGACGCGGTGCAGGTCGAGGACATCGTGAAGGCGGCGGGCGTCGCGCGGGGGACGTTCTACCTGCACTTCCAGAACAAGGAGGACCTGCTGCGGGCCTTCCGGGGGTCGGTCGAGGAGCAGATCCGCCAGCGCCTCGAGGGGCTTCCGCGACCGCGATCCGCTCGCGAGCTCGTGCGCTGCGTGACGGACGCTCTGCTCTCGACGCGCAGCAACGCGACGAGCGCCCGCGAGCTCGTGGCCCTGGCGTTCCGGACTCCGCCGGAATTCGACTGGAACGAGAACCCCTACTTCGCACCGATCACGCAGTGGGTGCGGCACTTCCAGGAGCGCGGCGAGATTCGCACCGATCTCTCGGCCGAGGAGATCACGGGGCTCTTCGCGACCACGTTCTTCGGCACTCTTCTCGGGCCGGCCGCACCGCGGCGGGGTCGGCGGCGCGCCATCGAATGTCTCGGCGACGTCTTTCTCGACGGCATTCGCGCCAGAAGCTGAACCAAACGCATCTCTCGGGGCTCGTCCCCATTTTCGCAAGGAGGAACCATCGTGGATTTCGATTTCTCGCCCGAGGAGCAGGCTTTCGCCGACGAGGTGGAGCAGTGGCTCGTCGACAATCACGACCCCGTCGTCATGGACCCGACACGTGAGAACTTCACCCAGCTCGCGGACACCCCCGAGCGCCGCGCGTTCATGAAGAAGCTCGCGGCCCAGGGGTGGCTCGGCATGTCGTGGCCGAAGGAGTATGGCGGCCAGGAGATCGAAGGCGTCTACGAGTACATCCTGAACGAGGCGCTCGCGAAGCACGCCGCGCCGCAGATCGGCAAAGGCGTCGGCATCATCGGAAAGACTCTGATTCGCCATGGGAGCGACTACCTGAAGAAGGAGTTTCTTCCGAAGATCCTGAATGCCGACATCGAGTTCGCCGTGGGCTACTCCGAGCCCCAGGCCGGATCCGATGCTGCGAACATGCAGCTGAAGGCCGAGAAGAAGGGTGATGGCTGGGTTCTCAACGGACAGAAGATCTGGACGACGTCGGCACACTTCGCCGACTGGTACTGGGTCGGAGCCCGCACGGACCCGGACGCGCCCAAGCACAGCGGCATCAGTCTCTTCCTGGTTCCGATGAACGACCCCGGGCTGGAGATCGTGAGCCTGCCGACGATCGGGAAAGACACCACGAACCAGGTCTTCTTCAACGACGTCTACGTCCCCGACACCCAGATGGTCGGCGAGCAGGGCAAGGGCTTCCAGTACATCTCCGAAGCGCTCGATCTCGAACGGTTCACGATGTTCACGCTCTCGCCGAGCACCGAGCGCGCGCGGGTCCTGATCGAGTGGGCGAAGGAGGCGAAGCGCGACGGCAAGCCGATCAAGGACGATCCGAACGTGCGCCGTCTCATCGCCCGCATCGTGACCGACCAGGCGGTCGCCAAGGGGCTGTCGGTCCGATTCGTCTGCGCGGCGCGTAAGGGTGGCAAGCCGCCGACGATCGAGTCGTCGCAGTACAAGCTCTTCGCGACACAGCTCTCGCAGCGGGTGTGCCAGGACGCGCTCGACATTCAGGGCGCGGCCGGCCAGATCCGCGAAGGTCAGGACGAGGGTCCGATCCGCGGCCGATTCGAAGGCGCGTACCGCGCGACGGTCGTCGAGACGATCGGCGGCGGCTCCTCCGAAGTCCAGAAGAACATCATCGCCCGCCGTTACCTCGGCTTCCCGAAGAACTTCTGAGCGTCGCGTCTTCAAGACGATCGAAGGAAAGAACGATGGATCTCGAATTCACCGAAGAACAGCAGATGATCAAGGACATGGCGCGGTCGATTCTCGACGAGCACTCGTCGGTCGACGCGGTCCGCGAGCTCGAGGACGACCCAAGGGGCTTCTCGGACGCGCTCTGGAAGCAGCTCGGGGAGTCCGGCCTGCTCGGGCTCACCCTTCCCGCCGAGTACGGCGGGGGAGGGCAGTCGCTTCTCGAGGCGGCTCTCGTGTACGAGGAGATGGGGCGCACGCTCGCCTCGGTTCCGCACTTCGTGTCGGCGGTGATCGGTGGGGGCATCCTCGCGGAAGCGGGAAGCGACGCGCAGAAGGCCGAGTGGCTCCCCAAGATCGCGAGCGGCGAGTCGATCTTCACCATCGCGTGGCTCGAGCCGGAGCGCGGCTACGGACCGGTGGGCGTGCAGCTGGAGGCCCGGTCGGACGGCGACGCCTTCGTCCTCTCCGGGACGAAGCAGCACGTCTACTTCGGAGGCGCGGCCGACCAGCTGCTGGTGTTGGCGCGTACGGACGCGGGGGTCGACGTCTTTCTCGTCGATGCGAAGGCCGACGGCGTCTCCATGCGCCAGATCCTCTCGCAGGCCGGCGATGCGCAGTATCGCGTGACGTTCGAGAGCGTGAAGGTCGGTGCAGGGGACCGCGTCGGCGCGGCGGGCACGGGCTGGGACTCGCTCTCGAAGGTGATGCACGACGGCATCGTCCTCCTCGCGTCGCAGGCGATCGGCGGTGCCCAGCAGGCGCTCGACATCACGGGCGAGTACATGAAGGTGCGGACGCAGTTCGACAAGCCCCTCGCCGCGTTCCAGTCGCTCGCCCACTACATGGCCGACGCCTCGACGAACATCGAGGGCGGACGCATGATCGTGCTCGAGGCGGCATGGACGCGGGCGCAAGGGCGGTCGATCGAGCGTCTCGCGCCGATGGCGAAGCTCTTCTGCTGCGACACGTACACCGAGGTGA
This sequence comes from bacterium, assembly GCA_030430245.1. Taxonomy (GTDB): domain Bacteria; phylum Desulfobacterota; class Binatia; order UBA12015; family UBA12015; genus VGTG01. Next base: position 17,005 of record JAUIFY010000008.1, on the reverse strand, counting down.
CGCGCACCTGTGAGCAGCTCTGGGGCGGCGTCGGCTTCACGCTCGAGTACGACGTGCAGCTCTACTTCCGTCGGGCCAAGCAGCTCGAGCTCTCGTGGTGGGACACTCCCTACCTCGAGGAGCTGGTCGCGGCCGACGTTCTGGACTGAGGAGGTCGGAAGGCAATGTCGGATCTGCCAGAGATCGTACGAGGCTGGATCGGCCAGAAGCGCCACGAAGAGATCGGGGAGTTCGACGTCGAGCGCGGCTTCGTCCTCACCGGCTGCTCGTCGGTCGAGAACGGAAACCCGATCTACTGGGACGAAGAGGCCGCCAGGGAGATCACCGGTGGCTGGATCGCGCCGCCGACGATGATCTCCGTCTGGTGTCGGCCGCACTTCTGGTCGCCCTACCGGGACGAAGAGGGGCTCGCGCTGCGCACCCACTTCGATCTGAAGGAGCAGCTGGATTGCCCGGAGGCGATCATGTCCGCCGATGAGCTCGTCTTCTACGAGCCGGTGCGAATGGGCGAGCGCGTGAAGCAGTACCAGGTTCTTCGCTCGGTGACGGGGCCGAAGACGACGAAGCTCGGTACCGGCCGCTTTTGGAACATCGAGGTCGTCTACGAGAACATGAAGGGCGACCTTCTCGTTCGCGAGGAGATCGCCGGCTTCGGCTACAAGAAGGAAGGGCAATGAGCGCGACGAAGATTCGGACTCTCGAGGACGTGAAGGTCGGGGATCAGCTTCCCGAGCTGCCCTACGACGTGACGGCCACCACCGTCGCATTCGGGGCGATCGCGACACGCGACATCCGTCCGATGCACCACGACAAGGACTTCGCGCAGAAGCGCAACGGCCTGAAGGACATTTTTCTCAACACGCCGAACCTCGCGCACTGGTTCGAGCGCTACATCACCGACTGGACGGGGCCGAAGGGCCGTCCGGGTCGCATGAAGTTCCGCATGAAGGGGTCGGTGTTCGTCGGCGACCGCATGGTCTTCCGCGGCACCGTGAAGGACGTGTCGACGGACGACAAGGGCTGCGGCTGGATCACGGCCGACGTGAACGTCGACGTCGACGACGCCACCATGACCTCGTGCGAGGCCCGATTCGCCCTCCCGACGAGCGCCGACGACAACCCATGGGCCCGCAAGGGCGACGACTGGCAGCCCTGAGGAGGAGATCCGAGTGTCCGATCCCAACCAGCTTCTTTCCGGCCTTCGTGTGATCGAGTCGAGTCTCCTCGGCCCCGGGCACGTGGCGACGTTCTTCGCCGACATGGGAGCCGACGTCATCAAGGTCGAGTCGCCCGCCGGCGACTACATCCGTCAGATGACCTGGCCGATCGTCGAGGGGGTCTCTCTGCTCCACCTCCATACCCACCGGGGGAAGAAGAGCATCACGCTGGATCTCAAGTCCGACGAAGGCAAGCAGCTCTACAAGGATCTCGTCGCGAAGGCCGACGTCGTTCTCGAGGCGATGCGCCCGGGGGCGCTCGCGAAGCTCGGGCTCGGGTTCGAGGACCTGAAGAAGGTCAACCCGAAGATCGTCTTCGCGACCCTCTCGGGCTATGGCTCGACCGGCCCATACAAGAGCATGCCGAGTCACGGCATCGCCTACGACACGTGGTCGGGCATCGTGCAGCCGGTCGTGGACGAGGAAGGCTTCTGCCGCATTCCCAAGAACATGCCGAACGTCGGCATCAACGTCGGCCCGATGATGGCGGCACTCGCGATTCTCGCGGGCGTCATCAAGGCGCGTGAGTCGGGGGAGGGCTGCGAGATGGAGATGGCGCAGTCCGACGCGTCGGCCTACATGGACTGGTACCGCATCGAGACCGAGCGCGCGTACATGCGTCCGGAGAGCGAGGTGACCGGCAATCCGTCCGACGACTACGTCCGTCGCCCGGCCGGCCTCGCGGGCATGTGGGAAGGCGTTCGCTACCAGGCGTACGAGGCGAAGGACGGTCACGTGCTGTTCATGGCCTCGGAGCAGGCGTTCTGGAAGAACTTCTGCGACGGGGTCGGGCGCATGGATCTCTTCGAGAAGTGGCCTGGCTCGAAGTACGCCGACCACGCGCGGGGCAACAAGGAGCTCCAGAAGGAGCTGCGCGAGATCTTCAAGACGAAGACGGTCCGGGAGTGGCTCGAGTTCTCGGACGAGGTGAACACCACGATCGCGCCCTTCAACACGCAGAAGAGCCTCGCGGACGACCCGCAGTTCCAGCACCGGATGGGCTTCTATCCGACGGAGAAGCTCGGCTGCGAGCAGCTTCCTCTGCCCGTCTTCGTGAACGGAGAGCCCCTTCCGTGCCCGACCAAGGCCCCGACCCAGGGCGAGAACACCGACGAGGTGATGGCGCGGGTTCTCGGCAAGTCCGAGGGGGAGATCGCCCGGCTCCGCGATTCCGGCGTCTTCGGCTGATCCCGAGCGGGGCGTTGTCTCGTCGGCCGAATTTCGTCACGATCGGCCAAATGGACGCGACGAGACGACGTCCCCATCGGGGCATGTGGCTCGAGGAGCTGCAGCCGGGTGTGGTGGTCCAGCATGCGATTCGGCGGACGATCACGGAGTCGGACAACGTGATGTTCACGTCGATGACGATGAATCCGGCGTGGCTCCATCTGGACTTCGACTACGCGAAGAACGAGACGGAGTTCGGCAAGCCGCTCGTGAACTCGATGCTGACGCTGTCGACCGTCATCGGCATCAGCGTCCACGAGACCACGCTCGGGACGACCGTGGCGAACCTGGGCTTTCAGGCGATCGCGTTTCCGGCGCCGGTCTTCCACGGAGACACCCTCCGCGTGGAAACCGAGGTCATGGCCGCACGCGAGTCGAAGTCACGACCCAGCCAGGGCGTCGTGACGTTCGAGCATCGTGGGTACAAGCAGAACGACACGCTCGTCTGTCGGGCGACGCGAGATGCCCTGATGCAGAAGAGGCCCGCGAGCTGACCAGCGCGTCCGCACCCCGGCGCTCCGGCGAAAGCGACGGCCGGTCGCGGCCTCGCGTGAGCCAGGCCGAATTCGGTTCGATGCGGTGCGTCCAAGGGGATGGAGGGCCCGTCGCTTCCCCTCGGGGGCGTCGCAGGAGTACCCTCCCTCGAAACGAGGTATCGCCGTGATCCGTCCGAGCCACATCTTGTGTCCGACCGATCTCTCTCCCCACTCCGAGGAGGTCGTGAGCGCGGCCGTGCAGCTCGCCGAGCAGTTTCAGGCGAAGCTGACGCTTCTCACCGTGGTCGAGGACACGTTCCCCTACACGGAGGTCTACCGGGCGTTGACCGAGGCCGGGATCAAAGACCCGATCTCGGGCGTCCGAGAGCAGGTCCGGCAGGACCTCGACGTGCTCGCCGACCGCCACCGCGATCCCGCCGTCCCGATGGAGACGGTGGTCGAGGTCGGTAATCCCGCGAAGGTCATCCTCGCGACGGCGAAGGAGCTCTCCGTCGACGTGATCGTGATGGGGAGCATCGGGCGCAGCGCGCTCGATCTCGCCCTCATCGGATCGGTCGTCGAGAAGGTGATGCGGAAGGCCCCGTGTCACGTTCTGATCGTGAAGCCACCGGAGTCTGGCGAGTCCGAGGCCTGACCGGGCGTCGCCCGGGTCCGGTCGGGAGGCTGGCCCGTCCCGACCGTGCTCAGATCCTGTACGCGTCGCCGGACGCGCGCACCGTCAGATCGCTGATGGACACGCCCCACGGCTGGTCGATCGCGAAGACGATCTGGTCCGCGAGGATCTCGGGGCTCAGGCTGTAGTAGCCGATGCTCTGGGGGTCGACGAGCTCGGCCGGCGGGTTCTCGCTCAGGATCTCGCCCATCTTCTCCATGAACGCTGCTTCCCCCGCGCCGAGGATCCCGCCGAGCGCCGCAGGATTGATCACACCGGCGCCGAGGCCAGTGCCCGGGACGCCGGTCGGGCGGATCGTCGTGACTTTGATCTTGCCCTGCGACTCCTGTCGCAGTGACTCCGAGAGCACGTTCACCGCGGCCTTCGTCGCGCCGTAGACCGCGGCACCCGCGACCGGGTAGTTGCCGTAGATCGACGAGAGGTTCACGACGTGTCCGCGCCGTTGCGCGATCATCTGGTCGTAGACGGCCATGATGCCGTGGAGGACCCCCTTGAGATTCACGTCGATGCAGCGGTCCCAGGCTTCCGCCGCCGCAGCGTGATCGGAGTAGAGGGCGAGGGGCATGGTGCCGGCGTTGTTGACCATGACGTCGATCGCGCCGAAGCGCTCGACCGCGCGTCGGGCCAGCTCGCGCATGTCTGCGAGGCGGGTCACGTCGGTCACGACGGCTTCTGCGTCCCCGCCCGCCTCGGCGATCGAGCGGACCGTCTCGCGGACCTCCGTCTCGTCGACGTCGGCGGCGACGATGCGCGCCTTCCGCGCCGCCGTCTTCTGCGCCACGAGGCGCCCGAATCCGCCGGCCGCGCCGGTGATGACGATCGTCTTACCCTCGAGGTAGTCGCTCATTGCTTTACTTCGTCTCCACCGCGGCGTCGGGATTGTTCGGTCCGAGGGCCCGCGCGAGAAACGCCGCCGCATCCGCGCGGTCTCGGAGGTTCGCTTCGAAGTGGGCGAGCGTCGCGATGCGAACGAGCTGGAGCTGACGCTGAGCCGACATCGTCTGGACGTAGCCGTTGTTGCAGAAACGCTGGAGGTCGCAGCCGTCCGCGCGGTAGACGTCGCCCGAGAGTCCGCGCGTGAAGAGCTCCTGCGAGCCGGAGAAGGAGCTCTCGTTCTCTTCGCCGATCTCGTTCAATACGGCGGCACAGCCGACAAGAACGTCGGAGTTCTCGGCTCCGGGTGCGTCGATTCCGAGCATTCCGACATGGGTTCCGCCCTCGAGCCGCAGCAGAGTCGTCGGCGAGGGTGCCCAGCCGAAGGCCCGCTCGGGGCTCTCGTCGAAGGGGACGAGCTCGTCGGCCGTCCCCGCGATCAGCAGCGTCGGGACCGCGTTCGCGTAGAAATCGGGGCCCGTGAAGCAGGCGGCCGGAGCGAGTGCCACGGCTGCGTCGACGAAGTCGAGGCCGAGCGTTGGATGGTAGGCGGCCGTCACGACCGTCGCGCCACCGAGGGAGAGACCGGCGATCCCCTGCCGGGTGGTGTCGATCGCGCCTGCGACCGGGTGGTCCATCGCGGCGAGCTCACGCATGACGAAGCCGAGGTCGGCGGGCTGGTTGGCGAGGTCGCCTGCCGTCGGCCCGCCGGGCGCGCCTCCGTTGGAAAGAGGGAAGTCCGGTGCGACCACGACGTAGCCGTGCGATGCCAGGTGTTCGCCGAGCCGTCCTCCGGCGGCCCGGCCGGACGTGAATCCGTGCGCGTAGCCGATGAGCGGGAACGATCCCGGAGCGGGGCTCGGCGACGCCCCCTCGGGAGCGAGGCCCTCGATTGGATACCAGACGGTGGAGACGAGGGTTCGTTCGGGAGCGCCCGGAAACGCGCCGTTGGCGCGCGTCGCGCGGCTTCGATCGACGAACGTGACGTCGAACGAGGCGATACCGTAGGGCCCGGTCGCGTCGAACTCGGCCTGGCTCGCGGGGTCGACCGCGGGTGTGGGGTCGTCGCCGCAGCCCGCGAGTGCGACGACGAGCGCCAGCATACCGGCGGCCGTGAGAGTGCGTAGAGGGGCCATCCGGGGTTCATACGCTCAGCGAGCCGAACCGCGCAACGCGCTCCGACGGATGGGGGCTTGTGGACGCCCCACGCGCTCCGACCCGGGAGCTTGTGGACGCCGAGCCGGAACCCCTAAAACGGGGAGCATGTCGTCCCTTCCCAGACTCCTCCTCATCGCGGTGCTTTCGCTCTTCGGGGCCACGGTCGGACTCTCCGAGCGCGCTCACGCCATCGACGTCATCATCTTCGAAGAGCTGAAGGAGGGAGCGATCGAGTACGGCAAGATCAGCCAACGCTTCGTCACCTGCGACGTCGAGCCCCCGTACTCGGTGCGAACCGCGTTCCTGAAGTACGCCAAGTATCAGGGCGCCGGCCAGCAGCATCTCGAGATCCTGTCGAAGGTGTTCGATGAGGGCGCCGCCCGTGTTCGCAACCTCCGCACCGGGTTCTCCCCCGAGGAGTGCAAGGCCAAGCTCGAGTCCCCGGAGGGGAAGAAGCTCCTCGACGACATCCGCAAGTGGGGCGCGAAGGACGTTTCGTGAAGCAGGTCCGCATCCACGGGCCGGGCGACGTGCGCATCGACGACGTCGACCCGATCGAGCCGGGGCCTCGCGACGTCGTTCTCTCGGTCGCCGCCTGCGGGATCTGCGGGAGCGACCTCGGGTACGTGAAGTTGGGCGGACTCGCCGGCCCGGGGCCCGAGCCGATGCCCCTGGGTCACGAGCTCTCGGCCGTCGTCGCGCGCGTCGGGAGCGACGTCGAGAGCGTCGCTCCCGGGACGCGCGTCGTGCTGAACCCCATGGGTGCCCGGAACGCGATCGGCAACGGGGCTCCGCAGGGCGGGTTCGCGCCCGAGCTCCTGGTTCCGAACGCGGCCGATGGCGGTGCGCTCTTCCCCATCCCGGACTCCCTTCCGTTCGATGCCGCGGCGCTGGCCGAGCCCCTCGGCGTCGGGATGCAGGCCGTGAATCGCAGTGGTGCCGCGAGGGGGGAGAAGATCGCGATCTTCGGGGCCGGGCCGATCGGACTGATGGCGACCGCGACTCTCGCGTTTCGCGGCATCGACGACGTCGTCGTGATCGACCTCTCCGACCGCAGGCTCGAGGTCGCGCGTTCCCTCGGTGCCCGCGAGACCGTCAATCCGAGCCGTGAAGACCCGTGGGAGAGGCTGACCGAGCTGCACGGCACCGGCGCGTGGCTCGGGATGCCGATGCCGGGCAGCGACGCCTACATCGAGGCTTCGGGCGCGGCACCGGTCCTCACGAGCATCCTCGAGAGGGCGAAGGAGAATGCGCGCGTCTCGATCGTCGCGCTCCATCGCGATCCGATTCCCACGAGCTTCCTGCTCGTGATGTCCAAGCAGCTCACCCTGGCAGGCTCGATCTGCTACCCGGACGACTATACCGAGATGATCGACATGCTGACGAAGGTCGATCTCACACCCGCCATCACCCACCGTTTCCCGCTGGAGCGATTCGAGGAGGCGTTCGCAATCGCAAACGACCCGAGCGCGGGAGCCAAGGTCCTGATCGAGGTGAACGCCGATGCCCATTGACCGCGAGAAAGCGCTGGCCCACACGTTCGAGCCCGGAGAGGGCGGCTACGCAAAGGACGACGTCATCCTCTATGCTCTGGGCGTGGGTGCCGGGGTGCCGGCGACCGACGCGAACGAGCTCGAGTACACCTACGAGAAGAACTTGAAGGTGCTGCCGAGCTTCACGACCGTGGCGAAGTCGGGTGCACGCGGCGGCATCTTCGGAGTGCCGGGGCTCGAGTTCAATCGTGCGATGATGCTGCATGGCGAGCAAGAGGTCGAGATCCACAAGCCTCTGCCGCCCGAGACGAAGCTGCGGGGACAGACGAGGATCGCGGACATTTACGACAAAGGGAAAGCGGCCCTCTTGCTCCTCGAGACGGCGGTGAGCGATGGCGACGGAGACCCACTCTACACCAACCGCATGTCGTTGTTCCTCCGGGGCGAGGGCGGCTTCGGTGGTCCCAAAGGCCCCGAGGTTTCCAAGGCGCCGCCCGAGCGCGAGCCCGACGGCGTCGTCGAGTCGACGACGCTCCCCCAGCAGGCGCTGCTCTATCGTCTGAACGGCGACAAGAACCCGCTGCATTGCGACCCCGAGTTCGCCGCGAAGGGCGGCTTCGACGCGCCGATCATCCACGGCCTGTGCTCGTACGGGATCGTTTGCAAGGCGGTCGTGGACGGCGTTCTCGGCGGGGACCCGACGAAGGTTGCGAAGTACGCGGCACGCTTCCGCGGCGTCGCCTGGCCTGGCGAGACGTATCTCACCTCGTACTGGAAGGAAGGCGACACGATCTTCGTCGAGGCGAAGTCGAAGGAGCGCGACGCGATCATCATCTCGAACGCGGCGGTCACGGTCCGATCGTAGTCCCGGAATCCGCGAGCGATGCCCGTCCCCATCCGAATGCCGACCGTCGGTGACGGGATGCAGGAGGGGAAGGTCGTCGCGTGGCCGCTCGCGCCGGGGGCGCGCGTGGAAAAGGGTGTGATCGTCGTGGTGATCGAAGCCGACAAGTCCGAGATCGAGGTGGAGTCTCCGGCCGCGGGCGTCCTGCGCCATGCGTACGCCCACGCCGGCGACACCGTCCGGTGCGGCGCGTTGCTGGCCGTTCTGACGTCGTCCGCCGACGAGCCGTTCGACCCGGTCGCCTACGAGATCGACGACACGACGGGGTTCTGAGCGCTCTCGAACGCTCGACACCGACCGGGGTCGAGTGCGGCGCGCGGCCCAGCCGTCGGGGGCGAGAACCACGAACGGATCGCGCGTGATGCGCCGGAGGAAGGTGGCGGTGCTGCTACAGCCCGGTCGACACGGCCGAGCTTCGAGACTCGAGGGGGGCGACTCTTCATCGCCGCATCGGGTCCCTCGCTCGTTGGGTCTCGTAGCGCATCTGCCAGCGGCTTCGCGGGTCCCGGTGTCCGGCGCGCGGAAGAGGGCTGCTTCCTGTCGTGATTTCGAGCCTAGCGCGTGTCGTGCGTTCCCTCTACGGTCCTGGGTTTTCCACCTTCCAACGACGGAGCCTGCCTTCCATGACCTATCGCCCCATCCTCCTCGCGCTTCTTCTGACGATCTCACTTCGCCCGGGACTCGCCTGGTCGGCGTTCGAGGTGGGGGAGACGGCCAACACGCTCTCCTTGAAGGAGACTCTCGACGACGGCGACGTCACGGTCGAGGTGCGCGCCGATGGAAGCATCGACCTCACCGATTTCCGCGGTACGACGAGCTTCGCGCCGCGCGCGAATCTCAAGGTGCAGTTGCTGGACAACACGCGCGAGCAGCTCACGATCAATCTCGAGAGCGTGCTCGCGGGAAGTCTCACCGTGCTGGCGGGCAATGGCCGCCGCACGATCGAGTTGGGCGGCAGCGTGAATGAAGTCGCGGGCAATCTGATGATCAAGGCGGGGAAGGACAGCCAGATCCTGCGGCTGTCGGTAGCGGCCCCGCTGAGCGTCGCGGGCAACGTCCGGATCGACCTCGGAAGTGGCGCCGACGAGCTCCAGGAGAGCGCCAGGGGCTTCCGGGTCGGCAAGAACCTGACGATGATGGGCGTGAACACCTTCCGGAGCTACGGAAGCGTGCACGTCACGGGGAATGTGAAGTTCGCCGTCAATCGTGAGCGGGTGAGATCGGTCTTCGACAACGAGTCCGACTTCGTCGTCGAGAGGAATCTCACGTACATCGGCTCGAGCGCGGACGACGACGTCTACATCAACGACGAAATGGTGATCGGAGGCAACGTGACCGCCAAGCTCTTCGATGGCCCTGCCGACAGCGCCGGGGGGCAGAATGTCGTCTGCAACCCCTGCACGATCGGAGGCAACCTCAAGGTGAGCTCGGGCGACACGTCGGCAGGCGGCGACCACGTGGTGGTGAGCTCCGTGTCTTCTGTCGGGAAGAGCATCGTGCTTCGTCTCGGGGAGGGCCCGAATCGAGCCCTCCTGGCCGGAGACGCCGGCGGGGGTCGCGTCAAGTATCAGGGCGGCTCCGGCGTCGATGAGCTCGAGTTCGATCTCGGCGGGAGCGCTGCCGCGCTCAGTGCGAGCCTGGGGGAGGGGGCCGATCATCTGATCTTGGGGGCGAGCGCATCGCTCCGTAGTTTGAACGTCGACTTCGGAGATGGGACGGACGTCTTCACGAACGAGCTCGCTGCGCTGCCCGACAAGACGACGCTCCGAAACCTGCCCTGATCCGACTCCGCAAAGAGGCGTGGACCGAGGGGCCATCGCTCGGCGGCGACGATCTCGAGGTCACGTCCGTCAGGTCGGTACGATCCTGTCTTGTCCCGGACGCCCGAGGAGTACGCCCGTCACGGAGGCTTCGTGATCGACGCAGTCGTCGTGCGTCACGCCACGGGCAAGGGGCGCTCTGGACGGTTCCCGGTGATGCTCGCCTCGGTCCCCTATTCCGTGAGCCGGGCCAGAATGCGGCGGCGCGCGCGGCCGATCGGGTTGCGGATTCGCGCCGGAACCACTCGCCGGTAGAGGCGGCGCACCCGCTCGACGACTCCGTTCGATGCCGCGTGGGGTGCGCGGCTCTCCCCGATTTCCCGACGCAGCGCACTCACCTCCGCGACGAGCTCCGACCGCAGCCGCTCCGCATGCAGGTTCATCTGGGTGAGCAGCTCACGCTGCGTATCCTTGAGAACGACGTCCGACTCTCGGAAGGGTAGCTCCCCGTAGACGTCGCGCGCGAGACGCAGCCAGGGCCGGTCGGACGTCTGGGTCGGGACGTAGTCTTCGAGAAAGGCGGCCGTGGCCGCGGCCTCCTCGCCGCGGTCGGCCGGGCCTTCGGAGCGGATCTGGTCGTACACGGCGACGAGCTCCGCGACTTGCGCGTCGAGCGCGGCATCGCGGCGCACCGTGGCGCAGACGCGCGCTGCATCGGCTGGATCGTAGGATGCGATGGCAGACGCGAGCCGCTCGATGGTCGTCGGGTGCGCCTGCAGTCCGACGGCGAGATTCAATCGGCACCACGCGTCGGCGTTGGCCGACGTGAGTCGGCCCGCGAAACCGAGTGCGTCACAGACGACGACCGAGCAGCCGACGGCCGCGGCCTCGAGGGCGTTGCGGCCCGTGGCGAACACGAGATCGCTCGAGCAAAGGAGCTCCTCGGGGTGCTCGGAGAATCGACCGGTCGACGGTCCGCAGACGTCGAGCTCGATCCCCGCCGCGTCGCAGGCTTCCTCGACCCCGCCGAGGTGGGCCGTGTTCTTGGTGAGCGCGAGGGCACGGCGGGGTCTCTCCGGGAGCGGGGCACGCTGCCGGAACCGATCCAGATCGACGGCCTGGCGGAGGAGCTGAACCCGATCGAGCTGGATTCCGTCGGACGCGACGCGCTTGCGCACGAGCTCGGACACCGCGAAGTAGCGACGAATCCGGGGATGGCGCGGCGGCCGATCGTAGCTGGCGAGGATGCTGTGCGAGACGAAGACGGCGGGTACGTTGGGGAATGCGGTGAGTGCCGCCATCGTCGGGCCGGTGTGCTGCCCGTGGATCACGTCCGGTCGAATCGGGACCGCGTCGAGACGGTCGACGAGCACGTGACCACGCGCTCGCATCGCGCGGGCCAAACCGCCGAGGACCGGCGCGTAGACGATCGGATGCAGACCCGTGCGTCGCAGTCCGTCGGCGAGCTGCTCGGTGACGACCTCGGTGCCCGTACGTCCCGCAACGATCGAGTTCGTGATGAGAACGGTCGCTGCCATCGAGGTCGGCTCCGCTGCCTCCTACTCGCTCATTGTGCGGCGTGCTCCCACCGCGGGATCGAGCCACGGGCGGGTCGCGGGCCGATTTGCATTCCGGTCCTTCCGCAGGACCGGCACACCGACCGCGAACGTCGCCCCCTTCTTCACGTCCGCAGTGACACGCCCGGCGAGGATACCGGGCACGGCCCAGGCCAACGGGGGTGTCGTCACGGCGTCCTAGTGTAGCCCACCCGGCGACGGCGCAGAAGAACCTAGAGTCGCCCACTCGGCAACGGCGCAGAAGAAGCTAGGGTCGCCCACCCGGCAGCGGCGCAGAAGGAGTCGGCAGCGGGCCCATCCGCCCAGGGATCGCTGCGCCGCCTTCGAGCCCCGGATGCGATGGGCGCACCGCCCCGACGAAAGGGCGCACGCGGGCCGCGGACTAGTCGCCGGGTGGGGATCACCGTCGACCCTAGGGGCGCGACCTCGAGACGATTCCCGCGGGTGGCGACTCCGGACATTCCCATGATTGATGACGGAGCGTCATGAGCTCGCAGCGAAAGAAGTCGCTAGGCGCCCCGTCCGTTCTCGTGCGAGAGGGGAGACATGGGACTTCTGCGTCAGGTTGCGGTCGCGTGCGGCGCGGCTGCGGTCCTCGCGCCGCTCGTGGTGGACGCCGGCGTCACCAAGCGGGTGAGCGTGCGCTGGGACGGTAGCCAGGTGGACCAAGCCCAGTATCGAACGGACACACGCGCCTTTTGGGTCTCCGGCAACGGACGCTACGTCGGCTTCTCGGGAACACCGCAGCTGCTCCCGGTTCCCCCGAGGTCCTGCCAGGTGACGTGGCCGAATCGCGACTGCCACACCGCTTGGACCTACGACCGGGCGCTGGAGCGGATCGAAGCCGCGAGCGTTTCGTACGATGGAGGGCCGCTGAACGGCAGCAGCTACTCCATCTCGATGTCGGCCGACGGGCGCTACGCCGCGTTCTCGAGCAGCGCCACGAACGTGATCCCCCCCGGCCCGGACCTCACCTGCCCCTCCAACACGGCCTGCGGCCACGTCTTCGTTCGGGACCGGCTCCTCGGCACGAACGAGCTCGTCAGTCAGTCGACCGAGGGAATCCCCGCAAACGAGCTCGCCTACCTCGCGCAGATATCGGCGGACGGGAACACCGTGGCGTTCTCGAGCTACGCGACGAACCTGATCCCCGGCGGCACCCCCGACGGCGTCTTGCATACGTACGTCCGCGACCGACGCACCGGGAAAACTACCCTCGTCTCGTCGTCGCCGACGGGTGAGCCCGCCAACAAATCCACCGCCTTCCTGCCGTCCGTTTCGGCCGACGGGAACCTCGTCGTGTTCAGCAGCGACGCGGACAACCTCGTCGAGAACGACACGAACACGCGACCTGGCTCCTTTCCCGACGACGACGTCTTCGTGAAGAACCGCGCCACGGGCGCGGTCGTTCGGGCCAACCTGGCCACCGACGGCACACAAGCGAACGACTTCGGCGAGAACGGCGTCATCTCGGGCAACGGACGGTTCGTCCTGTTCTCGACGAGCGCCGACAATCTCGTCGCCGGCGACTCGTTCATCTGCGGACCGTTCGGCATCCGTTCCTGCAGCGACCTCTTCGTGCACGATCTCGTGACCCGGACGACCGAGCTGATCAGCCGCTCGACCGCGGGGGTCCCTGGCAACGACCACACCGGACGGTTCGCCGACACGGCCTCCATCTCCTACGACGGGCGCTACGTCGCCTTCACGAGCGAAGCCACGAACCTGGATCCGCCGTGGGCGCGGGGCGGGCTGTTCCTCCGAGACCGCGAGAAAGGCACCACGGAGCGGCTCGACCTCGCGCTCGACGGCGGCCCCGCCGAGTTCCCGGCGTTCAACGACACCGCCATCTCGCACGACGGTCGGATCATCGCGTTCGCAAGCTACGCCGACGATCTCGTTCCCGACGACACGAACGACCGCATCGACGTGTTCGTGCTCGATCGCACCTGCGCGAACGCGGTCATCGATTCCGGCGAGCACTGCGACGACGGAAACGGGGTCGACGGCGATTCGTGCACCTCCTCGTGCACGCTGCCCGCGTGTCGGGGCGGAGGGCTGCTCACCGCCACCAAGGTCAAGGCGTGGAGACTCGGACGGTCTCCCTCGCGCGCACGGTTGCAGATCACGGGCCGCCTGCGGCTTCCGGTGGTCGAAAATCCGTTCTCTCCGAGCCACCGAGGGGCCCAGATCGTTCTCGAAGACGCCGGCGCCGGGAACCGCGCCCTCTTCGATCTCTCCTCGCGGACCACGCCGATCCCTCCATTCGGCTTCGGCTGCGACCACAGGGACGGGTGGCGGAACCGGCAAGACGGACGCATCCAGGTGTATCGCAGCCAATCCGGTGCACTTCCCGAGGAAGGCTGTCGAGACGGATCCGCAGGCGGTCTCGAGATGGTGCGGTTCACGGACCGACGCCACGTCGACGGCACCGTCGAGTTCACGGTGCGCGCGGCCAGCGAGACGCTCGAACCCCTCGTGGGGCCCCTGCGTCTCGCGATCGTCCTGGGCGAGAACGAAGGCGATGGCGCGAAAGGGCTCTGCGGGGGGCGTACGTTCGCCGCGGAAGAGTGCACGTGGCGCGCGAGCGGACGGACCTACGTCTGCGAGACGTCTTCCTGAGCCCACCAGCCGTTCGCCCGGGCGTACGACGCCCGAGAACCGATCTGCTTCCCGACGATCGCGACTGCAAGACGAGCCGACTCGGCCTGCTGGCGCGCGGCAGCGCCCGGTGTCGACGTACGCCGTTGCTCGCCGAATGGGAGCATACTGCTTCTCTACGGTGAGAATCGTCGTCGAGCGCACCTTCTCGAGAGCCGCAGATCGGCGGCGTGCACGTCAGCGCACCGCTGTTGCGATCAGCGCGGTCGACGGGACGGGGAGCACCGGACGATCCCCCGCCATTCTTCGCACCTCCGCAATCACGACGTCGCGGTCGACCGCACTCAGGTTCGCCCAGTCGGGGGACATGCCGAACAACGCGTCCGGATCGTCGAGTGCTGCGACGGCGAGCTCGAAGTCGTGCGTGATCCGCTCGATCCTCGGCGCCTGAAACCCGGCGTCCACGAGTTCCGTGGCCAGGTTTTCGGGACGACTGAGCGCGACGATGCCTTCCGGCATGTCCATCCCCTGGCGCCCCGGAAACAGCTTCTCTCGTACTCGTCCGAGCAGCAGGAAGGTGGCTGCGCCGCGTGCCTCCCAGGTAGCGACGACGCCGACGCCACCTGCGCGCGTGACCCTCCGCATCTCGGCGAGCCCAGCTCGCCAATTCGGGAACATGACCACGCCGAAGAACGAGAACACCGCATCGAAGGTCGCATCGGGCAGATCGAGGGCCTGGCCGTCCATGACGCGCGCCTCGACGTTCGGGACTTTCTCGGAATCGATGGAAGCGATCATGCCCGGCGAGAAATCTGTCGCGAGAACCGAGGCCCCGGTTTCCGCAGCCGCGAACGCAAGCGCCCCGGTTCCCGCCGCCACGTCGAGCACTTTGCTCTCTGCGGACAGATCCACGAGCTGGAGCGCGGTCCTCGCGAATCGGCTCGTGAACTCATGTGCGGTCTGCCGATACCGAAGGGCTGCTTCATCCCAGTGGTCGGCGCGCTCGAAGGTTCGCATCGCTCCTCCATTTGCATTCATGCAACTTTATGAGTATCATGAGTCGACCGCGGTTGCCAGTTCCCAGGCAGATCGCGAATCCTGGAGCCATGCGAAAAGACGGGCGTCTCTCCCGAATGCTGCACGTGCTGCTGCACCTCTCGCGTCAAGACAGACCGATGACGTCGCAGGAGATCGGGTCGATGCTCGGCACGAATGCCGTGGTCGTGCGCCGTACGATGGCCGGCCTCCGCGATGCCGGGTACGTGCGCTCGGAGAAGGGCCACCACGGCGGCTGGACGATCGCTCGGGACCTTGCCGACGTTTCGCTCTTGGAGGTCCATCGCGCCGTCGGTGGGCCGCGGCTCTTCACCATTGGGTTCGAACGCTCCGATCCGGATTGCGCCGTAGAGCAGGCCGTCAACGAGGCGATCGGCGACGTGTTGGCCGAGGCCGAGACGATCGTGAACGCGCGGTTGGCAGCAGTCACGCTCTCAGATCTCAGCGGAACGTTCGATGCACGCTGCGCAGCGATGGAACGGTCTCGCGGCTAGCACATCCCGGGAGTCCCCCGGGTCTCCCGGGGGGGGCGTCCGAAGTTCGAGGATATGCGGCTCGGCGATGGAGACGTAGGCGCTCGGAAGGGCTACGCGAGCGCGTCGACCGGGCGCCCGGGCAGCGCTCGGTGAGGAGCGATGCGGGGTTCGTGCACGGACGCGTGCACGATAAATGCACGAAACCCCGGGCGTAAGAGACTTCACGCTCGAGAGACACCCGACTACGATTCAGGCGCTCGTCGAATGCACGACGGGTGGCGTTGGTGCCAGCTCGTGGCACCCGGCTGTCGGGGCCCGCGGACGGCGCCGAACCTTGACCCGTCCGACTGTGCCGACCCCAGAAACGAGGAGCTCCATGCATCTCTCTCGCACCTTGCCCGCACTGCTCCTGTCGTTCGCCCTCTCGGGCCTGGCGACTCCTCTGACCGCCGCCGCGGCGACGCAGAGCGACGCCGCGAATCTGCCGGCCGCGCTCGAGCATGCGATCGAGCGCAGCCTCTATCGGGTCGGGCCACACCGCTCGGAGCCGGGGGCGTACGAGGCGCACAACGAGCGGCATCGGCTCGCCGCCATGTTTCGCCCGAGCGGAGTGGTCGTCTCGCTGAACGACGAGCCGGTCTGGGGGATGCGTCTCGCGACCTACGGGCGTCCGGGCAACATGGTGGGTGCAGCAGAGGCCACCCTCCACGCGACCGGCAACCGCATCGAGTATCGTCGCGGGGCCCTCGTCGAGTGGTACGTGAACGATCCGGGCGGCCTCGAGCAGGGCTTCACTTTGCACGAACGGCCCGAGGGCGCGGACGCGCTGCTCGTGGACCTCGCGGTGACCGGCCCCCTCGAGGGGCGGAAGAACGGTTCGGACCTGACGTTCGAAAGCGAGGCGGCGAAGCTCGGCTACTCGAAGCTCTTCGCCGTCGACGCCACGGGCGCGGTCCTGCCGTCGAGCATGGAGCTGGTTGCGCGCGTCGGCCAGGAGCCGGTGATTCGACTGACCGTGGACGACGAGAACGCCGTGTACCCAGTCGTGATCGACCCCACGATCACGAATGACAAGAAGCTCACGGCGTCCAGCCCCGCCGTCGCCTTCGAGTTCGGCATTTCGGTCTCGATCAGCGGTGACACGGCGGTCGTGGGCGCCCGGAACGTCGGTGCGGCCTACTTCTTTCGGCGCAATGAAGGCGGCGCGGACAACTGGGGCGAGGTGCGGATGATCACGGGCGGAAGTCAGTTTGGCTTCGCGGTCGCGATCGACGGGGACACGGCGGTCGTCGGTGCGCCCCTGGTGCTTCCGGGGACGAACGGCTGTCAGCGGGGGCGGGCCGACGTCTACGGCCGAGACGAGGGCGGCGTTGAGAACTGGGGACTCGTCGCGAATCTCGAAGCCCAGATCAGTGCGGGTGGCTCGAACTGTCTCTTCTTCGGGTGGTCCGTCGACATCGACGGCGACACGGCCGTCGTGGGCGCGCCCGGAA
>JAUIFY010000278.1 GCA_030430245.1 bacterium | reverse complement strand
TGCGCGGCACAACCCGCCACCAGCGCCACCGAGACCACGCACGCGAGCCACCCGAGACCGAAACGAGACTTCATCATCATCCTCCTCCTCGACGCCCGAGTCGCCGTTGCGCGGGCGGTACCAGGTGGCCGTCTATCTGCTCACCACACCTGGTTCAAGGCGCCTTCGTCGTGCCGAGCGCCCCCGTCTCGACCAGGGTCATCACGGCCTCGGTTCGGTTGGTGACGTCGAGTACGTCCAGGATCGCCGCGACGTGGTTCTTCACGGTATCGGCGCTGATCCCGAGGACGCGCGCGATCTCCTTGTTCGTGAGTCCCTTGGCGAGAAGCTCGCCCACCTCGCGCTGGCGAGGCGTGAGCCCCGCAACCCTCTCCGCGCGAAGGTCGGGAGGCGCCGACATCGCCTCGGGCGGCGCGTACGTTCCGCCGGAGAGGACGAGGCGCAGAGCGCTCACGAGAACCGCGCGTGAGGAGCTCTTGGGCAGAAAGCCCACCGCCCCGAGGTCGAGGGCCTGGCGCATCACGCGCGGCTCGCTGGATTCGCCGGACACGATGGCGACGGGCAGCAGCGGGAAGTCGTCGCGCAGGCGGCGCAGCATGCCCAGCCCCGTGGCGTCGGGCAGGTGGAGATCGAGAAGCACCAGGGAGAGGTCGGTCTCGTGCCCGGCGATCTGCTCCAGGCCGCCGGCGAACGTACCGGCCTCGAGAACCTCCACGGGGGGATCGATCTCGGCAAGCGCCCGACGGAGACCGTCGCGGAAGAGCTCGTGGTCTTCGATCGAGAGGACCTTGGAGCGTAGGGACGACACGAGGTCACTCTCGGACACCCGTGCGGCCGGCGCAACGCACGGCGCGCGCTTGTTCCCTCGGCCGGGGGCCGTATGCTGCGCATCGATGGGTCGAGGACTCCTCGGAGCGACCTTGGGTGCGGTGCTCCTCCTGGCACCGCCCGTCGCGATGGCCGCCGCCGCGCATCGCGCACCAGTCCCGTTCCAGGTGCTCGAGGACCCGACCGGCACGGCGACGCTGGAGGCGATCGTCTCCGCGCCCGATTTCGTCGCCGTCGAGGGCCCCGGCGCGAATCTGGGCCTCTCCGACTCCGCATGGTGGATTCGATTTAGGCTGCCCGCCCCGCCCGACGAGACCGATGGGCGAATCCTCACAACGTCGTGGGCCCTGATCGACGAGGCGACCCTCTACGTTCCGCGGGGCGACGGATCGTACGCGAAGATCGAGGGCGGTCGCGCCGCGCCACCGGCCGAGCGCTCGGTCGTCTACCGGCAACCCGCGTTTCGACTGCCCCGCGACATGCCGTCGGGAGAGTCGATCTTCCTGCGCGTGCGCGGCAAGGGGACGATGTTGGTACCGCTCGAGGTCTTCTCCCGCGAGGGATTCGAGGAGAAGCGTCGCGCCGAGAACCTCGTCCTGGGCGCGTTCTTCGGCGTGCTCGCACTCATGACGATCTTCGGAGCTCTCGCGTACGCCTTTCTCCGCGAGCCGATGTTCCTCTCCTACGCCGTCATGGTGGCCGGATTCGCCCTCTGGCAGGCGAGCACCGAGGGCCTTCTGTCGACCTACGTCTGGCCGGGTGCGACGTGGTGGTTCGTTCGCGCTCTCACCCTGTTCGGGCTGCTCTTCGGCACGGGAGCGGTTCTGTTCACGCGCACGTATCTCCAGGTCGCCGACCGCCTTCCCTCCCTCGACCGCTGCATGTTCCCCGCAGGCCCGATCGCGGTCGCGGGGCTGGTGGTCTGGGCGATCGTGCGGCCCGGGCCCTTGCTCGTGGTGGGCGTGGTGATCGTCACGATCCTCGGTGCGACGTGGGCACTCGCCGGATCGATCCTCTCGTTCCGTCGGGGGTACCGCCCCGCGAACTACCTGATGCTCTCCTGGTCCGTGGGCTGCGTCGCGGCCATGGCGCAGGCTCTCCGCGCCGTGGGGTGGGTCGAGAGCAACCCGTTCAGCGACTTCGGGCTTCAAGCGGCCGTCGTCTTCACGTTCGTCTCGATGTCCTTGGGGATGGTGGATCGCATGGTCGGCATGCGAACGGATCTCGAGCAGAGCGTCGACGACATCCGCCGCCTGGAACGCGAAGACGCGGCCAAGCGTACGTTTCTGGCGACCGCGAGCCACGACCTCCGACAACCGCTCCATGCCGTCGGGCTCCTTCTCGGTGCGCTTCGAGCACGACTCACGGACGCGGAGTCGATCGATCTCGTCGAGAAGATCCAGTCGGCGACGACCGAGATGGCCGACATGTTCAACGCGCTGCTCGACATCTCCCGCCTGGACGCCGGACTCGTGGAGGCGAGTCCCGCCGACGTTCCCCTCGGCCCGCTGCTCGACCGGCTTCGCGACGAGTTCGCGGTGCAGGCGAAGAACCGGGGCATCGAGCTCCAGGTCGAGGACTCCGGAGAGATCGTCCGGAGCGACCCGATCCTCCTCGGCCGAATCCTGCGCAACCTGCTCACCAACGCACTGCGCTACACCGACGCGGGTACGATCCGCGTCTCGACGCGGCGAATCGACGACGAAGTGGCTCTCGCGGTCTCCGACACGGGTCGAGGGATTCCGGAGGAGGCGCGTGACGAGATCTTCGAGCCGTTCCGGCGACTGGCGCCGGGGACCGAAGCGAGCGAGGCGCTCGGCCTCGGACTCTCGATCGTACACCGGCTCACGCACCTCCTCGGCCACTCGATCGCGCTGGAATCGAATGCGGGCGGCGGCACGACGTTCCGCCTGCGACTCGCACGCGCGTCGAGCGAGCGCGTCGCCTCGCCGCGCATGGCCGCGGCGAGCGAAGCGGCGAGCAGCCGACGCGAGGTACTGGTGCTCGACGACGACCCGGTCGTTCGCGAGGGCATGCGCGCACAGCTCGAGTCGTGGGGCCACCGCGTCTCGCTCGCCGCCACGTCGGCCGAGGCGCTCGCGTCGGTCGCGACGACGAGGCCGGACGTCGTGTTCGCCGACTATCAGCTCGCGGACGGCACGAACGGCATCGACGCGATCGATCGCATCCGCGCGGCGATGGGCGCCGACGTTCCCTCGTTCGTCGTGAGCGGCGACACGTCCGCGGCCGTCGCAGACGCGATTCGTGCGAGAGGACTCCTCCTCTTGACGAAGCCGGTGCAGCCGAGCCGCCTTCGCATGGCGCTCGCGCACGCGGATCGTCAGACCGGCTGACGGGTCACGAGACGCGATTGAGCAGCACCACGCCGCACACCACGACCACTGCGGCGATCACCCGCCGAAGGCCGAACGGTTCCCCGAGTCGTAGCGCGCCGATGAGGGCTGCCATGACCACGCTCGTCTCACGAAGAGCGGCCACGGGAGCAACGGGGGCGTTGTCGTACGCCCACAGAATGGTCGCGTAGGCCGACGCGGCCAATACGCCGCCGAACGCCGCGCGTGGACCGGACTCTGCGATCGACGCGCGAACCCGGCCCCAGCGGCGCACCAGGGTGAACGCGACGATCGGCAGGCACTCGAGGGCGGTGAGCCAGAGGATGAAGGAGAACACGCCGCCCGACTTCCGAACGCCCACCGCATCGACCAGCGCGAACGCCCCGATCGAGAGACCACACAGGAACGCGTAGATCACGCCCCTCTCGTCGACGTGCCGTCGATCGCTCCCGACTCCGGCGAGGCTCCCGATTCCAAGGGCCACGAGAAGGGCCCCTGCCAGCTGAACCCACGCGAGCGTCTCCCCGATGACGATCCCCGAGAACACGGCGACGATCGCCGGCGACGTGCCCCGCGCGATCGGATACACCTGGGAGAGGTCTCCGAAGCGGTACGCGAGCACGAGCAGGCCGAAGTACACGTTGTGGATGGCGACGCTCGCCAGGAGAAACGGCCAGCTCTCGGGAGCGGGCGGCGGAACCCAGGGGAGAGCCAACGCGCAGAGGCTCGAGCCGGTGGCCATGATCACCGCGGACGTGACCAACGAGTCGCCGCTCACCTTGATGAAGGTGTTCCACGTCGCGTGAAGTGCGGCCGCGACGAGGACCAGCGCTGCGACGTCGAGGCCCATCGGGACTCTGGTCCATAGCCTGCACGCCTCACCGCTTCACACCCGACGAAGAGGAACGATTTGCAACACACGCGGTCTCCCATAAGGAGGGTGGACATGAGCAACGTGCGCTTCGAGACGCAGGACGACATCACCATCATCACGATCGACCGCCCCGAGGTCCGCAACGCCGTCGATGGACCGACCGCCGCCGAGCTGGCCGATGCGTTCCGGAGATTCGATTCCGACGAGGCACAGAGCGTCGCCGTACTGACCGGAGCCGGCGGATTCTTCTGCGCGGGAGCGGACCTGAAGGCGGTCTCGGAGGGGCGAGGCAACAGGGTGGTCGAGACCGGCGACGGCCCGATGGGGCCCTCTCGCTTCCTGCTGTCGAAACCGGTGATCGCGGCCGTGGAGGGGTTCGCCGTCGCGGGAGGACTCGAGCTCGCGATCTGGTGCGACATGCGCGTGGCCGCGACCGACGCGGTGTTCGGCGTCTACTGCCGGCGATGGGGCGTTCCTCTCGTCGACGGCGGAACGATCCGGCTCTCCCGCATGCTCGGCCACAGCAACGCACTCGACCTGATCTTGACGGGGCGTGGGGTATCGGGCGACGAGGCCCAGCGGATGGGCCTCGCGAATCGACTCGTCGAGCCGGGGCAGGCTCTGCCCGCGGCCGTCGAGCTCGCGCGACGCATCGCCGGCTTTCCGCAACGCTGCATGCGCGCCGATCGGATGTCGTCCTACCAGCAGTGGGACCTCGACCTCGACGCGGCGCTCGCGAACGAGTATCGCCTGGGCTTCGAAGTGATCCGCTCCGGCGAGACGCTCGAGGGAGCGACCCGCTTTGCGAAGGGTGCGGGCCGCCACGGCTCGTTCGAGTCGTCCCGGTAGCTGGGACGGTCCGCGCGTCCGTCTGCCCCCGCTCGGAGCAGGGTTGCCCAGCACGCCACCGCTCTGGCAGGTTCCCTCCCTGGACGCGCCCCGGCGCCAACGACATCGGAGATCGACCGCGATGGCTCTTTCCCCCTCCCGACTCTACCGCCTCCTGTTCCCCCTCGCTGCCCTCGCACTGCTGACACCGGCCCCGGCAGGCGGGCACGCGGTAAACTTCAACGTGGGTGGCAAGCTCGCGAAGCTCGACACACGGAAAGAGCCGAAGAAGCACAAGTTCGTCTTCAAGGCGACGAAGCAGATCCTCATCAACCCGATCCACGATCCGAGCGTGAACGGATCGAAGGTGCTGGTCCGGTGGACCGGCGAGAATGCCGGGCGCACCGATCTGATCACCCTCGACCCGTCGAAGTGGAAGGCGCTCGGCAACCCGGCCGGCACGAAAGGCTACAAGTACGTCGACAAGAAGTACGAGTCGTCTGCCATCAAGCGAGTCGTCTACAGGCCGGGCGGGGCCGGCGGCTCGATCCTCATCACGGGCGGCGGGGCTCAGTGGCCCTGGGAGACGACCGGCCCGGTCGATTCCGTCGAGGTCTTCTTCGGCGTGTACAGCGACACCGACCCCAACGATCTCGAGTGGTACTGCACCGAGTTCGGGGGCGACGTGCGCAAGAACGAGGATGGGCTCTTCCTCGCGAAGAACGCCGCCGCGCCGAGCGTCTGCCCGGCCGAGATCTGCGGCAACGGCGAGATCGAGGGCGCCGAGGAATGTGACGACGGCAACCTCGACGAGAGCGATGGCTGCACGAGCGCGTGCGAGATCAGCGATTGCGTCGGCACCCCATACGCCACCACGTGGGACGCGGTGCAGGATCAGATCTTCGACGCGGGCGGCTGCGTGAACGACGCGTGCCACGGTGCCAACGTGCTCGGAGGGCTCGATCTCCGGCCCAGTGCCGCCTACGCGAGCCTCGTCGGGACACCTTCGACGATCAGCCCGCTCGACCGCGTCGAGCCGGGCGAGGAGAGCGCGAGCTTCCTCTATCAGAAGCTCGCATCGGCGACGCTGGGCGATCCGGCGCCGGGCGCGCTGCCCGGCACTCCGATGCCGGCCGGCGGCTTGCCCGCGATCGACGTCGATCGCCTCGCGGGGCTTCGCGAGTGGATTCGCGCTGGCGCGCCCGAGACCGGAACCGTCCTCGGGACCGAGGGGCTCTTCGAAGGGTGCTTCGGCGATCCGACGCCGAACAAGATCCCGCCACTCGATCCGCCCGCGCCCGGAGACGGCGTGCAGTTCTACGCACCGCCCTGGCACCTCCCGGCGAACAGCGAAGACGAGGTCTGCTACGCGACCTACTACGATCTCACCGGTCAGGTCCCGGCGTCGGCGTTGACGCCGTGCCCGGTCGGCATGGGCGGCCCGCTCGAGACGTGCATCCGCCACGACCAACGACTGCTCGCGCAGGATCCTCAATCGCACCACAGCATCATCCAGGCCTACATCGGCGCGTACGATTGGACCCACGCGGGCTGGGGCGGATGGTCGTGCCTCGGCGGCCCGCTCGAGGGCACTCCCTGTGACCCGACGCAGGCGGGCATTCCGGCGACGTCCGGCGGCGCGGATTGCGGGGCACGCGCGGCCTGCGCGAGCGCGGTCAGCTCCACGGTGGCGTGTCTCGGCTGGGGGCCGCCCGACATGGGCTTCAGCATCAACGGCCAGGGCACGCCCAACTCGCCGCGGGTGGGTGGATCGCAAGAAGCCTACAGCGGCATCGCGTATCCCGACGGCGTGTTCGGCGTGATCCCGCTTCGTGGCTTCACGGTGTGGAACTCACACGCGTTCAATCTCACCGACGTCGACACGACGATCGAGCAGTACCACAACTACTGGTTCGCGGACCCGGCCGACTCCGACATCATCGCGGCAATCTTCGACGCAGCCGACATCTTCGTGATGAGCGTGCCGCCGTTCCAGTCGCGCGAGTACTGCCGCACCTACACCGTCCCGGCCGACTCGTTCCTCTTCGAGTTGAGCTCGCACACGCACAAGCGGGGGGTGCTCTTCCGCATCTGGGGACCACCCAACGCACCCTGCTCGGGCGGCGGCTGCACCGCGAATGCGGGGGCGCCGATCTATGTCTCGACGGAGTACAACGATCCCGTGCAGATGATCTTCGACCCCCCGATCGATCACACCGGCGACGGGACCAACGACCGCACGTACAAGTACTGCGCGGTCTACGACAACGGCGCGACCGACATCCAGGACGTGAAGCGCCGCTCGACGTCTCCCGAGCCCCCTCTCTCGTTGGTCCCCGGGGGCCCCTGCCCGGTCGCGGAGACACGGTGCATCGGGGGCCCGAACCACGACGCCGCCTGCGGCGGGAACGACGCGATCTGCGACTCGTTCCCCGGCGCCGGCGACGGCGACTGCGATGCGTGCCTTCTCGTGGGCGGGGTGACCACCGAGGATGAGATGTTCATCCTCCTCGGCTCGCGTTACATCAGCTCGACGTCCCGCGCCTTCCTGACGGACAGCCCGTCTCTCCTCGACTGACGGCGAAGGGGACGTGGCCTCCGCGTGAGGCTACGTCCCCTCCTCGTCGTGCGTGTGGAGGGCCGCGTGCTCCGCGGGGCTGGTGGGACGAGTGTCTGCTTCGCGGCCGGCGGTGAGACGAATCGACGCGAGGAACTTCACGTTTGCGCACTGGTCGATCTCGGCGCTCGCGCAGGCGGCGCTCTCGGGCGCGAAGAAGCGAAACGGACCACCACGAGACTCGGGAAGGGGCGCATCGCCGTCGCGATAGGCGACGACGGCGGCGGCGACCGCCGCCAGGGGGACGCTCGCCCGAAACGCCCCGTCGGACGACGTGAGCGTCACGTGCGTCGCGACGTCGCGTACGGCCGCCTCGTCCAGAATCGAGCGCAGCTCGACGGCCCCTCCCTCTCGCCCCGGAACGATCGCCGTCAGGTCCACGATCTGACCGGGGAGTCGAGCCAGCTCGTCGAAGCCGAACTCGACCGGCCGCGAGACCTCTCCCTCCACGAGAAGCGTGGTCATCGCGAGTCTTCTAGCAACCGCCAGGGGGGGGGCGCACCCGGTGACGATCCGTCACGTCCCGACCGCGCAGGTGCGATGGACCCGTCCCATGTAATGGCTTGACCGAACCCCTCGGAACGCGAAACAAACGTCCATGTTCACTCCCTGCGAGGGGGCGGGGAGCAACCTGCGCCTGGAGGCCACATGAAGACGCGATTCGCCCTTCCAGCACTTCTTCTGCTCATCGCCATCGCCGTCGCGACGTCCGCAACGACGGCCGGTGCCTTCACGACCCTGACGGGCGGCAAGATCGTCGTCGCGAAGGAGCATCCGATCGACAAGAAGGATCTCCTGAAGTTCGTCTACAAGGATGCCGCGATCACGGCCCCGCTCGTGAATCCCACCTGCGGCAGCGGCAACGCGTCGACCCTGCAGATCATCACGTCGAACGGGGCGAAGCCGCCGGTCGCGCTGCCTTGTGCGAACTGGAAGACGAGCTCGTCGGCGTACACGTACAAGTCGCCCCTGGGCGGCGTCGGTGGCGTTCGCGTGATCAAGTACAAGGCGGGCCTCTTGAAGGCGAAGATCCAGGGGAGCGACTACGCGACCGATCCGGTGATCGGGCCGGTGAGCTGGATCGAAAC
>JAUIFY010000277.1 GCA_030430245.1 bacterium | reverse complement strand
CTGTTCGGGTCCGGCACGCTGAATCGCGAGGACCTGAAGACCGACATGGAGCGTATCACGGCCTTCTACTTCGATCACGGCTACGTGAACGTGAACGTCGAGAAGCCGGAAGTGACGCGCGAGGGCGACGAGCTCATCATCACGACGAAGATCACCGAGGGCGAGCCCTACGACTTCGGCGAGATCCGGTTCGCCGGCGACTACCAGGAGGACGTCCTCACGGTCGAGAACCTCGAGAGCGCGATCGAGGCGCAGTCGGGCGAGGTCTTCCGCTCGAGCCTGCTGCGCACCGACGTCGAGAAGCTCACCGACGTCTACGGCGATCTCGGGTACGCGTTCGCGAACGTCGAGCCCGAGACGCTCATTCGCCCCGAAGAGAAGAAGGTGGACGTCACCTTCCGCGTGAGCAAGGGGGAGCCGGTCAAGATCGGAAAGATCGAGATCACCGGCAACACGAAGACACGCGACAAGGTCATCCGTCGCGAGATGAAGATCAACGAGCAGGAGCGATTCTCCGCGACCAACCTGCGCCGGAGCCGCGATGCCCTTCAGCGCCTCGGGTTCTTCTCGGAGGTGAACGTCACCACACGGAAGGCCGACGAGGCCGACCAGATCAACGTGCTCGTCGATCTGAAGGAAGGATCCACCGGGTCCTTCAGCGCCGGCGCGGGCTTCAGCTCGGCCGACTCGTTCCTCTTCAACGTTCGGGTGTCCGAGAACAACTTCCTCGGGCGGGGCCTGCGGGTCGTCGCGAACGCGGACGTCGGGTCGATCCGTCGCAACATCTTCCTGTCGGCCACCGATCCGTATTTCCTCGACACGAATCTCCTTCTCACGGGAACACTCTTCAGCGCTCAGCTGCAGTTCCCCGACTTCACCCGCGAGGCGAACGGCATCTCGATCCGTGCTCTGTATCCGTTCGAGGCGCTCGACATCGATCGGGTGAAGCTCGCGCCGTTCCTGCCCCCGATCTCCCTCCAGGACACGCGCTTCGGTCTCGAATACCGCCTCGAGCGCGCGAAGATCTTCGACATCGCGCCGGATGCGCCGCCGAGCATCTTCGCGTCGGAGGGAAGTACCTTCATCTCGTCGATCGCGCCCGGCATCCTGCGCAACACGCTGAACCACGCCTTCGATCCCACCGACGGCTCCTTCCAGGACATCTCGTTCGAGATCGCGGGCCTCGGCGGCGAGACGAAGTTCCTCAAGTTCTCGGCCCGCGGACGTTGGTTCGTCCCGGTCTACCGGATCCCCGGGATCGGCCCGCTGGTCTTCTCGACGGGAGGCCGGCTCAACTGGGGTCTCGGTGAGGAGGGCATCTCCGGCAAGGAGCTGCCGCTCATCGACCGGTACTTCCCTGGCGGCATCAACACGGTCCGCGGCTACGAGATCCGGTCCCTCGGCCCGCGCGAGAGCACGTTCAACCCGCAGGGGCAGGAGATCAACAACCAGCCCATCGGCGGCACGAACCAGCTGGTTCTCGAGACGGAGTTCATCTTCCCGCTGTTCCAGGAGGTCGGCCTGCGCGGCGTCGCCTTCTTCGACCTCGGCAACGCCTGGCTCCAGGAAGACGGGATCGACCTCGGGAACTTGCGGTATTCGACCGGACTCGGCATCCGTTGGCTGTCGCCCTTCGGACCGTTACGCATCGAGTTCGGCGTCCCGCTGAACGCCAAGAAAGACGAAGAGAAGCAGCCGATCCAATTCTCGTTCGGCGCTCCCCTTTGATTTGCTCGCGCGCCACAGGGCGCCCCGAGGAGAAATGAGCATGCGCGCATCGAAATGGATCGTCCCCGTTCTCGCCCTGACCCTTCTTGCGAGCGCCCCCGCGGTCGCGGCGGACGCCGAGAAGCCCCTCAAGATCGGCTACGTCGACCTGCAGAAGGCGCTCATGGACTCGAAGGCCGGCAAGAAGGCGAAGGCCGACTTCAAGGCGCAAGTCGACAAGCTCGAGAAGCGGCTCCAGGGCAAGAAGACGGAGCTCGAGAAGATGAAGGAGGATCTCGAGCGCAGGGCCGTCGTGATGCGCGAGGAAGAGCGACGCAAGCTGGCCGACGACTTCGAGCGTAAGCGCCTCGACCTGAAGCTCGACTTCGAAGACTCGCAGGCCGAGCTTCAGAAGAAGGATCAGGAGCTGACGGGTACGATCGTCGCGAAGCTGCAGGAGATCATCAAGGAGATCGGCGACAATCGCGGCTACACGTTGATCCTCGAGCTCGGGTCGAGCCCGGTGCTCTACTACAAGACGTCCGACGACATCACGGCGGAGGTGCTGAAGGCCTTCGACAAGCAGTCCTGACGAGTCTCCCGGCCCGATGCTGCCTCCGCGAGACATCTCGCGGCTCCTGCCGCACCGCTATCCGTTCCTGCTCGTCGATCGCGTGGTCGAGTTCGAAGCGGATCGGCGCATCGTAGCGGTCAAGAACGTGACGCTGAACGAGCCGCACTTCACGGGGCACTTCCCGGAACGGCCGATCATGCCTGGCGTCTTGCTCTGCGAGGCGATGGCCCAGGCGGGTGGGTTGCTCGTGCAGGGGACCCACCGCGGTGGCCTCTCGATGGACCTGCAGGACGAGGCCGACGAGCTGTTTCTCGTCCTGACCGGACTCGATCACGTGAAGTTCCGGCGCCAGGTGGTGCCCGGCGACCAGGTCCGCCTCGAGGTGACACTCCAGCGCAAGCACCGGCCCTTGTGGAAGATGCGCGGCGTCGCCTCGGTCGACGGTCAGGTGGTCGCGCAGGCCGATCTCTCGGCGGTGGAGGTCGACGCGGAGGGAGCGGCGGGCGAGGCATCACCGCCCGGACCCCGACCGAACGTACACCCGTCGGCCGTCGTGGCGCCGGGCGCGGAGCTCGACGTCGGCGTGGAGGTCGGGCCGGGCGCGTGGATCGGTCCTCGGGTGAAGATCGGCCGCGGCACCCGGGTGGAGCATCACGCGCACATCGACGGGTGCACGACGCTCGGTGAGGACAACCTCGTGTTCCCGTACGCGATCGTCGGCTCGGTTCCCCAGGACAAGAAGTACGCGGGAGAGGAGAGCCGCCTCACGATCGGTTCCCGCAACCGGATCCGCGAGTTCGCCACCCTCTCGCTCGGTACCGAGGGCGGTGGCATGGAGACCTCCGTCGGCGACGACAACCTCTTCATGAACTACAGCCACGTGGGTCACGACTGCCACATCGGGAGCAACGCGATTCTGGTGAACTCGGTCGCCCTGGCCGGTCACATCGAGATCGGGGACTTCGCGATCGTTTCCGGCCTCGCCGCGGTCGCTCAGTTCGTCCGGGTGGGGGAGTCGGCCTTCGTGGGCGGGGGCTCGATGGTCGTGATGGACGTGCCTCCCTACTGCATGGCGAACGGCAACCGCGCCGAGCTGAAGGGTCTCAATCAGGTCGGTCTCGAGCGTCGCGGCATGGGGCCGGAGCAGGTGCGCGAGCTGAAGCGCGCGTACAAGATCCTGTTCGCGTCGAAGCTCCGCGTCGCCGAGGCCGTGGACGCGGTTCGCAGTGAGCTGGCCGAGTCGCCGCAGGCGATCGCGATGGCGGAGTTCGTCGCCTCGAGCGAGCGCGGCGTCACCCGGCCCTGAGGGCGGTGGGCGTCGGCGTGGGAGAACCGGGCATCGAGCCCCTCGGGCTCATCGCGGGGAACGGGATCTTCCCGCGTTTGGTCGGTGCAGGCGCACGGGCGGCCGGCGTTCGGGTGATCGCGGTCGCGCACGTCGGCGAGACGGAACCGGAGCTCGAGGGCGAGGTCGACGAGCTCACGTGGGTCAAGGTCGGCGAACTCGGCAAGATCATCAAGGTGCTCAAGGCGGGGGGCTGCCGGCGGGCCGTGATGGCTGGTGGCATCGCCAAGGTGAAGCTCTTCGGTGGCTTCAAGCCCGACCTTCGCGGGGCCGCGTTCCTCGCGAAGACTCGAAGCGTACACGACGACAAGCTGCTGCGCGGAATCGCGGCGGAGCTCGCGTCCGACGGCATCGAGGTCATCCCGTCGACGGAGTACCTGCCCGAACTCCTCCCCGAGGCGGGGGTGCTCGGTCGTCGGAAGCCCCGCGGGCGCGATCGCGAGGACATCCGGTTCGGTCGCCGTGTCGCGCGCGCGACGGGGAGCTTCGAGATCGGGCAGACGGTCGTCGTCCAGCAGGGGTTGGTGCTCGCGGTCGAGGCGGTGGAGGGAACCGATGCGGCCATCCGGCGCGGTGGCGAGCTGGGCCGGGGAGGGGCCGTCGTCGTGAAGGCCAGCAAGCCGGGACAGGATCTTCGGTTCGACGTTCCGGCGGTGGGCCCCAAGACGATCGAGCTGATGAAGGAGGTCGGCGCGCGGGTGCTGGCCGTCGAGGCCGGGCGCACGCTTCTGCTGGAGCGGGATCGCCTTTTGGAAGAGGCCAACGAGGCGGGAATCGTGGTCGTCGCGTTCGATCCCGAGGGGGAGCCATGAGCACGCTGCGAGCGGCCGTGGTGGGAGCGGGCTATCTCGGCACCTTCCACGCGGAGAAGTACGCCGCGCTCGAGGACTGCGAGCTGGTCGGCGTCGCCGACGTCGATCTCGGGCGCGCGCGCTCTCTGGCCGAGCGTCTCGGCTGCCGTGCGGTCGCCGACGTGCGCGAGCTCGTCGGGGAGATCGACTGTGCGAGCGTCGTGGTGCCGACGACGTACCACGAGCGCATCGCCTCGGAGCTCCTGCGTGCGGGGATCGATTGCCTCGTGGAGAAGCCTCTCGCGACGGACACGGGGCAGGCGCGGGCGCTCGTGGATCTCGCTCGGGAGGAAGGGCGGATTCTGCAGGTGGGGCACCTCGAGCGCTTCAATCCGGCTCTCACGCGGCTCGCGCGCGAGATCACGGCCCCCCGCTTCATCGAATGCCACCGTCTCGCGCCGTTCACCGAGCGGGGCGCCGACGTCGACGTCGTGCGGGATCTGATGATTCACGACCTCGACCTCATTCGGCTGCTCGTCCCCCACGACATCCGCTCGTTGGAGGCGGTCGGGGTGCCGGTGGTCACCGCGGAGCCCGACATCGCGAACGTCCGGCTGCGCTTCGAAGGGGGGGGGATCGCGAACGTCACGGCGAGTCGCGTCTCGCTCAAGCGCGAGCGCAAGCTTCGGCTCTTCCAGACCGACACGTATCTGACGATCGATCTCGGCGAGCGCTCGGTCAAGATCGCCCGCCGCACGCCTGGCACGACCGGCCTCGCCGGCGTCACGTGGGAGCAGATCGATCTCGGTGAGGCCGACGCCCTGGACGCGGAGATCCGCGCGTTTCTGGCGTCGGTGCGCACGCGGGCCCGGCCGGCGGTGACTGGCGAAGACGGGCTCGCGGCCCTCGAGCTGTGTGAGCGCATTCTCTCCGTGATGGAGTCGGAGTGAGGCCGCGCGTCCTTCTGGTCGCCGGTGAGGCGTCGGGTGATCTACGGGGTGCCGAGCTGGTGCGCGAGCTCCGCACGCTGGTGCCCGACGTCGAGATCATCGGCGTCGGTGGTGAGAGGCTGCGCGCCGCAGGCATGGACGTCACGGTTCCCGCGGCGGATCTCTCCATCATGGGGCTCACCGAGGTGACCTCGCGCCTGTCGACCGTGCTGCGCTCGTACAAGCGCCTTCGCGACGAGATCCTCGGGCGCGGTCCGGATGGACGGAAGCCGGACCTGCTGCTTCCGATCGACTTTCCCGACTTCAACCTGCGCCTGGCCGCGGTCGCGAAGCGCGCCGGGGTCCCGGTGTTCTACTACGTGAGCCCACAGGTCTGGGCGTGGCGACGCTACCGCGTGAAGACGCTCGCGCGGCGGGTCGATCGGCTCGCCGTCGTGTTTCCGTTCGAAGAGGACTTGTACCGGGGGCGCACGGACGTGACCTTCGTGGGACATCCCGGCCTCGAGACCGTCCGTGCGGAGCGGTCCCGGGAAGAGGTGCGGCAGGCTCTCGGCATCGCCGACGACCGACCGCTCGTCGCGCTGTTGCCCGGCAGTCGCGGTGCCGAGGTGCGGGAGCTCCTGCCTCCGATGCGCGCGGCGCTCGGTCTTCTCTCGACCCCCGTGCACGCGGCGGTGGCGCTCGCCGACGAGAGTCTGCGTGGGCTCGTCGAGGAGTTGGCTCCCGAGGTGCCACGCGTGGCCGGGCAGACGTACGATCTCGTCGCCGCGGCCGACCTGGTCCTGGTCGCTTCGGGAAGCGCTTCGCTCGAGACCGCGCTGCTCGGGCGGCCGATGGTCATCTGCTACCGACTCTCGGCCGTGAGCTACGCCGTGGCCCGGGCACTCGTTCGAGTGCCGTTCATCGGAATGCCGAACCTGATTCTGGACAAGGCCGCCGTCCCGGAGCTGATCCAGGCCGACGTCACGCCGGAGCGCATCGCGGCCGAAGCACGCCGGATCCTCGACGACCCGGATCGCTCGGGCGCGATCGAAGCCGACCTGCGACGCGTGCAGGAGCGGCTCGGCGAGCCGGGCGCCGCCGCGCGCGCGGCGAAGATCGCCGCCGACATGCTCGTTGTCGGACGAGGCGGAGTCGGGTAGGGCGCACCCATGGAACGCGGCACGAGTTACCGGCGCCTGCTGTCGTATCTGCGTCCCTACGTGTGGCCCCGGTTCGCGGGCGGCGCGGCCTGCATGCTGGTCTTCAGCGCGACGACCTTCTACGTGCCGTTCCTGATCCGCGACGTGTTCGACGACATCTTCGCGGCCAAGAACTGGGCCATGCTCACCTGGCTGCCCCTCCTGTCGCTTCTCGTGTTCGCGATACGGAGCCTGGCCAACTACGGCTCGAGCTATCTGATCGAATGGGTCGCCCAGCGCATCGTGGTCGACTTCCGGAAGGCCTTGAACGATCGCGTACAGCACCTGCCACTCTCGTTCTTCAATCGCACTCCCACCGGCGCGATCGTCTCGCGGGCCACGAGTGACGTGACGCAGGTGAACACGGCTCTCACCCAGAGCACGATCGCGCTCCTGCAGGACACGACGTCGCTCGTCGCTCTGCTGCTCGCGGCCTTCGTGCTCGACTGGCAGCTCGCGCTGATCGCGTTCGTCGGGTTCCCGATCGCGGTGCTGCCCGTGCTGAACCTCTCCAAGCGTCTGCGGCGGCACGCCCGCGCGGGGCAGGAGACGCTGGGCACTCTCGCGGCGTTGCTGCAAGAGACGGCGCAGGGCAACCGGGTGGTCAAGGCATTCGGCATGGAGGCGTACGAAGAGTCGCGGTTCCAGGCGGAGAGTGGCCGCGTCTTCCACCACCAGATGAAGGCAACCAAGTCGCGCGCTCTCATCCAGCCCATCATGGAGATGCTGGCGGCGTTCGGGGCCGCGGGCGTGATCTGGTACGGCGGCTACAGCGTGCTCTCGGGCGAGCGGACCCAAGGCGCCTTCCTGGGGTTCATGGCCGCGCTGATGCTCGTGTACGAGCCCTTCAAGCGTCTCGCGAAGGTCAACTCGGAGATCCAGCGCGGGCTCGCCTCCGCGAGCCGGGTGTTCGAGATCCTGGACGAGCCCGCGGAGATCGAGGAGCGCGCCGACGCGGTCGACCTTCCGCCGATCGCGCGCGAGATCCGCCTCGAGCGGGTTCATTTCCGCTACCCCAAGCGCGCGGCGGATCGAGCCGCGGCGGCCGCCGGCACGCCGACGGGGGAGCGGGAGGCCGAGGAGGCGATCGCCGGAATCGACCTCGTTCTGCGCAAGGGGGAGGCCGTCGCGGTGGTGGGCGCGAGTGGCGCCGGCAAGTCGACACTCGCCGACCTGATCCCCCGTTTCTACGACCCGACCGAAGGGCGCGTGACGCTCGACGGTGTGGATCTGCGCGACGCCACCCTGGCGTCGCTGCGAGCGCAGATCGGAATCGTCACGCAGTTCACGTTCCTCTTCAACGATACGATTCGCGCCAACATCGCCTACGGAGCCGCCGACGCGCCGGCGGCCGAGTTGGAAGCGGCCGCGCGGGCCGCGCACGCGCACCAGTTCATCGCGACGCTGCCCGACGGGTACGACACCGTGGTCGGCGAGCTCGGGGTGACGCTCTCGGGTGGCCAGCGCCAACGTCTCGCCATCGCGCGAGCGCTCATGAAGAACGCTCCGATCCTGATTCTCGACGAGGCGACGTCGGCGCTGGATTCGGAGTCGGAGCGCCTCGTGCAGGACGCCATCGACCATCTCATGGCGGGACGTACGACGCTGGTCATCGCGCACCGGTTCTCGACGATCCGCCGATGTGATCGGATCGTCGTGCTCGATCGTGGTCGGCTGGTGGAGGAAGGCACGCACGAGGACCTCTACGCGCGAGGGGGGGCGTATCGGCGGCTGCACGATCAGCAGGCGCTCGGGCTGGTCCCTTCGCCGACGGATCCGGAGCCCTCGTGCGGTTGATGCCCCGCGGCTCCCGTCGCGAGCGATGGTTCGTGGAGGTGGCGGGGTTCCTGATCTACCTCGTGCTGCGACTGATCGGATCGACGAGCCGACAGCGCTATCTGGACGCCGACGAGCTCCTTCGCCGGTTCGAGGCTCGCGAGCAGGTCATTCTCGCGTTCTGGCACGGCCGCATGGTCATGACGCCGTTCGGGTATACGGGGGCGGGCGCGTGCATCATGAACAGCCGTCACCGCGACGGGGCCCTCATCTCTCG
>JAUIFY010000445.1 GCA_030430245.1 bacterium | reverse complement strand
TTCCCGAGCTGGTGGTTCACCTCGTCACGCCCGATCAGAAACCGGTCGTCGCCCAGCTTGCGAACCTTCGCCTCGGCGTCGTTCTTCGACGTTCGCGTCGTGGCGGCGCGGGAGGTCTTTCGGGCCGCGCTGACGCCGAGATCCGGCGGCACCGTCAGGAGCTCGTCCTTCGGTCCCCGCCGGAGTACGAGCTTCCGCCAGCCCACCTCGACCACTTCGGCGCCGTCGAGCTCGTCGCCGAGGCGGACGAGCTTCTGCTCCTTCTCCTTCTGGTCCTCGACGATGCCGTACCGGAACTCGCCGGATCCGCCGGTGCCGAGGAGTTTCAGGTCGGCCGGTCCGCGAGCGGCCGTGGTGCTGCGACGCTCGTCCGGTGCGGCCTCGCGGACCTCCGCGAACAGGTTTCGGCGCGCCATGGGAAGGTAGGCCGACAGAGGGTCGGTGGTGGAGACGTCGGTGGGGGCCGCCGCGGTCGCTCCACGCTCCATCCCCGCGCGACTCAGGCGTCCTCGGACGACGCTGGAGATCGCCGTCGCAACGAAGAGGGCCGCCAGTCCGAGCAGGACGAGGCGACCAGCGATCCAGTAGGGCCGGGTGATCCGCGTGATCACGTACACTCCACGGAGTATTCCGATTCGGCCGGTGCCGCAAGAGTTCCGGGGGTTTCTCGCGGTGTCGCGGCGGCTCGAATTGACGGGACACGGATTCGACGGTTAGTCTCGGCGGATATCGCGGGCCGGTCCGGAGCAGCGCCCGCGCGAGCCGAGTCCCGTGAGCGAAGACGATCTGACTGCGACCCGGCGAGCCAAGCTTGCGACCCTGCGGGCGTCGGGCTTCGCGTACCCCAACGACTTCCGGCCCCAGGACCGGACGGGAGAGATCCTCGCGACCCACGCCGGGGACGACAACGAGGCGCTCGAGAGGCTCGGGCGCGAGGTCGTGGTGGCCGGCCGGGTCATGGCGAAGCGGAGTTTCGGCAAGGCCGCGTTCGCGGTGATCGAGGACGGGACGGGCCGGATTCAGACCTATCTCCGGAAGGACCAGCTGGACGAGGAGACCTTTGCGCTCGTGAAGTCGCTCGATCTCGGCGACCGCATCGGCGTACGCGGCACGGTCTTCCGGACACGCACGGACGAGCTCACGGTGTCCGCGACGGAGATGCGGTTGCTCGCGAAGTGTCTCCACCCGTTGCCCGAGAAGTGGCACGGGTTGACCGACGTCGAGATCCGCTATCGCCAGCGCTACCTGGACCTGCTCGCGAATCCCGACGTGCGCGAGGCGTTCCGCCGCCGGGCGGCGATCCTGTCGGGCATGCGCGCCTTTCTCACGGAGCGGGATTTTCTCGAGGTCGAGACGCCGATTCTCCAGTCGATCGCCGGCGGCGCGGCCGCCAAGCCGTTCCTCACGCACCACAACGCGTTGGACATGTCGCTCCAGCTCCGGATCGCGCCGGAGCTCTACCTGAAGCGCCTTCTCGTCGGGGGCTTCGAGCGCGTCTTCGAGATCGGTCGCAACTTCCGCAACGAGGGGCTCTCCACGCGGCACAACCCCGAGTTCACGATGCTCGAGTTCTATCAGGCGTACGCGACCGTCGAAGATCTGCTTCCTCTCGTCGAGGAG